>JAEWJX010000025.1 GCA_023386365.1 Actinomycetes bacterium | reverse complement strand
CCTGCCGACCGCATGCGCGGCGGCGGCGGCGCGTCGTCCTCCCCCCGGAACGACTACACGTCGCGGCGCTTCAGCAGCAGCGCGCCACCCGCGAGGGCGGCGACCGCCCACGCGACGAGCGCAAGCGTGGCCTGCCACGGCTCCAGCGTGATGGTGCCCTGCGTGAACGTCATGCCGCCGTCGACGACGGGCGTGTACATGGTGGTTCCGAGGCTCGACGGCAGGAACGCGCCCACGTCGAACGCCCACTCCGCCTGCAGCAGGCCGCCGATCAGCTGGATGATCGTGGGGACCACCAGCAGCAGACCGAGCACGGCGGCGATCGCGCCGGCCGAGTTGCGGATGATGGTGCCGACACCCACCGAGAACACCGCGACGAGCGCGGGGTAGCCGGCGGCGGCCAGCAGGGTCAGCCAGACGCGGCTGTCGGCCGGGTCGATCGTGTACGACGACGACAGCACCGCGCCGCTCACGACGGCGCCGAGCGCCAGCGAGACGAACCCGGTCACGAACACGACGGCGCCGATGACGAGCGCCTTCGCGAACAGCGCCGGCAGGCGGTGCGGCACCGCGGCGATCGTGGAACGGATCATGCCGGTGCCGTATTCGCCCGTGATCACGAGGCAGCCGAGTACGGCCGCCACCAGCACGCTGAAGCCGATCGGCACGGTGGTGGCCGTCATCCACGTGTAGTAGCCGATGTCGGCCGCCATCGGGCCCGCCGACATGCCCTCACCGATGGCGAGCGCCACGAGGGCCGGGATGCCGACCGTGAGTGCCGCGATGATCGCCACGCACCACCAGGTGGAGCGCAGCGTGACCAGCTTCACCCACTCGGAGCGGATGATGCCGCCGGTGGTGAGGCGCGCGCCGGCGAGGTCGGCGGCGACAGACGCGCGGGTCTGTGTGGTCGCGGTCATGCCGCACCTCCTGCGTGGTACTCGACTTCGTCCTGGGTGAGGGCGAGGTAGGCGTCTTCGAGCGAACCGGCGACCGGCGTGAGTTCGTGCAGCACGATGCCGTCGCGTGCGGCGAGTTCGCCGATGCGCTCCGACGGGATCCCGGTCACGGTGAGGCCCGACGCATCCGCGGTGGCGGCGCCGTTCTCGGCGGTGATCGCCGCCACCAGGCGGTCGGCGTGCGGGCTGCGCACGCGCACGACGCCCGTGCCGGACGCTCCGGCGACGATCTCGGCGACGGGGGCATCCGCGATGACCCGGCCGCGGCCGAGCACGATGATGTGGTCGGCGGTCTGGGCCATCTCGCTCATCAGGTGCGACGAGAGGAACACGGTGCGCCCCTCGGAGGCGAGGAACCGCGCCAGCTGACGCACCCAGATCACACCCTCCGGGTCGAGGCCGTTGACCGGCTCGTCGAGGATGAGGGTGGCCGGGTCGCCGAGGAGAGCTGCGGCGATGCCGAGGCGCTGGCCCATGCCGAGCGAGAAGCCCTTCACGCGCTTGCCGGCGACGGAGTCGAGGCCGGTGAGCCCGATGACCTCGTCGACCCGGCGCTGCGGGATGCCGTGGGTGGCGGCGAGGGCGCGCAGGTGCCCGCGGGCGCTGCGGCCCGGGTGCACGGCCTTCGCATCCAGCAGGATGCCGACCTCGCGGAGCGGCGCGCGCAACGCCGCGTAGGGGGCGCCGTTGATGGTGACACCGCCGCTCGTGGGGTTGTCGAGTCCCACGATCATGCGCATGGTGGTGGATTTTCCGGCGCCGTTGGGTCCGAGGAACCCGGTGACGATTCCGGGTCGAACGGTGAAGGTGGCGTCGTCGACGGCGGTCTTCGCGCCGTAGCGTTTGGTCAGTCGGGTGGCTTCGATCATCGAGTCGTCCTCATCCTTCGACCCTAGGGGTCGGGGATGACGTCACCCAATGGGGGTAGCCCCCGTCTACGCTGCCAGGTCGTGGGCGTCGAGGATGGTATAGGCGTAGCCCTGCTCGGCGAGGAACCGCTGCCGGTTCTGGGCGAAGTCCTGATCCACCGTGTCGCGCGCGACGAGCGTGTAGAAGTTGGCGGGTAGGCCCGACTCCTTCGGGCGCAGCAGGCGACCGAGACGCTGCGCCTCCTCCTGACGCGACCCGAACGATCCGGACACCTGGATGGCGACAGTCGCCTCGGGCAGGTCGACGGAGAAGTTCGCCACCTTCGACACCACCAGCACCGGGGTGACGCCGTCGCGGAACTCCTGGAACAGCCGCTCCCGCTCCGTCACCGGGGTGGCACCCGTCAGCTCGGGAGCCCCGAGCGTCTCGGCGAGCTCGGTGATCTGGTCGAGGTACTGACCGATCACGAGGATGCGCTCACCGGCATGCTTCGCCACCAGATCCTTCACCACCTGCAGCTTCGCCGGGGCGGTCGCGGCGAGCCGGTAGCGTTCGTCGTCGGCGCTCGCGGCGTACTCCATGCGCTCCGACTGCGGGAGGTCGATCCGCACCTCGAAGCAGGACGCGGGGGAGATGAAGCCCTGCGCCTCGATCTCCTTCCAGGGGGCGTCGAAGCGCTTCGGGCCGATGAGGCTGAAGACGTCGGACTCTCGGCCGTCTTCGCGCACGAGCGTGGCGGTCAGACCGAGGCGGCGGCGCGCCTGCAGCTCGGCGGTGAGCTTGAACACGGGGGCGGGGAGCAGGTGCACCTCGTCGTAGACGATGAGGCCCCAGTCGAGGGCGTCGAGGAGGGCCAGGTGCGCGTACTCGCCTTTCCGCTTCGCGGTGAGGATCTGGTACGTCGCGATGGTGACCGGCTTGATCTCCTTCTGCTGCCCCGAGTACTCGCCGATGTCGTCCTCGGTGAGGGAGGTGCGCTTCAGCAGCTCGGCACGCCACTGGCGGGCGGAGACCGTGTTGGTGACGAGGATCAGCGTGGTCGTGTCGGCTTCGGCCATCGCGCCGGCGCCGACGAGCGTCTTGCCCGCGCCGCAGGGGAGCACCACCACACCCGACCCGCCGGCGAAGAAGTTGTCGACGGCGAGCTGCTGGTAGGGGCGCAGCGCCCACCCGTTCTCGACCAGGTCGATCTGGTGCGGCGTGCCCGGCGTGTAGCCGGCTTCGTCTTCGGCGGGCCAGCCGATCTTCAGCAGCTCCTGCTTCACCTGGCCGCGCGCCCACGGCTGCAGCGTCCACTCGGTGCTGGTGCGGCGGACCCCGAGGAACGGGGAGACCTTCGAGTTGCGGGTGATCTCGGCGAGCACCGCCGCATCCGTGGTGCGGATGATGAGCTCACCCTCGTCGTCGCGGGCGATCACGAGGCGGCCGTAGCGTCCGACGGTCTCGTCGATGTCGATCTGCACCGTCTGCGGCACCGGGAACTTCGCGTACCGCTCGAGGGTGTCGAGCATCTGCTCGGCCGTGTGGCCTGCGGCGCGCGCGTTCCAGAGCCCGAGGCGCGTGATGCGGTAGGTGTGCACGTGTTCGGGGGCGCGCTCCAGTTCGGCGAACACGGCCAACTCGTGCCGCGCCTCCTCCGCCTGCGGGTGCGCCACCTCGAGCAGCACCGTGCGGTCGCTCTGCACGATCAGCGGTCCATTCACAACCGACCAGCCTATCCGGCGTGGCCCGGTTCCTGCTGGCCCCGTCAGAGGGGGGCGACGTCGACGATGTGCGACAGCGGGAGCGTGCGTTCGATGTCGGCGCGGCGGTCGCGTGCGCGCAGCCGCCCGCCGGCGAGCGCCGCCGGCTCGAGCACGTAGGGAACCTCCGAGCCGTCGGGCATCCGCACCGTCACCGTCACCGCGAGCTTCGCTTTGATGGCGAGTTCGAGCTGGCGGGCGTTCCAGGCGGCGCCGCTCTCGACCGGCTGCTCGGCGGCCGCCTCACGGAGGCGCGCCACGAGGATCACGGCGGTGTCGGGCGAGGGGGAGGGTGCCACCGCGGTGGGCGCGCTGCGGCTGACCGCCCGGATCACGCCATCCGCGTCTTCGAACACCGCCGGGTAGCGGGCGTCGACGAGCGACCAGTAGAGCGTCTCGGCGTCGAACCGACTGACGGCGCGGTGGTCGCCGGTGCGGCGCAGACCGATGGAGGCGAGCGACTGGTCGATCACGAGCTGCCCCACCAGCGACGCGTCATCGCCGCGCACATACGAGTGGGCACCCGCATCCGGGCCGGTGAGGGGCGCGTCGGCGGCCCCCACTCTCAGGCTGCCGAAGCGTCCGGCGGTCTCGGTGAGCAGGTACTCGAGCGGTTGCGGGATGCCGGTGAGCGAGATCTCGGCGAGGAACGCGCGCAGCTGGTCGACGGTGGCGCCCGTGGTGAGCGCGCGGGTGACGGATGCGGAGGTGATGCGGTAGCTGGATGCGACACCCACCGACTCGACGTCGGCCAACTCGCGCAGCCGCCGGTCGACGTCGGCCGCGAGCGGGCCCGGTGCGATGAGCGACAGGTCGTGCTGCACGTACACCTGGCGCACGTCGGCGGGGAACAGCGCCTCCACCGCGGCGGCGGCCGCATCCGACCCATGGGCGAGCAACTCGGAACCGGGGGTCGAGGGGACGGAGTCGCCGACGATGCCGAGCAGTTCCGCCGAGCGGGCCGCCGCCCGAGCGCGGTCGCGCATCCAGCTCTCGCCCGCCGGGTACAGCCACCCCAGGTAGTCGAGCAGGCCGTCGCCCCAGCGGGCGCGGGCGCGGGAACGGAAATGCTGCTGCAGCTCCGGCGGCACCACCGCCAGCCACCCGTCGGCGAGGGCCGACCAGCGGGCGACCCGGGGGAGCTCCTGCCACTCGCGGCCGGCGGTGGTCGCCCGCCAGGCGCCCGCCTCGGCGCGCACGAGGCCGGCGCTGTTCGCGAGGTCGAGCAGGGCGCGCAGTTCGTCGTCTCCGCTCGCCGAGGTGGCGGTCAGCATCCGCCGCCAGTCCGGGAGGGCGACGCCGCCGCGCTGCAGGAGGCGGGCGGGTTCGCGATCGAGGGTGCCGACCAGCTCACCGATCGCCGTCACCGCCGCGAAGGCCCGGTCGGCCGCCCCGCGGTCGGCGGTGGCGACGTCGGCGTCGCCGACCGGCTCGAGCGCCGCAGGAGGGGACGTGTGGAGCAGCTCGTCGACCGACGGCAGGCCGAGCGCCGGCCAGCCGCGGAGCACCTGCATCACGGGACCCCAGGGCGCGTACCGCCCGTCGGTGTCGTCGAGGAGGCCCGCACCCACGAGGTTGTCGAGCAGGGGAGCGAGCTGCGCCGCAGGAACGTCGAGGCGCGCGGCGATCGCCGCCGCATCCGCCGCATCCGCCGCATCCGCCGCACCCGACTCGGCCAGCACTCCGGCCGCGGCCAGCGCGGCGAGCGTCGGCCGGTCGAGATGCTCGAGGGCGGCCTGCACCGACCCCTCGTCGAGCAGCGCCTCGGCCAGGTCGAAGACGTCGCGGATGCCGCTCTCCCGGACCGGGCGGGCCCGCAGCAGCGCCGTCAGGGCATCATCGTCGAGCGCCCGCAGCCAGGCCGCGAGCGCGAGAGCGGAGCTGCTACCGCTCACCGTCCCGGGCGAGCCGGCGACGGCGGGTGGTGCTCACGATCATGAACACGATGACGAGGATGAACGCGATCGGCAGCCCGACGTAGCCGATCAGCACCAGGGCGGGCCAGATGCCTTCGCCGGTGGTGGCGCCGGCGGCCGAGCCGATCATGGTCGCGACGATCGCGATCACCGAGAGACCCACGATGGCGGCGATCATCCCGGCGAGCACACGTTCGGTACGATTGAGCGGGACGGGGGCGTTCTCGGGCACGAGACAACAATAGGCCCCGCATCCCCGCCCATCAGATCAGCGAGAGAGGCCCGGCATGCCTACCGGCAAGGTGAAGTTCTACGACGAGGAGAAGGGCTTCGGCTTCGTCTCCTCCGACGACGGCCAGGAGGTCTTCCTGCACGCGTCGGCGCTCCCCGAGGGTGCGGTCGTGCGTGCGGGTACCCGCCTCGAGTTCGGCATCGCCGACGGACGCAAGGGCGCCCAGGCGCTTTCGGTGCGCGTCCTCGACGCGCCGCCGAGTCTCGCCAAGATCAACCGCCGCTCGGCGGACGACATGGCGATCGTCGTCGAAGACCTCGTGAAGCTGCTCGACAACATCGGCGCAGGGCTGCGTCGCGGTCGCTACCCCGACCGTGCGCACGGCGCGAAGATCGCCGCCGTGCTGCGCAAGGTCGCCGACGACCTGGATGCCTGAGCAGCCGGTGTCCGCCGAGGAGCGCGCCCGGATCGCGCGGGAAGCGCTGCGCGAGATCACACCCGACGCGACCGTCGGCGAACTGGTCTCGCAGACCGGTGTCGGAGACGGTGTGACGACGCTCGAGTTCGCCGCCACCATGTCGGGCTACCCGGGATGGCACTGGACGGTGAGCGTGGCCGAGGTCGCCGACGAAGCGCCGACGGTGCTCGAGGCGGAGCTGCTGCCGGGCGACGGCGCGCTGCTCGCACCCGACTGGGTGCCGTGGTCGGAGCGCCTGGAGGAGTACCGCGCCGCGCAGGCTGCGGCCGCCGCCGAGGCGGGCGACGACGAGTCGCACGAGTCCGATGACGACGACGAGTCCGATGACGACGACCACGACGAGTCGGACGACGACCACGAGCACGACGACGACTTCGGCGACGACCCCGACGATGGCATCGACTTCGAACACGACGAGCACGACCTGCCCGGCGACGACGACGCGTCAGTCGCGGGGGCGGCGCCGCAGGTGGATGTAGACGAGCACGACCAGGCCGAGACCGATGCCGACGAGGCAGGTCCACAGCCACCAGACCTGGCCGGATTCGACGAGCGGTCCGACGAAGAGGAGTAGCCCGCCGAGCGCGAGCACCCACAGCACGAGCCCGGCCACGATGGCCGCGCGGTCGTCGGTGGCGACGGGCTCGGGATCGGGGCGGCGCTCGTCTTCGCTCAGCCAGATCCGCATCCGGTCAGCCTAGAGGGCGTCGATGACGTAGTCGATGGATGCGGTGAGGGCGCGCACGTCGGCCGGGTCGATGGCGGCGAACGTCGCCACCCGCAGCTGGTTGCGGCCGAGCTTCCGGTACGGCTCCGTGTCGACCACGCCGTTGGCGCGCAGCGTCTTGGCGACCGCGGCGGCATCGATCGATTCGTCGAAGTCGATCGTGACGACCACCTGTGAGCGGTGCGACGGCTCGGCCACGAACGGCGACGCGAACGCGCGCTCGTCGGCCCAGGCGTACAGGTGGTCCGACGATTCGCGGGTGCGCGCATCCGCGAACGCGAGGCCGCCGTTGGCGTTCAGCCAGTCGAGCTGCGCCTCCATGAGCAGCAGCGTCGCGATGGCGGGGGTGTTGAGCGTCTGGTCGAGGCGCGAGTTGTCGACCGCGTTCTTGAGGCTCAGGAACTCCGGGATCCAGCGGTCGGATGCCGCGATGCGCTCGATGCGTTCGATCGCGACGGGGCTCGCGAGGGTGAACCAGAGCCCGCCGTCGGAGGCGAAGTTCTTCTGCGGGGCGAAGTAGTAGAGGTCGGTCTCGGTGACGTCGAAGTCGACGCCGCCCGCCGCACTGGTCGCGTCGATGACGGTGAGCGCGCCCGCGTCGCCGTGCACGCGCGAGACCGGCGCCATCACACCGGTCGAGGTCTCGTTGTGGGGCCACGCGTAGACGTCGACACCCTCCACGACCTCGATCTCGGCGAGCGAGCCGCCGGGGGCGTTGATCACGTGGGGGGCCTCGAGGAACGGGGCGCCCGCCGCCTGCGCGAACTTGGCGCCGAACTCGCCGAAGGTGAGGTGCTCGCTGCGGTGCTCGATGAGTGAGAAGGCCGCCGCATCCCAGAACGCGGTCGAGCCGCCGTTGCCGAGGACGACCTCGTAGCCCTCCGGCAGGCGGAACAGCTCGGCGACGCCGGCGCGCACGCGGCCGACGAGCTCCTTGACGGGCTTCTGCCGGTGCGAGGTGCCGAACAGGTCGGCGTTCTGCTGCAGGTGCGCGAGCTGCTCCGGGCGCACCTTGGAGGGACCGCATCCGAAACGTCCGTCGGCGGGGAGGAGGTGGCGGGGGATCTCGAGCTCAGGCACGAGGACGATTCTATTGAGCGGCGCATGCCGTATCCCGCGGGTGGGCGGGGAGCGGCGGTGTCTGCGGGTGCCGGGTAGGCTGGAGCGGACTTGCTGGGAGGCCAAGATGACCGATCTCGTCGACACGACGGAGATGTACCTTCGGACCATCCTCGACCTCGAGGAGGAGGGGATCGTGCCCCTGCGGGCGCGCATCTCGGAGCGTCTCGGGCACTCCGGTCCCACCGTGTCGCAGACGATCGGGCGCATGGAGCGCGACGGCCTCGTGGTCGTCGAGGGCGACCGGCACCTGGCGCTCACGCACGACGGCCGCACCCGTGCCATGCACGTGATGCGCAAGCACCGTCTCGCCGAGCGTCTGCTGGCCGACGTGATCGGCCTCGACTGGGCGTACGTGCACGACGAGGCCTGCCGGTGGGAGCACGTCATGAGCGAGCAGGTGGAGCGTCGCCTGCTCGACCTGCTGGGTCACCCCACCGAGTCGCCGTACGGCAACCCGATCCCGGGCCTCGACGAACTGGGCGACGCCCCGGCAGGCCGCTTCCTCGACGGGGTCGAGAGCCTCGTCACCCGCGTGAGCGCCGTTCCCGGCGAATCGTCGGGCGTGATCCGTCGTCTCGGCGAACCGGTACAGTTCGAGCCCGAACTGCTGGCGCAGCTGCGGGAGGCCGGTGTCGTGCCGGGCGCCAACGCCACCATGTCGGCTGCCGGTTCGTATGTGCTGGTGCAGGTGGAGGGCTTCGGTGACGGGCTCGAGTTGCCCACCGAGGTCGCGTCGCACATCTACGTCGAGAGCTGAGCGCTGCTCTGATCCCTTGATTTCCGGGGGACAATCGGCCCGAAACGGGGCACGAGGATGTGACAACCCGGCGAGCCTCGCATAGGCTTCCGGGGTCCCCCGGTCACACAAGGACGGTCGGGGGCCGCACCGCAGGGCGCCTCGTTCACCCATCCTCTGCGGGGCGACGTGACATACGAAAGGGATGGGGCCGTCACCTCGAGCGGCCGAGCGCGGGAGATATCTCTTGACTCCTGGTAACCATCTGGAGCGGTCCGCCGCCCCGGCCCCCACAACCCGAACCCAGCGACGCAACCCGGTACGAAACGTCGCGATCATCGCGCTCGTGGTGCCCGGCCTCTTCGCCACCGTCGCCCTGCCGGCGTACGCGTACTCGCCCGAGACCGTCGACGGCGCCACTGAGACCTCCGCACTGGCGCAGCTGAAGGCAGATGCCCAGGCCGTCGAGGTCGCCGACGTGGAGGTCGCCGCCGCCGCGCGCGACGGCTACACCACCGTCTCGGCCGCCGAACTCCGTCGTGCCGCGCAGCGTGCCGCGTTCGCCGCCTATTCCGGCCCCACGGCCCGTGACTACCTCGCCAACCCGCCGTACCCGAACTTCTCGCTCGACCAGGTCGTCCAGGTCGCGCTCCAGTACCAGGGTGTGCCGTACCGCTACGGCGGCGCCACCCCCGCCGGTTTCGACTGCTCCGGCTTCGTGATGTTCGTGTACTCGCAGTTCGGCGTCGCGCTTCCGCATTCGTCGCGCGCGCAGGGCTCCGGCGGAACCCTGATCTCCCGTGAAGACGCACGCCCCGGCGATGTCGTCGTCATGGACGGCGGCGGCCACTCCGGCATCTACATGGGCGGCAACACGATGGTGCACTCCCCGCGTCCGGGCAAGGTCGTCGAGGTGCACAACATCTGGGACAAGAACGCCTGGTTCGTTCGCTACGGCATCTGACCCGTTCGTTGCGCGGGGGGGGCGCACCCCCGGGCCCAACACGGG
>JAEWJX010000019.1 GCA_023386365.1 Actinomycetes bacterium | reverse complement strand
CCCCCCCCCCCCCCCCCCCCCGCCCCGCCGCGCGCCCCCCCCCCGAGGGGCGATCCGGGGGTCAGGAGATGGCGTTGCCCGGCGACCTCCTCGAGCGACGTGGGCCGCATGCGGACGGCCAGCGGGGTCGACCCCGTGCGGAGTCCCTGCTGGCCGGTCATCTGCCCATGCTATTCCGGGCATCCGACGCCACCCGCACCGCCGGTTTGGAGCGCCCCGACCGCCTGGCTAAAGTCGACCTGGGCTGCGACGGCATCCGCGCCCCGTCTGAGAGGAACCACGAGTGGCTTCGAACCGTCAGCAGCGCGACCAGCGCGAGGCACGCGAGCGCCTCCGCGCATACCAGGCCCGCCAGGAGGTCCACGAGGCCCAGGGCCGGCGGCGGCGGCGAGACAACGTCCTCGGTGTCGCGGGCGGCATCATCGTGGCGGCCCTGGCGATCACCACTCAGGTGCTGTACTTCAGCGTCGGCCCCGGCATGCCGGCACCCGAACCCAGCGCCTCCCCCAGCGCCGAGGCAGATCTGAACGTCGGCGCCCCCGACTCCGCACTCGCCGAAGCGCGCACCTGGACGGGCGAACTCGTCTTCAACGACACGGTCGCCCTCGGGATCTCGCTCGACGGCGCAGCCGCACCGCAGGCGGTCTCCGGCTGGATCGCCGACATGCAGGACGAGTACTACCCCGGCAAGACCTGCCACCGGATGGCGAACTCCGACGGATTCTCGTTCATCCAGTGCGGCTCCCTCGACGGCACCGGTGCCGCCGACCCCGACTTCTCCTACGGTCCCGTCGAGAACGCGCCCGCCGACGGCGTCTACCCGGCAGGGACGATCGCGATGGCACGCGCCGGCGGCGACGGGTACAGCAACGGGCACCAGTTCTTCATCATCACCGCCGACACCACCCTCCCGGCGGATGCGGCCGGCGGGTACACCGTGGTGGGGACGGTCACCAGCGGGCTCGACCAGCTGATCGCCGACATCACGTCCGCGGGGATCGATCCCGACGCCGTCGGTTCGGATGGCACGGGAGCTCCTGCGGTTCCCACCACCATCACGAGCCTCACCCTGCAATAGGCTGGCACGGGCCCGGCACGAGGCAGCCGGACTGAAACCAGAGGTGGGAGACCAGTGAGCGACGAGCAGTCGGCCCCGTGGGGACGCGTCGACGAAGACGGCACCGTGTACGTCCGTGAGGCAGAGGGCGAACGCGCCGTCGGTCAGTATCCGGACGCGACACCCGAAGAGGCTCTCGCGTACTACGAACGCAAGTTCGCCGAGCTCGAGGGGCAGGTGGGCCTGCTCGAGCAGCGCCTCCGCGGTGGCGCACCCGCACAGGACGTGTCGAAGGCGGTCAGCGCGCTCGCCCCCACGATCCCCACCGCGAACGCCGTCGGCGATCTCCAGGGCCTCGCGGAACGGCTCGGGCGACTCGCGGAGACGCTCGGCGCAGCCACCGAGAAGCAAACGGCCGAAGCACATCAGGCCGTCGCGGATGCCGTGGCGGAGCGCGAGGCGCTCGTCGCCGAGGCGGAGGCCCTCGCAGCCCAGGACCTCTCCAAGGCCCAGTGGAAGCAGGTGACCGCACAATTCGATGCGCTCTTCGCCCGCTGGCAGTCCGCGCAGCAGACCGGACCGCGCATCCCGAAGAAGGACGGCGACGAACTCTGGAAGCGATTCCGGGCGGCGCGCACCACGATCGAGACGGCACGCAAGGCGTTCTTCTCCGAACTCGACAGCGTCCACCGAGACGCCCGCACCCGCAAGCAGGTGCTCGTCGAGCGCGCCGAGGCCCTCGCGAGCAAGGGTGTCGCGGGTATCCCCGACTACCGCCGACTGCTCGACGAGTGGAAGGCCGCGGGCCGCGCCGGCAAGAAGGTCGACGACGCGCTCTGGGCGCGTTTCAAGGCCGCAGGCGACGTGCTCTACGGCGCGAAGGCCGAGGCGGATGCCGCTGACAACGTGGAGTTCGCGGCGAACCTCGAGGGCAAGCTCGCCCTCCTGGCCGAGGCGGAGCCGCTCCTGAAGGCAACCGACCGCGTCGCGGCCCGCGCCACCCTGACCGACATCCAGCGCCGCTGGGACGAGATCGGCAAGGTGCCGCGCGACCAGGTCCGCGCGGTCGAGGACCGTCTGCGCAAGATCGAGGCGGCCGTCCGCAAGCTCGACGACGACCACTGGAACACCTCGAACCCCGAGAAGCAGGCCCGTACCGACGGCTTTGCGGCCCAACTGCACGGGGCGATCGCGAAGGCGGAAGACGAGCTGGCGGCGGCTCAGAAGGCGGGCGACAAGGCGCGGATCACGAAGGCCGAAGAGGCTCTGGCCGCGCAGCGCGCCTGGCTCGACGCGCTTAGCTGAGTTCTCCACAGCCCGAGTTCTGCACCGATCGACATCATTCGCCAACGACGTCGGCTCCAGTCGTCAGGCTGGAGGAATGTTTCCCGTCGTCGATCTACCCGATCCGGAACGCCAGGCAATGCGGCTCGACGGTGAGGTCTACCGGCTCGCCGACGGCTACGTCTCGGTCGCCGTTCCCGATGTGCCGGCTTCCCGCGCCGCAGCGCTTCTCGCGACCCGCCCGCGTCGTCTGATCGCTGCGCGCCGCACGGCCGCCTGGATCTGGGGGGCTCGCGGATCTTCGCCGGCCCGAGGCGAGTACCTGGTCGACTTGTCCGCGCGGTGGCAGCCTGCACCGTCCGAAGGGCTCGACGTGATCGAAAGCGTCGTGCACCCGGGAGACGTCACGTCTCTCGCCGGATCGTCGGTCACCACTCCGCTGCGCACCGCGGTCGATTTGGCGCGCTTCCGTTCTACCTTCGACGAGCAGGATGCCGACGCCGTGCGTCAGCTCGCCGACATCGGAGACTTCGGCCTGACGGACGCGATCGAATCCATGGAGCGCTCCCGCAATCTCTCGGGCAAGCTGCGCGCGACGCGACGCCTCGCCGGGTGCCTGGTCAGCCCGAATTGACGCGGTAGACGTCGTACACGGCGTCGATGCGGCGCACCGCGTTGAGCAGCCGGTCGAGATGCACGGTGTCGCCCATCTCGAAGACGAATCGGCTGAGCGCGAGACGATCGCTGGAGGTGGAGACGGTCGCCGACAGGATGTTGACGTGATGCTCCGAGAGCACCCGCGTGACATCCGACAACAGTCCGGAACGGTCGAGCGCCTCGATCTGGATCTGCACGAGGAAGAGGCTCGACGATGTCGGAGCCCACTGGACGTCGATCATCCGATCCGGCTCGGCGAGCAGCGACTTCACGTTGACGCAGTCGGTGCGGTGCACCGAGACACCGGAGCCACGCGTCACGAAGCCGACGATCTCGTCACCCGGAACCGGAGTGCAGCACTTCGCAAGCTTCACGAGGATGTCGGGCGCGCCTCGCACGAGTACGCCCGAGTCGCTGGGTCGCAGGGCGCGTCCACGAGACTTCGGCGTGAAGGTGAGCGCCTCCTCCTCGACCTCGGTCTCGGAGTGCAGCGATGCGAGAACCTTCTCGATCACCGACTGGGTCGACACATGACCCTCGCCGACGGCGGCATACAGCGCCTCAACGCTCTCGTAGCGCATGTTCGCGGCGACCGAGGTCACCACGTCCTGGCTCATCAGCTTCTGCAGGGGCAGGTTCTGCTTGCGCATCGCGCGGGCGATCGAGTCCTTGCCCTGCTCGACCGCCTCCTCGCGACGTTCCTTGGTGAACCATCCGCGGATCTTGTTGCGCGCACGCGCCGACTTGACGAAGGCGAGCCAGTCCTGGCTGGGGCCCGCGTCGGGGTTCTTGGAGGTGAAGATCTCGACCACGTCGCCCGAGTTCAGCGCGCTCTCCAGCGGCACGAGCCGGCCGTTGACCTTCGCGCCCATCGTGCGGTTGCCGATCTCGGTGTGCACGGCGTACGCGAAGTCGACCGGGGTGGCGCCCGCCGGAAGGCCGATCACCTTGCCCTGCGGGGTGAAGACGTAGACCTCCTTCGCTCCGATCTCGAAGCGCAGGTTGTCGAGGAACTCGCCCGGGTCGGCCGTCTCGGCCTGCCAGTCGCTGATGTGCGCGAGCCAGGCCATCTCGGTGCCCGCCTGGCTGCGGTCATCGACGCGACCGGTCGCCATCCGCTCCTTGTACTTCCAGTGCGCGGCCACACCGAACTCGGCACGCTGATGCATCTCGTGGGTACGGATCTGGATCTCGACGGCTCGCCCGTTCGGCCCGATGACCGTGGTGTGGAGCGACTGATACAGGTTGAACTTCGGGGTCGCGATGTAGTCCTTGAACCGTCCCGGGATCGGACTCCAGCGCGCGTGGATCGATCCGAGCACGGCGTAGCAGTCGCGGATCGAGTTGACGAGCACACGGATGCCGACGAGGTCGTAGATCTCATCGAACTCGCGGCCGCGCAGCACCATCTTCTGGTAGATCGAGTAGTACTGCTTCGGGCGGCCGACGACCTGGCCCTTGATACGCGCCGATCGGAGGTCTTCGCCGACGGCGTCGATCACCTGCTGGACGAACTCCTCGCGCTGCGGCGTGCGGTCGCGAACGAGGCTCTCGATCTCGACGTACAGCTTCGGGTAGAGCACCGCGAAGGACAGGTCTTCGAGCTCCCACTTGATGGTCTGGATACCGAGGCGATGCGCGAGGGGCGCGTAGATCTCGAGCGTCTCCTGCGCCTTACGCGCCGCCGACTCCTGCGGCACGAAACCCCAGGTGCGCGCGTTGTGCAGGCGGTCGGCCAGCTTGATGATCAGCACGCGGATGTCTTTCGACATCGCCACAACCATCTTGCGTACCGTCTCGGCCTGGGCGCTGTCGCCGTACTTCAGCTTGTCGAGCTTGGTGACGCCGTCGACCAGCATCGCGATCTCGTCGCCGAAGTCCGACCTCAGCAGGTCGAGGGTGTACTCGGTGTCTTCGACGGTGTCGTGCAGCAATGCCGCCGCGATCGTCTTGGGTCCGATCCCGAGGTCGGCCAGGATCTGCGCGACGGCGACCGGATGGGTGATGTACGGCTCACCGCTGCGACGCTTCTGACCGTCGTGCGCGCGCTCAGCCGCGGTGTAGGCGCGCTCGATGAGCGCGATGTCGGCTTTCGGGTGGTGCGAACGCACCGTCTTCAACAGACGGTCGACGGCACCCGTGGGCTGCGCCCGCGAGAAGAGGCGCGGCAGGAGGGCGCGCAGGGACGCCGTGCTCTGCGTATCGGTGCTCATCGCGCGCGTCCTCTCCCAGACGTCGATTCTAGGAGAGGACGCGTCACGCTACCGGCTCAGGCTGCGACGGCGGCGGCGCGAGCCTGCAGAACCCGCTTGTCGCGCTTGGCGATCTCGGGCTCACGCTCGCGGAAGAACGCGTACAGCGGCGCACCGAAGGCCGGCGTGGAGTACGTACCCGCGATGGTTCCGACCAGCAGGGCGAGCGAGATGTCGCGCAGCGTGTCGGCTCCCAGCGCGAACGCACCGATGAAGAGGATCGCCGCGACCGGGAGCGCCGCGACCACACCAGTGTTGATCGAGCGGATGAGCGTCTGGTTGACGGCCAGATTCACCGCCTCACCGAATGTGCGGGTCGACTCGTCGCCCAGTTCGGCCGTGTTCTCGCGCACCTTGTCGAACACCACGACAGTGTCGTAAAGCGAGTAGCCGAGGATCGTGAGGAAGCCGATGACGGCAGCCGGGGTGATCTCCCAGCCCGTCGCCGCGTAGATGCCGACCGTCAAGATGAGGTCATGGGCGAGCTTCAGGATCGCCGCGATCGACATCTTCCAGGTGCGGAAGTACAGCGCCATGAAGACGAGCGCGAGCACGATGAACACGCCGAGTGCCCGAAGGGCGCTCTGTGTGATGTCGGCACCCCAGGTCGCGCCGATGAAGGACGACGACACGGATTCGGTGTCGTATGCCTCGCGAAGGTTTTCGGTGACCGCCGCGGTCTCGGGGTCGGTCAGCTGGTCGGTCTGCACGCGCACGCCGTCCGAGCCGACGGTGCTGACACGTACCACGGCCTCCGGAACGACGTCGTGCACGGCGTCTTCGGCGAGACCGGTGTCGATCGGGTCCTGGTCGACCTCGGCCACGATGAACTGGGAGCCACCGCGGAACTCGATGCCGAAGTTGAAGCCCGAGAGGAAGTCCCCGCCGCCCCGGATGAACGGAACGGCGACCGACAGGATCATCAGCACGCCGGCGAGCGTGAACCAGAACTTGCGCTGACCGATGAAGTCGACGCTGCGTGCACCCGTGTAGAGGTCGTTACCGAGACGCTGGAACGGACCGGCCATCAGCGGGCCCCCTTCTTCTTCTCGGTGGACGGCTTGGCGCTGGACTCGGCGAGTTCGGCGGCCTTGCGCTCCGCGATCGTCTGGCGACGCTCCGCCTCACGGCTCGCGCCGCTGCGGCGGGCTTCCTTCGATACGCGGAACTCGGCACGACCCCGGTAGACGGCGCCAAGCGCTGTCGGGTCGAGTCCGCTCGCCGGGTGCCCGCTCGCGAAGAACCGCGTGTTCGCCATGAGCTGCAGCACCGGGTGGGTGAACAGGATGACGATGAGCACGTCGATGATCGTCGTGATGCCGAGGGTGAGGGCGAAACCACGCACCGAGCCGACCGCGAGCACGAAGAGAATGATCGCCGACAGCAGGTTGACGCTCTTGGCCGCGAGGATCGTGCGCAGCGCGCGCTTCCATCCGGCCTCGACCGCACCCACGAGCCCGCGTCCGTCGCGCAACTCGTCACGGATGCGTTCGAAGTACACGATGAACGAGTCGGCCGTGAATCCGATGGCCACGATCAGACCCGCGACACCGGCGAGCGACAATCGGTAGCCCTCACGCCACGACATGATGTTGATCACGAAGTAGGTGATGATACCCGCCACGATGAGCGACGCGATCGTGACCGTACCGAGCAGTCGGTACTGGAACAGCGAGTAGATGAACACCAATATCAGGCCGATGAGACCCGCGATGAGACCCGCCTGAAGCTGGCTCTGACCGAGGGTGGCCGAGATGGTGTCCCGGCTCTCGACGGTGAAGCCCACCGGAAGTGCGCCGAATTTCAGCTGATCGGCCAGCACCTTCGCCGACTCCTGGGTGAAGTTACCGGATATCTCGGCTCGGCCGTCGGTGATGACGACCGTCGTGGGAGCGATGATGACCGCACCGTCGAGCACGACGGCGAAGCGGTTGCGCGGCGATTCGAGCGAGGAGACCCGCGTCGTCACCTCGGCGAACTGCTCCGTGCCGGTCGCGTCGAACGACAGGTTCACGACCCACTCGCCGGTGCTGACACCGGTGCTCGTCGTGCGGACGCCCGCCTGTGCATCGGCGATCGATGAACCCTCGACCTCCACCGGTCCGAGGAGGTACTTCTCGGTACCGGTCACGTCACAGGTAACCAGAGGTTCACCCGCGGGAGCGGCGCTCGCCGATCCGTCCTCCACCTGATCGCAAGTGAACGAGTCGTACTCCGCCTGGAGTTCCGGCGTGATCCACGCCGGGTCGGAGGCGTCCGTCGGTGTGGCGGTCGGCGTCGCAGCGGGGGTCGGCGATTCGGTGGCGTCGGGGGTCGCCCCGTCGGTGGGAGTGTCGGTCGGCGACGCGGTGGAGGTGGCGGGCGTGCCCGCCAGCAGAACGGCGCGGAACTCCATCTTCGCCGACTGCTGGATGCGGTCGAGGGTCTCCTGGTCGGGCGTGCCCGGGATGGAGATGACGATCTTGTCGCCACCCTGTGTCGTGATCTCCGGCTCAGCGACACCGGCCGCGTCGATGCGGTTGCGGATGATCTCGACCGACTGCTGCAGCTGCTCCTCGGTGACCTGCTGGCCGTCTTCGAGGGTCGGCGTGAGGATGATCTGCGTACCACCCTCGAGGTCGAGGGCGAGCTTCGGTGCCCAGCCCCAGCCCCACCAGATGGCGCCAGCGGTCTGCAGGCCGAGCAGCAGGGCGATGATGACACCCAGCCAGGTCAGTGAGCGCCAGGCCTTCCGGACCGGCGTGGAACGTGCGGCCACGGCCTACTCGGCGGTTTCGGTGGGCTTGGAGCGCTTCGGCTTCTCGGTGCGCTCGCCGAACTCGGGTTCGGTCGTCTCGACCGGGGCGTCGTCGACGACGGCGTCGTCGTCGTGCACCACGTCTTCGTCGGCGAGCTCGAGCTCTTCCGGCTCGACGACGCGCGCGATCGTCTGACGGTGCACGCGCAGCTGGGTACCGGGGGTCGTCTCGACGATCGCCTCGTTCTTCTCCTCGTCGACGGAGATGAGCGTGCCGAAGATGCCGTGTTGGGTCATGATCTCGGCGCCGGGCACGAGCTTGTTCTGCATCTCCTCGGCGTCGGCCTTGCGCTTACGCGAGTTGCGCCAGGTGAAGAAGATCATGACGACCAGGAGGCCGAAGAGCAGAATCAGGAGCGGGTCGAACGGCATGAGAAGAAGCGGGCCTTCCGGGAATGTGGGGAACCTCGCGCAACCTACGGATCGAGGCTGGATGGTTCCCGACGATCATACGTCATCGTCGAACAGCGTCTTTGCGACATGGACGCCCGTTCGCGGCGGGCGCACTCCCACGTGCTCCCAGGCACCCGGGGTCGCGACGCGGCCACGCGGTGTTCGGCTGATCATCCCGATGCGCACGAGGAACGGCTCGACCACCGATTCGATGGTCTCCGGCTCTTCACCGACGGACACGGCGAGGGTCGACAGCCCCACCGGGCCCCCGTCGAATCGGGTGAGAATCGCATCCAGCACGGCGCGGTCGAGCCGGTCGAGCCCCAGCGGGTCGACGTCGTACAGGTCGAGCGCCGCCTGCACGGACTCCTTGTCGGCCGGGCGTTCGTGCACCAGCGCGTAGTCACGCACACGACGCAGCAGCCGGTTGGCGATTCGCGGAGTTCCGCGGCTGCGCGACGCGATCTCGATCCGCGCGTCCGGGGCGAGATCGAGGCCCAGGAGCCGGGCGGCGCGCGCGAGCACCTGATCCAGTTCACCGTCGTCGTAGAACTCCAAATGCGCCGTGAACCCGAAGCGATCACGCAGCGGATTGGGCAGCAGCCCCGACCGGGTGGTCGCGCCCACGAGGGTGAACGGCGCCAGGTCGAGAGGGATGCTGGTGGCTCCCGCCCCCTTGCCGACCATGATGTCGATGCGGAAGTCCTCCATCGCGAGGTACAGCATCTCTTCGGCCGAGCGCGCCATGCGGTGGATCTCGTCGATGAACAACACCTCCCCCGGCACGAGGCTCGACAGCAGTGCGGCCAGGTCGCCCGCGTGCTGGATGGCCGGACCGCTCGACATGCGCAGCGGGCGGCCGCCCTCGTGCGCCACGATCATGGCGAGCGTGGTCTTTCCGAGCCCCGGGGGGCCGGCGAGGAGGATGTGGTCGGGCGTGCGCGACTGCAGCTCGGCAGCTTGCAGCAGCAACTGCAGCTGACCGCGGGCCTTCGACTGACCGACGAACTCCCCCAGGGTGCGGGGACGCAGAGCGCCCTCGAAGGCGAGCTCGGCCTCCGATTCGGGGCCGGATGCGACGATCGGGTCGCTCATGCGCGGACCCCCGCCCGCTGCGGACCCAGCCGCGAGAGCGCAAGGCGCAGCAACGCGGGCACGTCGCCGGGCGCCGCGTCGCCCAACTCGTCGAGCAGATCGGACACCGCGGCCGCGGCCACCTTCTCGGGCCAGCCGAGGCCGACGAGCGCGGTCACGACATCCGAGTCCGGCGCGACGATCGTGACGCCGGGACGTGCCGCGGCCGGCGGCGCGAGCTTGCCGGCGAGAGAGATGGTGATGAGCTTGGCCGTCTTGGGGCCGATGCCCGACACCTTGCGGAAGGGCCCGTCGTCGTCGGCTGCGACCGCGCGAGCGACCTCATCGGGCGACAGCTGCGCGAGCACCCCGAGTGCCGACTTGGGGCCGACACCCGACACCCCGCGGAGCAGGTCGAAGAGCTCGAGCTCTTCACGCGTCGCGAATCCGTAGAGGCTCAGATCGTCTTCGCGCACGACGAGAGCCGTGTGCACGAACGCCTCCGCTCCGGTGCGGAGGGTGAGAGCATGACCCGGCGTGAGAGCGACACTCATGCCGACTCCCCCGACGTCGATCACCGCAGCGCCCCCGGAGAGATGCACGACCGTACCCCGGAGACTCGAAATCATGTTCTAGAGTCTACGTTTCGCGACCGACTTCTCGGCGGCGCGCCACGCCCGTTGCGCGGGGGTGAGTCCGCCCGTGGCCCCGGCGTCCGGCGCGGTCGCCCCACCCCGCCAGCCGTGGCAGATCGCCAGCGC
Organism: Actinomycetes bacterium; assembly: GCA_023386365.1. Taxonomy (GTDB): domain Bacteria; phylum Actinomycetota; class Actinomycetes; order Actinomycetales; family Microbacteriaceae; genus Homoserinibacter. The sequence goes on along the minus strand of JAEWJX010000019.1, from coordinate 5,098 downwards.
GAGGGCGTCGGCGGCGTCAGCCGGCTTCGGGATCTCGGACAGCCCCAGCACCCGAGCCACCATGGCGCCCACCTGCGCCTTGTCCGCCGCTCCGTAGCCGGTGATCGCGGCCTTGACCTCGCTCGGAGTGTGCAGGGCGACCGGCAGGCCGCTCTCCGCGGCGCTCACCAGGGCGATGCCGCTCGCCTGCGCGGTGCCCATCACCGTTCGGAGATTGTGCTGAGCGAAGACCCGCTCCACCGCGACCGCGTGCGGTGCGAACTCGGCGATCGCATCCCGGATACCGTGCGACACGGCGAGCAGCCGCTGCGACAGGTCTGCGTCAGGCGAACTGCGAATGACGCCCACATGCACGAGCGCCACACGACGGTCCGGGAAGACATCGACGATGCCGACCCCGCACCGGGTGAGCCCGGGGTCGATCCCGAGCACGCGGAGCGCGCCGCCGGAGATGCTCAGTCCTCGGCGTCGAGCTCGGCCTGCACGTCGGCCGGGATGTCGAAGTTGCTGAAGACGTTCTGCACGTCGTCGCTGTCTTCGAGTGCGTCGATGATGCGGAACACCTTCTTCGCGGTCTCGAGGTCCACCTCGACCTTCAGGCTCGGCACGAATTCCGCCTCGGCGGAGTCGTAGTCGAGTCCGGCATCGACGAGGGCGGTACGCGCCGCCACGAGTTCGCTCGGGTCGGTGATGACCTCGAATCCGCCGCCCTGGTCGACGACGTCCTCGACGCCTGCCTCCATGACCGCCTCGAGGATCGCGTCCTCGGTCACGCCGTCGGTCTTCGTGATGGAGATGACGCCCTTGCGCGCGAAGTTGTACGACACCGAACCCGGGTCGGCGAGGGTCGCACCGTTACGGCTGAGTGCCGTTCGCACCTCGGCGGCGGCGCGGTTCTTGTTGTCGGTGAGGCACTCGACCAGCAGCGCGACGCCGTTCGGGCCGTACGCCTCGTACATGATGTTCTGGTAATCGACGGCCTCGCCCGAGATGCCGGCACCACGCTTGATGGCGCGGTCGATGTTGTCGTTCGGGACCGAGGTCTTCTTCGCCTTCTGCACGGCGTCGTACAGCGTCGGGTTGCCCGCGAGGTCGGCACCGCCCATCTTCGCGGCGACCTCGATGTTCTTGATGAGCTTCGCGAACGACTTGGCACGGCGCGCGTCGATGACCGCCTTCTTGTGCTTGGTCGTCGCCCACTTGGAATGCCCGCTCACGGTGCCCCTCTCGAAGAAATCCGCGGGCCAGTCTACCGGGGCGCGCCCGTGCCGCCCGGCAACCCGCCCACCACGATGCGCTCGGGCAGCCGCACACCTGCCTCGCGCGCCTCGAGTTCGGCGAGCCGATGGACGACCGCGCCGTCCCCGGCCCTCCACCCCTGCACGACCCGCGGCGAGATCGCCGCCAACTCGCGCGCCGTCGCATCGTCGAGGGCGCGCAACGCCAGGATCGCCTCCCCGTCCTCGAGTCGCAGCAGAGCCCGCGTCTCGGCCGAGCGCCGCACGAATCGGATGCGCGGCCACAGCCACACCAGCAGGACGACCGTGATGGGCAGCAGGGCGACCCCGATGCCCGCGATCGTGGCGAGGGTCTCGACGGCGGCCTGGCCGGTGCGTCCCGCATCCGCCAGCGATCCTCCGGCACCGCTCGCCGCGTCGAACGGACCCCGGATACCGCCCCCGATCAGCGGGACGTCGCCGAGCGTCTCGCCGATCTCGCCCATCGTGTCCTCGAACCCGGCGCCCGCCTGCTCGAGCTGCGCCCACACACCTCCGAGCACGTTGATGGCGCTGGAGACGGCGACGCCGAGCAGTATCGACACCACGATGACGACCACCGCGACCACGTCGGCGACGATCTGACGGGTGCGGCGGGGGGCGAAGTCGGCGTAGAGACCCATATCGCCAGCATGGCGTGAGTCGGCACGCGCCGCGAGTCTCAGGCCGCGTCGCGCACGCGATCGAGGAAGCGCCGGTGGAACCGCAACTCCCCCGTCACCTCCGGGTGGAACGAGGTGCCGAGCACGTTGCCCTGCTCGACGGCAACGATCCGACCATCGGGCAGTGCGCCGAGAACGGACGCCGCCGGGCCCACCGACTCGACGACGGGCGCACGGATGAAGACCGCGTGCACCGGCCGCTCCCCCAGCTCCGGGAACGGGATGTCGGTCTCGAAGGAGTCGTTCTGGTTGCCGAACGCGTTCCGCCGCACGGCGACGTCGAGCCCGCCCAGACTCTGCTGCCCGCCGATCGCATCCAGGATGGTGTCCGCCAGCATGATGAGGCCGGCGCAGGTGCCGTAGACCGGCATCCCCCCGGCGATCCGCTCCCGCAGGGGCTCGGCAACGCCGAACATGCGGGTCAGCTTGTCGATGACACTCGACTCGCCGCCGGGGATGATCAACCCGGCCACACCCTCGAGCTCCGACGGCCGACGCACGGGAACGGCGTCGGCACCGAGTTCGCGCAGAACGTTCAGGTGTTCGCGCACGTCGCCCTGCAGGGCGAGGACGCCGACGCGCGGACTGCTACCAGCCACGCTCGGCGAGACGGTGCGGGGCCGCGAGGTCGGCGACGTTGATTCCGACCATCGCCTCACCGAGACCGCGGGACGCGTCCGCGATGACGGCGGGGTCGTCGAAGAAGGTGGTGGCCTTCACGATCGCAGCGGCGCGCTTCGCGGGCTCACCCGACTTGAAGATGCCAGACCCGACGAACACGCCGTCCGCGCCCAGCTGCATCATGAGGGCGGCGTCCGCGGGGGTGGCGACGCCGCCCGCCGTGAACAGGACGACCGGCAGCTTGCCCGTCTCCGCGATCTCGGCGACCAGGTCGTACGGCGCCTGCAGCTCCTTCGCGGCCACGTAGAGCTCGTCCTTCGTCTTCGACCGCAGAACGTTGATCTCGGACGTGATGGTGCGGATGTGCTTGGTCGCCTCGGAGACGTCGCCGGTACCGGCTTCGCCCTTCGAGCGGATCATGGCTGCCCCCTCGGTGATGCGACGCAGCGCCTCGCCGAGGTTGGTGGCGCCGCACACGAACGGGGTCGTGAACTGCCACTTGTCGATGTGGTTGACGTAGTCGGCCGGAGACAGCACCTCCGACTCGTCGATGTAGTCGACGCCGAGAGCCTGCAGCACCTGCGCCTCGACGAAGTGGCCGATGCGCGCCTTCGCCATCACCGGGATCGAGACCGACGCGATGATGTCGTCGATGAGGTCGGGGTCGCTCATGCGCGCCACACCGCCCTGAGCACGGATGTCGGCGGGCACACGCTCCAGCGCCATCACGGCGACGGCTCCGGCGTCTTCGGCGATCCGCGCCTGCTCGGCGGTCACGACATCCATGATCACGCCGCCCTTGAGCATCTCGGCCAGGCCGCGCTTGACGCGGTCGGTGCCGAGGAGGGTGGCGGAGGTGGAACCGGATTCGGGGGTGCTCATGCACGAAATCCTACGACCCCGCAGATGCCGCGGATGCCGCTCTGAGCCACGGGCGCGACGGTGGCATGATCGACCGGGTGAAGATCCTCTCGATCCAGTCCGCGGTCGCCTACGGCCATGTCGGAAACTCCGCCGCCGTGTTCCCTCTTCAGCGGATCGGGGTCGAGGTTCTTCCGGTGTACACGGTGAACTTCTCGAACCACACCGGGTACGGGGCGTGGCGCGGTCCGCTCATCTCCCCCGACGACGTGCGCGACGTGATCGCCGGCATCGAAGACCGCGGCGTGTTCCCGCAGATCGACGCCGTGCTCTCCGGCTACCAGGGCGGGGAGGGCATCGCCGAGGTGATCATCGACGCCGTCGCCCGCGTGAAGGCGGCGAACCCGGCAGCGGTCTACGCGTGCGACCCGGTGATGGGCAACGCCAAGTCGGGGTGCTTCGTCGCACCCGCGATCCCCGTGCTGCTGCGGGAACGAGTCGTCCCCGTCGCCGACATCATCACCCCCAACCAGTTCGAACTCGGGTTCCTCACCGGCACCGAACCCGACAGCATCGAGTCGACCCTCGCATCCGCGGACGCGGCGCGCGCCATGGGGCCCCGCACGATCCTCGTCACCAGCGTCGAACGTCCGGATCGGGAAGACGGCACGATCGAGATGCTCGTCGTCGACGACGCGGGCGCCTGGATCGTGCAGACGCCGTTGCTGCCGATGAAGGCGAACGGGTCCGGAGACGTCACCGCCGCGCTCTTCACCGCGCACTACCGCGAGACCGGAAGCGCGGCCGAGGCCCTCGCGCGCACCACCTCGAGCGTGTTCGACCTGCTGCGCACGACGCACGAGTCAGGCGAACGCGAACTCCAGCTCGTCGAGTCGCAGGAGTTCTACGCCCACCCCCGCATGCAGTTCGAAGTGCGTCAGCTGCGCTGAGGCCACGCGGCCGCGAGCTGCTCACGTGCCTCCCCGAGGAGCACCGGCAGTGCCTTCGTGCGCGCGATGATCGGGAAGAAGTTCGCGTCGGCGGCCCACCGGGGAACCACATGCTGGTGCAGGTGGCCGGCGATCCCGGCGCCCGCGATGGCTCCCTGATTCATGCCGATGTTGAAACCGTCGGCACGGGAGGTCTGCCGAATCACCCGCATCGCGGTCTGGGTGATCGCGCCGATCTCCGCGACCTCCGCATCCGTCGCCTCGTCGTAGGTGGCGATGTGCCGGTACGGCACGACGAGCAGATGACCGCTGTTGTAGGGGAAGAGGTTGAGCAGCGCGTACGCGAGTGCGCCGCGGTGCACGATCAGGCCCTCTTCATCCGTGAGGGTCGGCGCCGTGCAGAAGACGCAGGCGTCGCCGGGCGCACCGCCGCCCTGCTCGATGTAGGCGATGCGGTGCGGCGTCCACAACCGAGCGAAGCCGTCGGGCACACCCGCGAACGAGGTGGACGGTTCCGCGTCCGGGTAGTCGGTGCCGTCGTAGTCCTGCATCATCGGCACCAGGCTACCGGCGGCGGCGGGGGGGGGGCGGGGCGCCCGGGCGCCCGCGCCGGGGGGGGGGGCGTCGACGGTGCCGCAGACGAAGGCGGCGCGCCAGGCGCTCGTCGCGGCGCTGCTCACGCGCGAGCAGGTGCACTCCCAGCAGCAGCTCGCGGACCTGCTCGCGG
>JAEWJX010000051.1 GCA_023386365.1 Actinomycetes bacterium | reverse complement strand
GGCCTCCGCGGCGCGGGCCCGCGCGGCTGCGGCCGTCGCCTCGGCACGCGCCACCGCATCCGCACGGCGACGCTCCTGGCGCAGCAGCTTCTCGTGCTGCGCCGCATCCCGGGCGCTCGCCTCCACGCGCACCTCATCCGGCAGTTCGGCCGACTCCGCCATCACCCGGATCGCCCGCTGCAGGCGGGTGGCGTTCCGTTCGGTGGCGAGGAACTCGCGGCGCCGCACCCAGGTGGGCAGCAGGTAGAGGAACCACAGCACGGCGGCGAGCGCCAGCATGATCGCCGTGCCCGCCCCCGAAAAGTCCATGCGGCCCAGGTTAGGAGCCGATCGGGCGCGCAGCCCGCAGGCTGGCCGGGGTGTCAGCTGAGGCGCAGCGGATGGGTGGCCGCCTGCAGGTCGGCGTCGGGGATGCGCGCCACACTCTCCGGGGCGCGCCCGTCGAGCCAACGACGCAGCACACCCTGCGGCACCTCCTCGACCACCAGGCCGAAGCAGAAGTGGTCGCGCCAGTCGCCGTTGATGTGGATGTAGCGGCGACGCAGCCCCTCGTACCGGAACCCCAGCTTCTGCACCACCCGCAGGCTGGGCGCGTTCTCGGGACGGATGCAGATCTCCATCCGGTGCAACCCCAACGTGAAGAAGCAGTAGTCGGTGGCCAGCGCGACGGCCGTCGGCGTCACCCCGTGGCCGGCGAACCGTTCCGCCACCCAGTAGCCGATCGTCGCCGACGACAGCGACCCGTACGAGATCGACGACACGTTCAACTGGCCGGCGAACTCGCCGCCGAACTCGACCGCGAACGGAAGGCCGCCTCCGGTGCGCGCGTGCGACTGCAGGGAACGGATCGACGCCTTCACGTCGAATCCGGCAGGCCCGTGCGGGTTCGTCGCCTCCCACTGGCGCAACCAACCGCGGTTGCGCACCAGCTCGTTCTCGAGCGCGCGCGCATCCCGGATGCGGATGGGACGGATCGTCACCGGTCCGTCGCTGAGCGTGGGTGTGGCCATCGCGCGCCAGACTACTGGGCGCTCAGGGGTTTACGGCCATTCAGCCGTCTTCGCCGCCCTGCCAACCCTGTTCGTCGCGCGGAAGGCTCGACGCGAACTCCTGCAGCCACGGACGGAAGTCGGGACCCAGGTCGTCGCGGTCGCTGGCGAGCTGCACGATCGCCTTCAGGTAGTCGAGGCGGTCGCCGGTGTCGTAGCGGCGACCACGGAACACGACCCCGTACACGCCGCCCGCCCAGCTGGGGCCGGTGGCGAGCTCCTGCAGCGCGTCGGTCAGTTGGATCTCGCCGCCCTTGCCGGGGGCGGTGCGCTCCAGAACCTCGAAGATCTCCGGGCGCAGCACGTAGCGGCCGATGATGGCGTAGTTCGACGGCGACTCACCGGGGGCCGGCTTCTCGACGAGACCCGTGATGTGCACCACGTCGTCCTCCTCCGTCGGTTCGACGGTGGCGATGCCGTACAGGTGCGTCTGCGACGGGTCGACCTCGAGGAGGGCCACCACGGTGGTGTGCCGCTGGTGCTGCACCTCGAGCATGCGCGACAGCAGCACGTCGCGGTTGTCGATGATGTCGTCACCGAGCAGCACCGCGAACGGTTCGCGGCCGACATGCATCTTCGCCCGCAGCACGGCGTGCCCGAGACCCTTCGGGTCGCCCTGACGTACGTAGTGCACGTCGGCGAGGCGCGTCGAGTAGTCGACCTTCTCCAGCTTCTCGTCGTCGCCCTTGTTGGCGAGCACCGCCTCCAGTTCACCCACCCGGTCGAAGTGGTTCTCGAGGGCGGCCTTGTTGCGGCCGGTGATCATGAGCACGTCGTGAAGCCCTGCAGCCACCGCCTCCTCGACCACGTACTGGATGGCCGGCTTATCGACGACGGGGAGCATTTCCTTCGGCATCGCCTTGGTGGCGGGCAGGAATCGTGTGCCCAGACCGGCGACGGGGATGACGGCTTTCGTGATGGGAGCGGGAGTAGCCATGCACCTCAGGCTAACCCGCGCCTCCCCGCCGCAGGTTACGTGCCTCTTACAATCGGTGACGTGGCAGATGAACCCGGCAACCTGAAACGCGCCCTCCGCGCGGAGCTGCGCGAGCGCCGCCGCATCCGCACCAGCACCGAACGGGAGCAGGCGGCGGACGCCATCACCGGTCACCTGGTGCAGCTCGCCACCGACCTCGATGTCGGCTTCATGGCCGCATACCTGTCGACCCCCGACGAGCCCGACACCCGAGAGTTCCTGCGCTGGGCGGACGGGCGCGGCATCCGCATCCTGTTGCCGGTGTCGCGCGCCGACGGGCTGCTCGACTGGGCGCCCTACGACGGCGAAGACGAAGAGCAGGACATCCTCGGGATGCCGACCCCCACCAGCGAACTGCTCGGCCCGATCGCGATCAACGGGGTCGACCTGATCCTGGTGCCCGCCGCGTGCGTCGCCCGCGACGGCATGCGGATGGGGTGGGGCCGCGGCTACTTCGACAAGACCCTCGGCTCGATGGAAGGGTGCCCGCCCGTGTACGCCGTCATCTACGACGACGAGCTGGTCGACGAGGTGCCCACGGAACGTCATGACATGCCCGTGAACGGTGTGGTGGCCCCGAGCGGGATCACCGCATTCCCCGTACCCTGAACCAGTCATGCCTACCTACTCCTACCGCTGCACGGACTGCGCGAACGCGTTCGACATCCAGCAGGCCTTCACCGACGACTCCCTCACCGAGTGCCCCACCTGCGGCGGCCGTCTGCGCAAGCTGTTCAGCGCCGTCGGGGTGACCTTCAACGGGTCGGGCTTCTACCGCACCGACTCGCGGTCTTCTACTTCTTCTTCGTCTTCCTCATCCGGGACCTCGGGCTCGTCGAGCTCGTCGAGCGCCGCTGCGCCCGCGGCGGCGAGCACCACCTCCGCCTCGACAGAATGAGAGACACCATGAAGGGCTTCCGCGACTTCATCCTGCGTGGGAACGTGATCGATCTGGCGGTCGCCGTCGTGATCGGTGCCGCGTTCACCGCCATCGTGAACTCGATCGTCACCGCCGTCATCAATCCGGCCATCGGCGCGCTGTTCGATGCCGCGACTCTGAACGAAGCGTTCCCCGTCTACATCCCCACCACCTCGGGCGGTACCGCCACGATCTTCTTCGGTGCGGTGATCGGCGCGGCGCTCAACTTCGTCATCGTCGCCGCGATCGTCTACTTCGTGATGGTGCTGCCGGTGAACAAGCTGCGCGAACGTCAGGCCGCGAAGAAGGGTGTCGCACCCGAAGAGGCCGGCCCCACCGAGACGCAGCTGCTCGCCGAGATCCGCGACCTGCTCGCCGCCGACCGCAAGTAAGCACGCCACCCCCGCTGGTTGAGTAGCGCGAGCCGCTCAACGGCGAAGGCCATTTCTGGCCTTCGCGCGGCTCGCGCCGGTCGCCGTCTCGGCGACCGGGCGCAGCGCGGCGTATCGAAACCCGCCGACAGCACGACCGCCTCCGGCGGGCCTTCCTCAATAGTGCGGCGGCTTCTCTCGCCGCATCCGTTCGTCGTTGTCGGTGTTGCCGTGGCGCGGGGGCTCTGGCGCGGGGGTGGGGTCGCTTCCGGGCGGAGGCTCGGTCGTGACCCGGCGCCTCCGGCGGGGTCGCGGTTGGGGGTGCTGGTCGTCGTCAGCCGGCGGGGTGCTGTGCAATGACGGCGATCTCTTCCGTGATCGGCCCGCCGGCGAGGCCTGCGGTGCGGGCGATCCGGTCGGCGACCGCGTCCGGGTCGGCGAACAGTTCGAACGCGTGCACGCGGGCGTAGTGCCAGCCGAGTCGACGCAGCACCTCGGGGCGGAGGCGCAGAGCCTCCCGCAGGCTGCGGCCGGCGAACACGGCGTCCGTGTCGACGACGACGCACATGCCGCCGTTGGCGGCGACGAGCCCCAGCTTGCCGCGGTGGCCGAGAGCCACCCGCATGCCGCGGGCTTCGAGGCGCCGCGACAGGTCGACGAGCATCGGGTCGGAATCGTCGGGCAGCGGCGGTTCGGCGCGACGCGACGCGATCTCGCCGAGCAGTTCCGCGAGGGCGACCGCGCCGTGCTTCATGCGGTCGGCGTCGAGGTCCTGCGGTTGCACGCAGGTGACGATCACGAGTGAGCGGCGGGCGCGGGTCATGGCGACGGCGAGCAGACGCTCACCGCCGGGTCGACCGAGGGGTCCGAAGTCGCTGAGCACGCGCCCGTGCGGGGTGCGTCCGTAGCCGAGGGAGAACACGACCCGGTCGCGGCTCTGGGCGACGGCGCGCTCCACGGGCAGCACCGCGAACGGTTCGGCCCGCTCGCCGAGCACGAACTCGCTCAACTCCGGGTGGGTCGACATCTTGGCGAGCACGGCGTTCATCACGCGCACGGCGTGCTTGTCGGATGCGCTGACCACCATCAGCGATTCGCGCGGCCGGGTGACGGCGTGCTCGACCACCAGTTCGACGACACGCGCCACTTCGGCGTCCACCGATTCGACGGCGCCGGTGACGGAGTCGGGCAGGCCGGTGCCGTTCTCGATGTAGTCGAGCGACAGGCTGCCGTGGCCGAGGAACGACCCCGCCCACGGGAGCGCGTCGATGCGGCCGCCGTAGAAGCGGCGGTTCACCAGTTCGGCGAGGTCCTCGCCGCCCGCCCGGTAGCTGCGGGTGAGTGCGAGCGTGGGCAGCACGGATGCGAGGCGGGCGAACGCGGACCGGCCGTGCAGGTCGGCGGCGGCGGTGTCGTGTTCCGGTTCGGCGGGCGCGGCGGGTTCGGGCGTGCGGGCGGCCGCGTCGGGGCGGGGCGCTTCGGGCGCCTCGTCGGTGTCGGTCGTCTCGCCGTCGGCGTCGACCGGCAGGTCGAGTTCGAGCTGCTCGTCGGCCGGCTCGTCCGCGACCTCGGGTGCCGGGGCACGCACGGGCAGCGCGTGGGCCGACGGGTAGGCGACGGCGACGGGCGCGTCGTCGCCCACATCCAGTCCGATGCGGAACGGCGCGGGGGTCTGCGTCACCGGGTCGCCGAAGGCGATCACCTGCTTCGCGCGGCGGATGGCGCCCACGTTTTCGGCCACAGTGCTCGCGCCCGCGTCGACGAGGATCACCGTGTCGATCGACATGGTGTCGCTCACCTGCTCCACCTCGTACGGCGAGGCGAGCCAGACGGGCGCGACGGTGCGTGACAGGTGCGGCGCGAGACGCTGCAGCGACTCCGAGGTGAGCCCGTCGGCGACGATCAGCTGCTTGAGGGCTGCCGCCTCCTCGGGCCAGTCGATGATTCCGATGCGCCAGTTCTCCGCCAGCTGCCAGCTGAGGAGCCCGGAGCTGCCCTGCGTGTGGGCTTCGTCGACGAGACGGAAGTCGGCTTCGAGACGCTGCAGCACATCCGTCTTCGCACCGAGGAGGGCGCGGTCGGCGGCGAGCAGGCCGTCGAGGGCGCTGCGCCACCAGGCGAGCTCCAGTTCGGCGGCCACCTGCTCTTCGGGCACGTGGCGTGCGGCGAGGTCGGTGATCAGGTCGTCGAGGTCGAGGTCGCGCAGCTCCTGCATGAGGGCGCTGCGCTCCTGCAGGTTGTGCAGGGCGTCGGAGTCGACGGCCAGCTGCTCCAACAGTTCGGACAGCTGGTGCAGGGGCAGCGCGGCGAGCTGCGTCTCACGGGTGGTGCGGCCGAGCGGCCCGTCGAGTTCGGCGAGGTCGGCGGTCACCTGCTGCCAGGCCACCTGCACGTCGGAGATGCCGGTGGGCACCTCCGGGGTGACACCGGTGGCGACGTAACGCTGCCACAGGATGCGCTGCTGCTGGATGGCGGTGAGGGCTTCGTGCAGGTCGCCGACGTGCATGCCGGGGCGCACGTACTCCTTGGCGAGCTTCTTGAGGCGGCGGCGGTTGGCTCCCGACATCTCGGGGGTCTCGCGGCGCGGCGCGGTGGCGACGATCAGCTCCGAGAGGGAGCGGTCGAACACGGCCGGCTCGAACTTGTCGAGGGTGTCGCGCAGGTCGGTGAGCAGCCGCAGGTAGACGCCGAGCTCGGCAACGGAACCGAACGGGCGCATCCGGGTGGAGCCGATCACATCGCCCGCACGCACCAGCAGGCGCGGGAGGGTTTCGTTGTGCAGCTTCTTCGCGAGGTTGTGCGCGCGGAGCGCGTCGTCGCCGGTGGCGAACTGGGCGCCGTACCAGGGCGAGTCGCCGGGGCCGTAGCGGAACTCCCCGAGGCGCGCCGCCTCGACCATGGTGGTCGCGGCGCGGGCCCGGTCGCCGGCGAGGCGGGCGACCGCGGTGGGGCTGAGGCGTGCCGTGGTCGACGGCGGATGCGGAAGCAGGGCGAGGCGCGACAGTTCGGCCACGCAGTCGAACACCGACACCCAGAGGGTGTCGTCGGGGCGCGACAGGGCTTCGCGGTAGTCGATGAGCACGCTGCGCAGACGCACGAGTGCTTCGTCGACTTCCGCCAGCTGCGGCTGGGTGGCTTTCTCGGCGCGGCCGATGCCCCGCACCACGTCGCGGCGCAGGGTCGACGGAGCGACCGCGACACCGGCGAGCCCGACGTCGCCGAGCCGCTGGGCGATCCCGCGCAGGCTGGCGCGGCGGGGGCTGACCACCAGCACCCGCTTGTTCTGCCCGACCAGCATGCCGAGCGCGTTGACGATCGTCTGGGTGGCGCCCGTGCCGGGCATGGTGCGCACCACCAGCGAGTTGCCGGCCGCGATCTGGGCGACGATGTGCTCCTGCTCGGCGTCGGCATCCAGCAGCAGCACGTCGGTGGAGGGTTCGCGCCGGTCGGGGTCGATCGGCTCGACCGCCTGGTACCCCTCCTCCAGCGTCCACTTGGCGGTGGCGTTGCCGGCGAGCGCGTCGAGCACCGGGTGCTCGAGGTGCACGGCGTCGGCGACGAGCGCCTGCGCCACCTCCTCGAAGGTGGAGACCACGAGACGCGGCTGCACGGCGATCTCGCCGAGGTGCCCGGTGAGGCGGCGCAGCTGGTCGATGACGGCGTTCGGCTTGAAGGTGCCGTCGTCGTCGGAGAGCGCGACGAAGCTGGCGGCGTCGAGCGAGATGCCGTACTGCTTCTCGAGGGCGCGCGCGAGCGCCGGGTTGAGCACGGCGGAACCGCGCAGGCGCAGCTCGAAGTCGCGCCCGTGGCGGCGGATGGCGAGGGGGCGCAGCAGCAGCGGCGCGCAGTAGTCGACGTGGTCGTGGGTCCACCGCACCACCCCGATGCCGAGGTGCACCGCGTCGATGCCGCGGGTGGTGGAGAGTTCGAGGCTCTTCGTGGTGATGCGTTCCGCGGCGGTTCGGGCCGACCGCAGCGCCAGGTCGTCGCGGATCAGCTGCGAGAGCAGGGTGCTCTTGCCGGTGATGAACCGCGCGAGGCCACCCGGATGCGTGGTGGAGAGTTCGATCCGTGTCGCCGGCTCGTCGACGAAGTGGAGCAGCGGTGACGGTCCGCCGAGTTCGGCCAACTCCTGCCGCCACTCGTCTCGCGCCGGGTCGGCGACGTCCCGCGCTGCGGGGGCGGGGGTGAGCAGCGGCGCGGTCGCCGGAGGCTCGGACGCGTTCGGGGTCACCGGAATCTCACCGGTCTCTTCATCCCGTCGATTGGCAGGCCACACACGGCCACGATATGTGGACGCGACCCGCGAACCCGGGAGCGAAACCCCGTAGTCACGGACCGGTCACTCCCTTCTGCCTGCTAGCCGAAGTACTGCTTTCCGAGCGCCTTCGACTTCAGGGCGTCGTATTCACCCTGGCTGATGCTGCCCGCATCCAGCAACGCCTTCGCCTGGGCGATGTCGTCGGCGGGCGAACTGGAGGCCGCCGGCTTCCAGCCGTCGTCTTCCGCGACGACGCCGCGGCGGGCCGACCAGCGCTCATTCATGCCCTTGCCGCGGGCGATGATGTAGATCAGTGTCGCCAGCAGCGGCACGAACAGCAGGAAGATCAACCACAGCGCCTTGTACCCGCCGGCGAGCGAGTGGTCCTTGAACAGGTCGATGATGACCATGATCAGGATCATCACGGTGGCGGCCCACAGGAAGATCTCGAATACGAGCCACAGCCAGCTGAAGGTCCAGGTGAAGAAGTCCATCGTCGTCTCCTCGTCATCGGCGGGGCGCCGTCGGGACGATTCTGCGCCTACGGCGGGCGCCGCGCATCCCCTATGCCGGGTGAGATCGGGTCAGGCGGGCGGGGGCTTCTCAAATCAAGGAGCCCGCCCCTCGAATCAAGGAGTTGCTGTGGCTGGTGTTGGCCGGAGTGGCTGAACGCGACCGACGAAAGGCCGAACTCCTTGATTTGGGAGAAGAACTCCTTGATTTGGGATGTGCGGAGTCGGACGCCGTAGCCGGGTGAGATCGGGTCAGGCGGTGAACTCCCGCGTCATGAAGACGCTCAGCGGGTCGAGGCGGTAGTCGGCGAAGGGGCCGGTCTCGGTGAAGCCGTACCGCGCGTAGAGGGTGCGCGCCGGCTGGAAGAAGTCCTGCGATCCGGTCTCGAGGCTGATGCGGGTGTACCCGCGGGCAGCAGCCTCGGCGAGCACGAACTCCAGCAGCAGGCGCCCCAGTCCGCGACCGCGGGCGGCGGCGTCGGTGCGCATCGACTTGAGTTCGCCATGACCGGGGTCGAGTTCTTTGAGCGCGACGCACCCGAGCACCTCGTCGCCGTCCGACACCACCCAGAACGTCACCGCCGCATGCTGCAGCCCCGACACGTCGAGCGCGTGCACGCTCTCCGGCGGCGACTCGGCGTGCATGTCCGCCAGGTGGTCTTCGAGGAGTTTCAGGATGCGGGGGTCGGCCAGATCGCCGCGGGTGATCTCGGGTGCGCTCATCGCATCCATTCTGGCCCGTGGCGGGGCTACGCTCGTGCGGTGCGTCTCGCGATCGTCGGCCTCGGCCTGCTGCTGGTGGGAGGCGCGGCCGTCGCCTTCGGTGTGCTGCCGTGGGCGGATGCGGTGGGCATCGCCGAGCGGGTGTGGCCGCTCCTGCTGTTCGCGGTCGCGGTGACCGTGGTGGCCGAACTGGCGGATCGGGCCGGCCTGTTCGCGATGGTCGCCGAACGGTTGGCGCGACTGGCGCGCGGCCACGGTTGGGTGCTGTGGATGCTGGTGGTGCTGCTCGCCGTCGCGTCGACGATCTTCCTGTCGCTCGACACGACCGCGGTGCTGCTCACCCCGGTGGTGGTGCTGCTGGCGCGGCACCACGGCTACCCGCCGCTGCCGTTCGCGCTGACGACGGTGTGGCTGGCGAACACCGCATCCCTGCTGCTGCCGGTGTCGAACCTCACCAACCTGCTCGCCGAGCACGCGCTCGGCTTCTCCGACCCGGGGCGGTTCGCGGCTCTCATGGTGGCGCCGTCGATCGTGGCGATCGTGGTGCCGTGCCTGATCATCGCGCTGGTGTTCCGCCGCACGATCGGCACCCGCTACGAACCGGTCGCGGCCGACGAACCGCACGACACGGTGCTGTTCTGGGTGTCCGCCGCCGTGGTGGCGGTGCTGATCCCGCTGCTGGTGAGCGGCATCCCGGTGTGGATCCCGGCGACGGTCGCGGCGGTCGTGCTGGTGGTGGCGTTCGCGGTGCGGGATCGCGGCGGCCTGCGCTGGGGGCTGGTCCCGTGGGGTCTGCTGCTGTTCGCCAGCGGCCTGTTCCTGGTGGTGGGTGCCGGGCACGCGCTCGGGCTCACCGAGCTGCTCGGGGGCGTGACGGGTACCGGCGATTCGCCGGCCGCCCTGCTGCGGATGTCGGCATCCGGCGCCCTCGGCGCGAACGCCATCAACAACCTTCCCGCGTATCTGGCGCTGGAGCCGCTCGCCGACTCCCCCGCCCGGATCGCGGCGCTGCTCATCGGGGTGAACGCGGGCGCGCTGGTGACCCCGTGGGCGTCGCTGGCGGTGCTGCTGTGGCACGACCGCCTGAAGGCGCTCGACGTTCAGTTGCCGTGGCGCCGCTACCTGCTGCTCGGGCTGGTCGCCGCGCCGCTGACCGTGGTGCTCGCCACGGTGGCGCTCGCGTTCACGGTGTGAGCCGCGCCTCCAGCACCTCGCGCAGCACCACGACGTGGTTGACCTGCAGGTCGTGGGCGGCGAACAGCAGCGTCACGCGGTCGTGGGCGCGGATCACGGTGAGCGCCTCCTCCACGAACGTGCGTTCGGCGAGTTCGGCACGGTACTGCTGCGCGAACTCGTCGAAACGGCTGGGGTCGTGGTGCCAGGCGGTGCGCAGGTCGGGGCTCGGTGCGAGGTCCTTCCACCAGGCGTCGAGTTCGGCGCGTTCCTTCGAGACGCCGCGCGGCCACAGCCGGTCGACGAGTGCACGGAAGCCGTCGCCCGCGTCGGCGGGTTCGTAGATGCGCTTCAGCAGCAGCTCGCCCACGATCAGACCCGGTCGATCAGCCCGTCGACCTTGGTGAGTCGCTCCTGCGGCAGGGGCGAGGCGGGAGCCTGCGCCACCACCGACGCGAGGATGTCGTGGAACACGAGCATCGACCAGCGGGGCGCCTCTTCGTCGCTGAGGGCACGGATGCCGTGCTCCATCATCTGCACCTGGCCGTCGGCGCCGAGCTGCACGATCAGGGCCCGCCACTCGTCACCGTGCGGGAACAGCACCGCACGGATGCCGGGCAGCACGTCGAACTCGGCACTGTCCTCCAGCCCGTCGGCGTTCGGGGGCAGGGTGCCCGCGCGCGGGTTCATCTCGGGCACGCTCCAGGCGAGAGTGGAGACGAGGTCTCTCACCCTCTTCTTCTCAGCGCGGCCCACGCCTCAAACGTAATGGACGCCGGCCCGTGGACGGCGCAACCAGTTCGGGGGCGGCTACGGCGTCGACGGCCGCAGGTACCCGCGCACGAAGTCGTCGAAGGCGGCCGACATGTCGACCCGCTCGTCGAGGAGCCACTGCACCTGGAGTCCGTCCATCACGGCGGCGATGATGCGGGCCGCGTGGGCGGGGTCGATGTCGTCGCGGATGAGGCCGTCGCGTTGGGCGTCGGCGAGTACCTCGGTGGTGGATGCAGCACGTTCGGCGTACCGACGCGCGAAGTCGGCGTGGGCGGGGTGGTCGATGTCGGTCGCCTCGGCGGAGACGACCGTGTAGAGCGAGGTGAGTCCCCGGGTGGTCTGGTTGTAGGCGACCACGTTGCGCACCTGGTCGATGAGGTGCAGCTCGGTGACGTTGCCGGCCGCCGCCTGCACCTTCTGGTCGCGTTGGCGGAGCACCTCGGTGAACAGTTCTTCCTTGTTCTTGAAGTGGTGCAGCAGTCCCGCCGGGGTGAGCCCCACGCGTTTGGCGATCTCGCGCATGGAGCCGCTGTTCCATCCGCTGCGTCCGAACACGACGAGGGCGGCGTCGACGATCTCTTGACGCTTGGCCTGACCTTTCGCGTAGCTGCCGCGCCGCTTCGGTTCGATGTCTGCACCGCTCATCGGCCCGAATCTAATGCATCTTGACGAAAACCGCACATGTGTTAGGTTTTCATGATCCCCTGCGTGCCACCCCCGAACGGGGGCCATCGCGCCGCAGCATCCCGCAGACGACCAACGGAGGCCGAGAAGCATGAACCGATCCAGAACCCCTGACGGAATCCGGCGGCGCCGGGTGCTCACCGCAGGAGCCCTTCTCACGGTGGGCGCACTGGCGTTGGCCGGATGCGGGCGCGGCGACGGCAGCGACGGCGCACCCGAGAGCGGGGGCGCGATCGACGACTCCCCCGCCACCGGCTCCGTCGAGATCTGGGCGATGGGCAACGAGGGCGAGGTGCTCGGCGAGCTCGCCAAGCAGTTCGAGGAGGACAACCCGGAGGTCGAGATCAACGTGACCGCCGTGCCGTGGGAGAGCGCGCACGACCGCATCGCCACCTCGATCGCCGGCGGATCGACCCCCGACATCAGCATGCTCGGCACCACCTGGGTGGGCGAGTTCGCCGCCACCGGCGCATTCGAGCCCACGCCGGAGGGACTCGTCGACGAGTCGTCGTTCTTCGAGGGATCGTGGAACACCACAGTCGTCGACGGCACCGCCTACGGTGTGCCCTGGTACGTCGACACCCGCGTGCTCTACTACCGCACCGACCTCGCCGCCGCCGCCGGGCTCGAAGCGCCCGAGACGTGGGAGGAGTTCTCCGAGTTCGCCGCCGCGATGATCGACCAGGGCGCCGAGTCCGGCGTCTCGCTGCCGCCCGGCGGATTCGACTCCTGGCAGTACGTGACGCCGTTCGCCTGGCAGAAGGGCGGCGACATCCTGAACGCCGACAACGAGTTCACTCTCGACGACGACGCATGGAACGAGGCGTTCAGCTACTACGCGAGTTTCTTCGACGACGGTCTCGCCGCGAAGGAACGCCTCGAGGGCGGCCAGATCGAGCAGCAGTTCATCTCGGGCCAGGTGGGTTCCTTCTTCTCCGGCCCGTACCACGTGAGCCTGCTCCTCGAGCAGGGCGGTGCCGATTTCGCCGACAAGTTCGACGTGGCCGTGGTGCCGGGGGCCGACACCCGCACCAGCTTCACGGGCGGCGGAAACCTGGCCGTGTTCGAGGACAGCGAGAACCGCGACGCTTCTTGGAAGTTCGTGCGCTGGCTCAGCCAGCCGGAGACGCAACTGGCCTGGTACGAGATCTCGAAGGACCTGCCCAGCGTGCAGTCGGCATGGGATGACCCGGTGCTCGCCGATGACCCGTACCTGAGCGTCTTCGGCGAGCAGCTGCTCGACTCGAAAGCCCCGCCCGCGATCCCCACCTGGGCGCAGGTGTCGGCGGTGATCGATCAGGAGCTGGAGAAGGTCACCCGCGGCGAGACCAGCGTCGACGACGCCCTCGCGACCGTGCAACAGCAGGCCGAGACGATCGGCATCGGCTGACCCGCATGTCCACGTCCGCACGCACGGTTCCGGTGCGCCGCCTCGCGGCGCGCCGGAGCCGACGGGCGACCCTCATCGCCTGGGGGTTCGCTACGCCCTTCCTGGTGCTGTTCCTGGTCTTCATGGCCGGGCCCATCCTCGCGTCGTTCGCGATGAGCTTCACCGACCTGACGACCCGCGACCTGCGGACCCCGTTCAACGTCGACTTCGTGGGCCTGGAGAACTTCGTCACCCTGTTCGGCGACGATCGCTTCCTCCGTTCGCTGCTGAACACCTTCATCTTCGTGGTCGTCGGCGTGCCGCTCACCATGGCGGCGGCGCTCGCAGTGGCGCTGGCGCTGAACACCGGCATCACGCGGCTGCGCACGATCTTCCGGGTGGGCTACTACGCGCCCGTCGTCACCAGCATCGTCGCGATCGCGATCGTGTGGCGGTTCATCCTGCAGCCCGAGGGACTGCTGAACGGCTTCCTCGCGATCTTCGGCATCGAGGGGCCCAACTGGCTGCAGTCGACCACCTGGGCGTTGCCGTCGCTCATCCTCATGGCGGTGTGGCGCAACCTCGGCACGCTGATGGTGATCTTCCTCGCCGCCCTGCAGGGGGTGCCGCGCGAACACCACGAAGCCGCCATGGTCGACGGCGCGAACGCCTGGCAGCGGTTCGTGAGCATCACGATCCCCGCCATGCGGCCGGCGCTGCTGTTCGCGGCCGTGATCACCGGCATCGGCTACCTGCAGTTCTTCGAGGAGCCGTTCGTGATGACCCGCGGCGGTCCCCTCGACTCGACGCTGTCGGCCGCGATGTACACGTTCCAGCAGTTCGGGTTCGGCAACTACTCGTACGCGTCAGCCGCGAGCTACGTGCTCTTCATCGCGGTCGTGCTGCTCTCGCTCATCCAGTTCCGCCTGCTCGGGAAGAAGGACTGACCATGACCGCTCTCAGCGCGGGCACCTCCGCCGAGCGGCGCCGCATCCGTCGCCGCACCGCCGTGCTCTACGTCGCGCTCACCGTCGGCCTCGTCGCGATGGTGACACCGTTCGTGTGGATGCTGTTCTCGTCGTTCAAGTCGACGGCCGAGATCCGCCAGAACCCGACGACGTTCCTGCCGATCGACTGGACGCTCGACAACTTCACCCAGCTGTTCGGGCGTCTCGACTTCGCCACCTACTTCACGAACAGCACCGTGGTGGCGGTGGTCGTCACCGCCGGCAACATCGTGTTCTCGTCGATGGTCGGGTACGCGCTGGCGAAGTTGGAGTTCCGCGGCAAGAAGCTGCTGTTCGTCCTCGTGCTGGGCACGCTGATGGTGCCCGGCGTGGTCACGTTCGTGCCGCTGTTCGTGCTCACCGCGAACCTCGGCCTGGTGAACACCTACCCGGGGCTCATCCTGCCGTTCCTGATCACGCCGCTCGGGGTGTTTCTGATGCGCCAGTTCATGCTGGGGCTGCCGGATGAGCTCATCGAGGCGGCACGCATCGACGGCGCCGGCGAGTGGCGCATCTTCCTGCGCGTGATCATGCCCCTGTGCGGGCCGGCGATCGCGACGCTCACGATCCTCACCTTCCTCGGCAGTTGGAACAACTTCCTCTGGCCGCTCGTGGTTGCCACCAGCGAGCAGATGTACACGCTGCCCGTCGCGCTGGCCCTCTACTCGGTCAGCCAGAACGCCGCCCAGTACGGGCTGATGATGGCCGGCGCGGTCGTCGTAGTGGTGCCCGTGCTCGTCGTCTTCGTCGCCCTGCAGCGCTACTTCGTGCAAGGCATCGCCCTCACCGGAATCAAATAGGAGAACCCGCCGCAATGACCATCCCCGCCTTCCCGAGCGACTTCCTCTGGGGCGCCTCGACCGCGGCCCACCAGATCGAGGGCAACAACGTCAACTCCGACTGGTGGCAGCGCGAGCACGGGCATCTGCCGGGGGCGCCGGTCGACGAACCCTCGGGCGACGCCGCCGACAGCTTCCACCGCTACCCCGACGACATGCGGCTGCTCGCCGACGCCGGACTCGGCGCCTACCGGTTCAGCATCGAGTGGGCACGCATCGAACCCGAGCGCGGCTTCATCTCGCGGGCGATGATCGACCACTACCGCCGCATGGTGGCCGCCGCGCGCGACCGAGGACTCGAACCGATGGTCACCCTGCACCACTTCACCAACCCGGTCTGGTTGGCGCGCGACGGCGGCTGGCATTCGGATGCGACCCCCGAACGGTTCGAGAGGTTCGTGGAGGCGGCGCTGCCGGTGCTCGACGAGGTCGACCTGGTGTGCACGATCAACGAACCGAACATGGTGTCGGTGCTCGCCGACCCGGAGGTCGGTTTCCCGTCGGCGGGTCTGCCGCCGGGGGTCCCGGCCGTGACCGCGCGACTCATCGACGCGCACCGACGCGCGGTGTCGATTGTGCGTTCCGCCGGATCCCGTGCGGGCTGGTCGGTGGCGACGCAGGCGTACCAGCCATTGCCAGGCGCCGAGCAGGTGGCTGCCGATTACGGCTATTCGCGGGAGGACGTCTTCCTCGAGGCGGCCGCAGGCGACGACTGGGTCGGTGTGCAGGCGTACACGCGCACGAAGATCGGACCGGAAGGTCCGCTCGCCGCACCCGCCGACGCGGAGCGCACCCTCACCGGCTGGGAGTACTACCCGCCTGCCATCGGCGACGGCATCCGCAACTCGTGGAGGCTCAACGGAACCCCCGTCTACGTCACCGAGAACGGCATCGCGACCGACGACGACACACGCCGCATCGACTACACCACGGGCGCACTGCAGACGATCGCCGCCTGCATGGCCGAGGGCATCGATGTGCGCGGGTACCTGCACTGGAGCGCCCTCGACAACTACGAGTGGGGAAGCTA
Source organism: Actinomycetes bacterium (assembly GCA_023386365.1). Taxonomy (GTDB): domain Bacteria; phylum Actinomycetota; class Actinomycetes; order Actinomycetales; family Microbacteriaceae; genus Homoserinibacter. The sequence continues at coordinate 20,034 of JAEWJX010000051.1, read as the reverse complement.
CCGACCCACGTTCGGTCTCATCGGGTGGGATCGGCAGACCTTCGAACGGCATCCGAAGCCGTCGCTGGCCTGGTTGGGGGGCATCGCACGGCGCGACTGAGCCTCGACGAACCGCCACTCACGCCTTCACCCGAATGACGTGATGTGCCGCCTCCGGCCCGTTGCTTGACTGCTTGCGACGTCCCGCGTCGTGGTGCGTCTGGCATCGGTCAAAGGAGCAGCGGTGGACATCTTCTTGGTGGTCCTTCAGGCGGTGGTCGTGCTCGGCGCGATCGTGATGGGTGTGCGCACCGGGGGGCTGGGCCTCGGCCTCTGGGGGGTCGTGGGCACCGCGATCCTGGTGTTCGGCTTCCGACTGGAACCCGGCTCACCCCCGGTCGACGCGTTCTTCATCATCATCGCCGTGATCACCGCATCCTCGGCGATGCAGGCGGCGGGCGGTATCGACTACCTGGTGTCGATCGCGTCGAAGATCATCCAACGCAACCCGAGACGCCTCACCTATGTGGCGCCGCTCGTCGCGTTCGTGTTCACGGTGTTGTCGGGCACGTCGAACATCTTCTTCGCGCTGATCCCCGTGATCAACGAGACGGCGTACCGCAACGGGCAGCGTCCCGAGCGCGCCCTCGCCTCCTCCACCGTCACCTCCGGACTGGGGATCACCGCCAGCCCGGTGTCGGCAGCCATGGCCGCATACCTGGTGCTGATGGACGGCACCGGATACGGCCTCCCCCAGATCCTGGCGATCACCATCCCCGCCGCGGTCGTCGCCTGCCTCGCGACCTCGTTCGTGCAGCAACGCATCGGCAAGGACTTGCTCGACGACCCCGAGTTCCTGAAGCGCGTGAAGGCGGGAACGGTGGAGGTGCCGGCGGCGCTGCAGGCCAAGTACGAGGCCCGCTTCGGCGGCGACGGAACGACCACGACCGCAACGGCGACCGCCGTGGCGGATGCCTCCGCCGGCAAGGGCCGGAAGGCCGAGCCTGTGACCATCGAGCACAAGGTGCCGCCGGGCGGTCAGACGGCGGCCCTCATCTTCATCGCGGGCACCCTTCTGGTGGTGGCGCTGGGTCTGTTCCCGTCGCTGCGCCCCGCGTTCCCCGACGCCGACGGCGAACTGGTGCCGATCGGCATGTCGCCGGTCATCGAGATGGTGATGTTCACGGTCGCCCTCGTGATCATCCTGGTGCGCCGCATCAAGCCGTCGCTCGTCGTCGAGCAGTCGCTGCTGCGGTCCGGTTTCGTGGCAGCTGTGGCGCTCTTCGGAATCGCGTGGATGGCGGACACCTTCATCGACGCCAACCAGGAGACGATCATCGAACCGCTCGGCCAGCTGATCGAACAGCAGCCGCTGTGGCTGGCGGTCGCGCTGTTCCTCGTCGCCGGCCTCACGACCAGCCAGTCGGCGACCACCAACACCCTCATCCCGATCGCGCTCGCATCCGGGCTGGCGCCGGGCGTGATCACGGCGATGTGGCCGTCGCTCATCGGTGTGTGGCTGTTCCCGGCGAACGGTTCGCAGATCGCGTCGGTCGAGACCGACCTGACCGGTTCGACGAAGCTCACCCAGGTGCCCATCTGGCACTCGTTCACGATCCCGATGCTGGTGTCGTGGGTGGCGGTCGTGGCCGCGGGCCTGCTCATCCAGCTGGTCATCCCGGCGTGACGTCGCCGCGACACGCGACACGCGACAGACACGACAGATAGAGGAGTAACCATGACCCAGAACGATCTGAAGGCGGCCGTCGCCGACCTGATGCCGGAGGTGCTGGAGCGCCTCGCCGACCTGGTGAAGATCCCGTCGGTGGCTTTCCCCGGATTCGACGCCGCCCCGGTGCACGAGATGGGCGCCGCCGTGGTCGACCTGTTCGCGGCGGCCGGGGCCACCGTCGAACTGGTGGACGTGCCGGGAGGCTACCCGTGCGTGTTCGGCGACCTCGGCGGCCCCGAGGGCACACCGACCGTGCTGCTCTACGCGCACTACGACGTGCAGCCGGCCCCGAAGAGCCAGGGCTGGTCGACGGAGCCGTTCGTCGCCACGAAGGGACCCGACGGCCGCATCTACGGTCGTGGTGCCGCCGACGACAAGTCGGGCCTCGTCATCCACTACGCCACCCTGAAGGCGCTCGGCGAGCTGCCCTGTCGTATCAAGATCCTCGTGGAGGGTGAAGAGGAGACGATCTCGCACCTGGAGGCGTTCGTCGAGGCGAACCCGGAGAAGTTCGCCGCGGATGCGTACGTGATCGCCGACATCGGCGGCCAGGCATCCGGACGCCCCGGGCTCACCACCGCCCTCCGCGGCGACGTGGCCTGCACGGTCACGGTGCGCACACTGCAGTTCCCGGTGCACTCCGGCATGTTCGGCGGTGCGGCGCCGGATGCGATGACGGCGATGATCCGCATCCTCGACACCCTGCACGATGAGAACGGCGACACCGTCATCCCCGGCGTCGACACGTCGTCGTGGAGCGGCGCCGACATGGATGAGGACGTGTACCGGCAGGGTTCCGCGATCCTGCCGGGCGTCGACTACCTCGGCACCGGGTCGCTGTCGGACCGCATCTGGGCGAAGCCGTCGGTGACGGTGCTCGGCATGGACCTGCCGAACACCACCGAGGCGTCGAACGTGCTGCTCCCCGAGATCACGGCGAAGCTGTCGATGCGCATCGTGCCCGGCTCCGACGGCGAAGGGCAGCTGGAGGCGCTCATGTCGCACCTGCGGTCGCAGCGCCCCTGGAACTGCGAGGTGGAGGTGAACCGGGTGAAGGTGGGCCACGCGTTCGCCGTCGACCAGTCGCACCCGGCGATCGTCGCCGCGAACGCCGCCCTCCAGGAGGCGTACGACGCATCCGTGGAGTCGATCGGCAGTGGGGCGTCGATCCCGCTCGTCGCGTCGCTGAAGAAGGTGTCGCCGGATGCGGCCATCATCCTGTGGGGCGCGGAAGACACCGCCAAGTCGCGCATCCACGCATCCGACGAGTCGGTCGACCCGGGTGAGATCGAGCGGATGATCGCAGCCCAGGTGCTGTTCATCGAGAAGTTCGTCGCCGCGGAGCAGTGATGAGCGAGCAGCCGACGACCCCGGCCGAACCCCAGGCGGACGCCTCCGCCAAGCGGATGACGGTGCTGCAGGCCGCGTTCATCGGCGTGGGCGCGATGGTCGGCGCGGGCATCTTCGCGCTGCTGGGCGCCGCGGGAGCCGTGGCGGGCTCGGCGGTGTGGCTGTCGTTCCTCATCGCCGGCCTGATCGCCCTGCTGCAGGGGTACTCGTTCGCGAAGCTGGGGGCCACCTTCCCGTCGGCCGGCGGCATGCTCACCTACCTGGCGAAGGGGTTCGGTGAGGGGCACATCACCGGCATCGTGTCGTGGCTGTTCTTCATGACCGGTTCGATCGTGGTGGCGATGGTCGCCACCTCGTTCGGCGGGTACGCGAGTGCCGTGGTCGCGGATGACGACCCCGGCTGGGCGATGGTGCTCGGCATCGCGCTGGTGGTGGTGATGACGATCCTGAACATCGTCGGATCGACCGCGGTCGCCCGGGTGCAGGCCGTGATCGTGAACGTGGTGCTCGCGATCCTGCTCGTCTTCGCGGTCGTGACGATCGCGAACTGGAACCCGAGCCTGCTCGACCCGGCCGGATATCCGAGCCTGCAGCACATCATCTCGAGCGTGGCGCTCACGTTCTTCGCCTTCCTCGGGTTCGGTGTGATCACCTTCACCGCGAAAGACCTGCCGAAGCCGAAACGTCAGCTGCCGCGGGCCATGTACCTGGCGTTGTTGATCGCGACGAGCGTGTACGTGGCGGTGTCGCTCGGCGTGTTCGGCACGCTCACCGCGGATCAGGTGGTGGAGTACGGCGCCACCGCGCTGGCGGAGGCGGCGAAGCCGACCCTCGGCCAGGCGGGCTACGTGCTCATGGTGGTGACCGCCCTCTTCTCCACGACGGGGGCTGTGAACGCGAGCCTCTACCCGGCGGCCGGGATGACGCGCCACCTGGCGAACGTCGGCCAGTTCCCGCGGGCGTTCGGGAAGACGATCGGGCGGCGCGCACCTGTGGGGCTGGTGGTGGCGGCGCTGCTCACCATCGCGATGATGCTGCTGCTCGACCTGAACGCGATCGCCTCCCTCGGAAGCGCCGTGGCGCTGCTCGTGTTCTCGGCGGTGACGATCTCGCACTTCCGCACCTACAAGCAGACCGGCGCGAAGCTGTTCATCCTGATCATCGCCCTGGTGGCGACCCTCGGCACGTTCGTGGTGTTCACCTTCACGACGCTCGTGAACGAGCCGCGCACGGCGATCGCGCTCGTCGTGATCGTGCTGACGGCCACGATCCTCGACCTCGTGTGGAAGCGGATCAAGAAGGGTCAGGAGGCGGCTGGAACGGCCGCCTGACTGGCTCTTGCGCACGGCAGCCGGCAGGTCGATACTGCCGGTGAATAGGTAGCAACTGGAGCGACACGCACCGGGGGACGCAGTTCTCGCATCCTCGACAAGAAGGAGCGGTCATGCTCAACCCACTCTCCATCTACACGGTGCTCCCGGCAGCCGATCTCGACCGCGCGCGAGCTTTCTACAGCGAGAAACTGGGCCTCGAACCGACGTTGGAGAAGCCGGGGATGCTGGCCTACTCGGGCCCGTCGGGCTACATCTTCCAGCTCTACGAGACCGGCAACGTCGGCACCGCGCAGAACACCCAGATGGGCTGGTCGACGGGCGACCTACCCGCGACGATGGCCGAGATGCGCGGGAACGGTGTCGTGTTCGAGGAGTACGACTTCCCGGGGCTGAAGACCGAGGACGGCGTCGCCTACGTCGGCACGGAACGCAGCGCCTGGTTCAAGGACTCCGAAGGCAACACGATCTGCGTCTCGGAGACGCTCGCGCTGTGACCCTTACTTGCCATGTTGGAAAGTTGGCTCTAGACTTTCCAACATGGAAAGTAACGCGGAGTACGACGCCGAGACAGCGCGCGCCTCCCTCTCGGCAGCCGACGATGCGCGCCGACGACTCACGTCCAACCTGCGCCTGCCCGCCGGCCTCTACCCTGTGCTCGGAATCGCCATCGCCGTGCAGATCGCCACCGCGGCGTACGGAATCGCCGCGCAGACGGTCGCCGGGCTGGGCGTCGCGCTCGCGGGACTCGCCGTGCTGTTCGGCACCGCTGCGATCCTGCTCCACCGGTTCCACCGCATCAACGGCGTCACCGTCGACGGCCTCACCAGCCAGCTCGCCCTCGCGCCCGGTGGGCCCGCGATGCTCGCCTACCTGGGCGCCCTCGCCGGCAGCATCTGGGCCGCGTTCGCCGGGCAGTGGTGGATCGTCGCGGTCGCAGCCGTCCTGGGCGGAATCGCCTGCGCCCTCGGAACCCGCCACTGGTGGCGCGGCTACCTGCGGAATCCGTCGACCCACGCGCGCGGCGCATCCCCCCGCGTTCTCGGCGCGCTCGCCGTCGCCACCGCCATCGGATTCGTGGTGCTGATGGTGCTCGGCTGATGGAGGGACTCGACCCGCAGATCCACAGCCCCGCGCGGCTGCAGCTCATGACCACACTCTCCGCCGTGTCGGAAGCCGAGTTCACCACCCTGCGGAACGTGCTCGAGGTGAGCGACTCAGTGCTGTCGAAACACATCTCCGCCCTCGCCGAAGCCGGATACCTGCGCACCCGCAAGAGCTCGGAGGCAGGCAGACGCACCACCTGGATCGGACTCACGGATGCGGGGCGCCGGGCACTCAGCGACCACGTCGCGGCGCTGCGCCGGATGATCGACGGCGTCGACTGACGGCAGCTGTGGGTAGCATCCCCGCATGACGATCAGACTCGAGAACGTCGGCATCGCGGTGCGCGACCTCGATGAGGCGATCGCGTTCTTCACCGACCTCGGTCTCACCGTCGTCGGCCGCGACACGATCAGCGGCGAATGGGCCGACACCGCCGTCGGACTCGACGGCAACCACGCCCGCATCGCGATGCTCGAGACCCCCGGCGGTCAGGGCCAGCTGGAGCTGTTCGAGTACATCCACCCCGACGCGATCGACACCGAACCGACGCAACCGAACGAGATCGGCATGCACCGGGTCGCGTTCTCGGTGCCCGATCTCGACGCCGCGCTCGCGGCCGCCGCGACGCACGGATGCCATCCGCTGCGCGGGGTCGCGAACTACCAAGACGTGTACAAGCTCACGTATCTGCGCGGCCCGAGCGGCATCCTCGTGATGCTGGCGCAGGATCTGACGAAACACCCGGTCTGACCCCCTTTCTCGGGTGCGAGGAGCGGAGCCGAACTCCACTACTCTCTGGCCGAGCGAATTCGTTCGCGGAAGCCCCGCCACCCGAGCGGGGTCAGGAACGAAGGACCGTCATGGCAGCGAACCGTGCGCGCTTCACCGAGTCGCTTTCGACCGCCCGCGAGATCCTTCGCGCCCACTCGCGGGCGGTGCTCCCGCTCGCCCTCGTGGTGGTCGTCGGGCTGGCCGCGCTCGCGCTGGTGTCGGCGCTGTACGCGCAGCTCATCGGCGTGACCGCCTACCCGAGCCTCGTGGATGCGACGAGCGTCGAAGCGCTCACGGCCGGAGTCGCGGCGGTGCTCGCCCCGCTGATCCTGTTGGCTCTCGCCGCCGCGCTCACCTGGGCGGGGACCGCCGCACACGCCGCCACCGGGCGCGTGTCGCTGCGGAGCGCGGCCTGGGTGTCGTTCCGGCGCTCCCCGCGCGCGCTCGCCGTGATCCTCGCCACAATCGGTGCGGCCGCGGCGGCGATCATCGCCACGCCGATCCTGGTGATCGTGGGCGTGGTCGGGCTGCTGGCGCGCCGCGGCGACCGGCAGAAGCTGGTGCCGATGGCGATCCCGTTCGGGGCTGCCGTGCTGGTGCTCGTGCGCTGGTCGCTCGCGTTGCCCGCGGTCTGGCTCGACGGCGCCGGCGTGCGGCAGGCCCTCGCGACCAGCTCGGCGCGCGTGCGCGGCCGCGGGGTGCCGGTGGCCCTCACCCTCCTCGCCGCCGCACTGGCGGCCGTCGGCATCTCCGAAGGCGCCGCCGCCCTCACTCCCCCGGACTTCGCGCTGCTCACCCGGGTGATCGCACTCATCGTGGTCGGCGCGCTGCCGTTCGTCGCCATGACGGTGCTGTACCGGCACGGGGAGGGACGGATGTCGCCGTCACTCCCGAAGCCGATGGCGCGCCGCGCGCGCATCGCCACCGCGGTGGTGCTGTCGCTCGTACTTCCCACGCTGGTGGCCACCGCGCCCGCCGGAGCCGCGGAGGCCGCATCCGGAACACCGGTAACCCTCAGCAAGGCGTTCGCCGCCACCCTCACCGGGCAGGACTTCCTCATCTTCGCGCAGGTCGACGGTGCCGCGCCGACCGGCACGGTCCGCTTCGAGGCCGTCCCGTCGACCGGCCCCGCCGTGGTTCTGGGTACCGCAGCCATCGACACGTCCGGCTACACCTTCCTGGCCGCGGGGACAGCGCTCGCGCCCGACGAGTACCAGCTGGTCGGCTACTACAGCGGCGACGCGGGCAACCCCGCCGGCACATCCGATCCGCTCGCGCACACGGTCACCGATCCGACGGCGCAGCTCGACGTGACCTCGACTCCCGCCGCGACCGGCGACGCGGCGACCCTCGCGATCACGGTGACCGCCATCTCCCCCGCCGTCGAGGGGCCGACGGGCACAGTCACCGTGTCGGGCGTCGGCACCTTCCCTCTCGTCGACGGCGCCGTCAGCGTGCCCGTCGACATCGCCACCCTCGGCACGCGCGAACTCACCGTCACCTACTCCGGCGACGCCGTCTACGCGAGCCGCAGCGTGCTGTACACGGTCCCCCGGATCGTCACCACGACCCGCGTGTTCGGCCCCAGCTTCCGTGCCGCGACCTATGGCGACACCCTGACCATCGAAGGCACGGTCAGCACCACAACGGGCACGGTGCCCACCGGCACGGTCGAGCTGTGGTGGTACGGCCAGCCCGCCGCGAGCGCCACCCTCGTCGACGGCGCGTTCACGATCACCACCGACACGCTTCGGGTCGCCGACCAGCGGGTGTTCCTCGCCTACCTGGGCGATGCGCAGCACGCCCCCTCCGACGACTCCGCCGACGCCGCCCGTCTCGACATCGCCAAAGTCACGTCGGTTCCGGTCGTCGCCATCACGCCGGCCGACCCGACGATCGGCGACACCGCCACCCTCACCGCCACGCTCGCCGACCGCGGCACCGGCCCGACCGGCCTCGTCACCTTCACCGCGAACGGCGGCACCCTGCTCGGCACCGCGACGCCGGTCGACGGGGTCGCCAGCCTCGCGTTCGTGCCGACCGCGCTCACCACGTTCGTGACCGCGAGCTTCGCGGGCGACATCAACTACACCGCCCAGCCCTCCGACCCGCTGCGGGTGGACTCGGCCCGGGCACCCGTGACAGTCACACTCGACGGCCCGGACGCGGTGGCGGTCGGCGACGTGTTCGACCTCACGGCGGAGGTCGAGGTAGCCGGGGGCGCGCTCGCTCCGTCGCACGGTGTCGACTTCGGGACCGCGACCGGCCTGGTGCTCGCGGATGACGTGCCCGTGACCGCCGGCACGGCCAGAGTGACGGTGTGCGCGGGTGCGGCAGCCGACTGCCCGGCCGGCATCCTCGCCCTCGGGCGGAACGACCTCGACCTGGTCGCCACCTACGGGGAGTCGTCGGTGAACCTCGCCGGCACCTCGGCCGTCTACGCGTACACGGCGGGCAAGTCCGCCACCACGACGACCCTGCAGGTGAACCCCACCACCATCTCCTACGGCAGCGCCATCCAGCTCACCGCGACCGTCGCGGGCAGCGGTTCGGCCACGCCGACCGGGTACGTCACCTTCTACGGCATCGAGCCGGTGGCGGGTGGCGGTGAGGCGCTGCAGTTCCTCGGCAGCGCCACCCTCGATGAGTCCGGGGTCGCCCGCTTCACGACCCAGTCCGGCACCGGCGTCGACGACCTCAGGTGGCCCGCCGACGGCATCCGCGCCTTCTACTCGCCTGCCGGTGCACCCTTCCTCTCCAGCCGGGACGACGTCGCCGTGGCGATCGGTCGCGTCGCCACCACCGTCGAGGTGCTCGCCACCGGGACGGCCGCCGGCACCCCCACCCCGATCACGGTGCGGCTCAGCCACGCCGCCGGCACGAGCGCCGACTTCACCGGCCAGGTGGTCGTCACCGCCGACAGCGGCGCCACCTGCTCCGGGTGGCTCACCGGCGGCGCACGTTCGGTGACCTGCTCGATCACGTGGTCGACTCCTGGAACGCATACCGTCAGCGCCACCTACTCGGGCGACTCCGTCTACCTCCCCGGCACCAGTGACGTGCTGAGCGTGACCGGCGGCAAGCGCACCCCCGCACTCGGAGCATCCGCACCCGTCGACGTGCTCGTCGACACCGATGTCACCGTCGGCTGGAACCGCTTCGACGCCGCCGCGACCGGCACCGTCACCGTGTGGGGCGACGGCGCCCGCTGGTGCGAGGTGTCGGTGCAGGATCTCGCCTGCATCGGCCGTTTCGGCAACGCGTCCGCCACCGGCGGTTACGTGGATGTGGTGGTGCGGTACTCGGGCGACGCCACCTACCTGCCAATCGAGCAGGTGCTCAAGGTGAAGGCGACCCGCTGCGCAGTGCTCGATGTGCGCGCGAACGACCTCACCCTCGGCTCGGTCGGCGTCACCACCGCACCGAACTGCGGCGCCGCCGGTTACCGACCGGGGTCGACGGTCACCGTGAAGGCGACGCCGTTCCCCGGCGCCGAGTTCGCGTTCTGGCAGGAGTACCGGGGCGCGAGCACGGGCCTGGTCCCCGGTTCGACCTCGCAGACCCTGACCTTCCTGGTGACGAACGACCCGTCGTCGTGGGTGCGTGTGGCGACGTTCCGTGTGCCCTGCTACCCGGTGACCGCGCAGGCGACCGGCAACGGCGGCATCTCCGTCTACCCGGCCTCGAACTGCACCACGGATGCGGGAACCGCCGGCTGGCTGCGGGGCACCGCGGTCGGGATCTACCCCGACGGCCACCCCAACCCCACCTACGGTGAGGCCGACGCCTTCTACTCGTTCGACACACTCCCCGACGGGGCGACCCGCAGCACCGACAGCTCGGGGCGCCCGCTGCTGCGGCTCACGGTCACCCAGCCGGCGGTGGTGGGTCTCACCTTCGGGCCGGTGTGCCGACCCGTCGAGGTGACCTTCTCCCCGGCGAGCTCGGGCGACAGCGCGACGTTCGAGCCGGCGCAGAACTGCGCATCGCCCGTCGGCAACGGCTACCTGCGCGGCACGCGGGTCACCGCATCCGCCACCCCCGGCGACCCGACGCTGGCGATCGCCGGGTGGAGCCTCGGAGGGGTGCCCGCGCCCGAACTCGGAACCACGAGCACCCCCTCCGTGGTGGTCGACACCGTGGTGCCGCGCCTGACCGCGTCGCTCGTGCACTGCTACACGGTCGAGGTCGTCGCCGACGGCGCGACGGATGCGCGGGGCCGCGAGGTCGGGCAGGTGCGCGTCGAGGGCGCCCCGAACTGCCCCGACGGCAGCCCCCGCTACCTCACCGGCACCACGGTGACGTTGACCCCGGAGATCCTCGTCGACGGCGCCGGGTTCACCGGGTGGGACGACGCGCGCACCGCCCCCGCCACCCCGACGGGCGGTGTCGGCGACGTCACCAGCCGCATCCGCACCGTCGTCGTGGAGAAGAACCTGCGCACCGTCGCCGGCTTCTACCTCGACGCGGTGTGCTCGAAACTCACCGTCGTGGGCGACCCGAAGCTGCTGTCGTTCCTCAACACCGGGTGCGGCGAGGGCTACTACTTCGACCTGCAGAAGCAGTCGGCGCTGCGCAACGACGTCGAGCAGTCGACGCTGTGGCAGAGCAAGTACCGCAGCGAGCTGGCGGCGACGGTGAACCGCACGCAGAAGCTCGACGTGTACGCCACGGTGCGCGGCGACACCCGCGGATGCTTCGGGTCGACGCCAGCGAGCAGCGGACCCGGGTCGGCGAGCGACTCGGCCACCTTCGGCCCGGTGAGCGACTCCGCAGCCACCTGCCGCGTCGGGGGTCCCGTGACGGTGTCCGTTCAGGCGTGCCAGACGGTGGCCACGGCCGCGGCGCTGCACGTTGCGGGCCGCTCCGGCAACTTCGACGCCTCCGAGCTGCCCGGCACCTTCTACCTGCAGAACTCCGACGGCAGCATCGGCGCGTTCACCATGGACGGCTTCCGGTGGGCGCAGGCCATCCCGATCAGCGTGCAGAAGGACGGCACCGCGCGCCAGGAGGCCCCAGCGCCCGGGCCGTGCGGCACGGTGGGTAACGCGTTCCCCGCGAACACCGACTTCGCGCTCATCGCCGCCGGCCCCACCGCGGGCTTCGTGTTCGACGGATGGTCGGGGCTCGGAACCCCGGGGCTGCTCGCGCAGAACCCGATCCGTCGCATCACCACCAACACGCAGCGCGTGCTGCCGGCGACCGCCAGCTACACGATCACCTGCAACACGGTCACGTTCGGTGAGGGAATCCAGATCGTCGGTGAGGCGCCCCGATGCCCGGGCTCCAGCGAAGCCGACAACTCGTTCATCGCCGGCGCCGCCATCCAGGTGAAGGCACTGCAGCACATCGGCGACCGGGTGCTGGCGAAGTTCACCTCCGGTGTGGTCGCCGGTCAGATCTCGGAAGACCCCGCGACCAAGGAACTCATCGGGTTCGCGATGGTCGACGGCGACAAGAAGGTGTCGGCGCTCTACCAGACCGGCGCCGAGCACACGACGCAGGGTGTGCTGCAGGGCCTCAAGTTCAGCACCGGCATCCTCGCGATCGCGACCCCCATCTTCGTGGGGATGCTGTTCCCGCCTGCGGGCATCTTCTTCTCCGTCGTGGGCCTCGGCGCCGGTATCGCCAACCTGATCCCCGGCGGCGACAAGGTGGCGGCCGTCTTCGACCTGGTCGACCCGACGAAGATCACCACCTGTGTGGCCCGCTGGTCGTTCACCAACGCCGGCGACCCGACCGGCGGCGCGAACGTGGGGTCGATGATCTCCACCGCCAACACCATCCGCAAGGTGGTGAACGGGGTGGATGTGTTCATCGAACCGATCGGGCCGCTCGGCACCGCCGGTGGTCTCGCCAGCTTCGGGTACGGCCTCTACGACGCCGGCATCGGGAGCGCCGAGTTCGGCCCGCAGACGGTGGAAGAACTGGCCGACAGCGCCGGACTCACCAACTGTCTGGACGCACAGTGGCGTGGGGCGCCGGGGTAAGAGGTCAGTTGTTGCCGTAGATCGGCACCCGCACGTCGGCGAACTCCCCGCCGGTGAGCACCAGTTCGATGTCCACGGTCTGCTCCAGGTCGTTCACCCACGCCACGGCGCCGCGCGCCACCATGTCGAGTGTGCACACCTCGTCGGCGGGCGGCGTCGCATAGGTGACGGTCACCTCCGCCGGACCCGTGGCGGCGATGTCCTCCATCAGCGGGATGCAGGTCGACGAACCCCAGGTGAGGATCACGAACTGGCCGTCCGCGATCGCCCAGCCGGCGCTCGGTTGGTAGTCGGTCTCGCCGCTCGGGTCGAGCCCCGCGACACCTTCGAGCACCACCTCGCCGTAGTACTCCTCGCCTGTCACCTCGATCTCGAGATCCTGTTCCGGATCGATACCCTCCGGCAGGTCGACGAGCGTCACCCGGGGCACGAGGTCGGCAGTGCAGGCCTCGTCCGCCTTCGGGTCCGCGAAGGTCACGTGGAGCGTGCCGCCGGTGTATTCGGCCTCGTCGTCGAGGCTCGGGATGCAGGTCGAGCTGCCGAGGGTGACGAGTCCGACCATGCGGCCGTTGTCGAGCCAGGCGGCGCCGAGGTCGGGGTCGGAGGGCACGGGCGATCCTGCGCCCGGACCGCTGTCGGCGGCGCATCCGGAGAGGGCGAGCCCGGCAACTGCCAGCGCCCCGACTGTTGCGACCAGAAACCGGTGAGAGCCGACCATGACGCGCCTCCGTTCGCGCGGAGGCCGCGCGACGCGGCATCCGTGATCACATGGTCGCGCAGCCGCAGGCGTTCCGCATCGTCCAGATCCGGTGACTCGGCCGCCGGCTACAATCGTCGGCCTGTTCGCGAGCGGAACAGTCATCGGGCTGCCTGCCGGTGCAGTCGCTGGCGCAGCTGGTATGTCCTTGGCGGTCGTCGGAACGTTTTTCCTCTGGAAGGTCGATCAGCAACCGTGGACCTCAAAGAATGTGTGCTGGTGAGATGGCCCCAGATGTAGCCCTTGCCTTCGCGATTCTCATCTTCACTATGGGGCTGGTGGTCACCGGTGCGATAGTTCGCCATCGTCAAGGCGACTCCAAGGAGACCGCGCGGAGCCGCAAGGCTCGGGTTGCGTTCGTGGCGAGTCTGCCGCTCGCCCTGCTCCTACTGCTCGCGTTGGCCGTCGGGATTTGGTTCGTAAGCACCTAGCGACCTGAATCCGTCCACCTCAACATCCAGACAACCGTGAGTGCTGTCGCCCTCCTCGGCGGCAGCACTCACGGCCCGCAGACAAATAGCCTCAAGCTCATCTGGTCGACCAGGAGGGACTCGAACGCGTCCCCAAGACCACCCGGGACCGGTCAACCCTTATAGGGCTACCGTTGACGGGTGACGTCTACCGATTCCCCCACGGCCGAGGCGCCGGCCATCACTTTCACCGACCTCGGGCTCGGTGCCCCCGTACTCAAGGCACTCGCCGAGGTGGGGTACGAGACTCCTTCGGCGATTCAGGCGGCGACGATTCCGTCGCTCCTGGCGGGGCGCGACGTGCTCGGCGTGGCGCAGACGGGAACCGGAAAGACGGCCGCCTTCGCTCTGCCCATTCTCGACCGTCTGGATCTTGGCCAGAAAACCCCGCAGGCGTTGGTGCTCGCGCCCACCCGCGAGCTCGCCCTGCAGGTCTGTGAAGCTTTCGAGCGGTACTCCTCGCACCTCCGGGGCGTGCACGTGCTTCCCGTGTACGGCGGTCAGGGCTACGGCACACAGTTGAGCGCCCTGCGCCGCGGGGTGCACATCGTCGTCGGCACCCCCGGCCGCATCATGGATCACCTCGAGAAAGGCACTCTCGACCTTTCCCAACTCAAGTACCTCGTGCTCGATGAAGCAGACGAGATGCTGAAGATGGGCTTCGCAGAGGATGTCGAGACGATTCTCGCCGACACCCCCGACGACAAGCAGATCGCGCTGTTCTCGGCGACGATGCCCGCGCAGATCCGGCGACTGTCGGGCACGTACCTTCACGAGCCCGAAGAGATCACGATCAAAGGCAAGACGACGACGTCGGCCAACACCACGCAGCGCTACTTGATGGTGTCGTACCCGCAGAAGATCGACGCCCTCACGCGCATCCTCGAGGTCGAGAACTTCGAAGGGATGATCGTCTTCGTCCGCACCAAGAACGAGACCGAGACGCTGGCCGAGAAGCTGCGCGCCCGCGGATACTCGGCCACCGCGATCAGCGGCGACGTGCCCCAGGCCCAGCGTGAGCGCACCGTCGAGCAGCTCAAGAACGGCAAGCTCGACATCCTCGTCGCCACGGATGTCGCCGCCCGAGGGCTCGACGTCGACCGCATCAGTCATGTCATCAACTACGACATCCCGATCGACACCGAGTCGTACGTGCACCGGATCGGCCGCACCGGCCGCGCCGGACGCAGCGGAGCGGCCATCAGCTTCGTCACCCCCCGCGAGCGCCGACTGCTCGACCAGATCGAGCGCGCCACACGGCAGCCCATGGAAGAGATGCGGATGCCGAGCGTCGACGACGTCAACGTCACCCGCCTCACCCGTTTCGACGACGCCATCACGGCGGCCCTCACCGACGAGGCCCGCCTCGGCGAATTTCGCGACATCATCGCCCACTACGTGCAACACCACGATGTCGTCGAATCGGATGTCGCGGCCGCTCTCGCCATCGTCGCCCAGGGAGACACCCCGTTGCTCCTCTCGCCGGATGACCCGCGCTTCGTGCGTCAGACGCGCGACCGCGACGAGCGACGCAACCCCCGCGAGGGACGATCGTTCCGCGACGACCGCCCCAACCGACCGGAACGTGAACGCCGCCCCCGTTCCTCGTCGACGCGGCTCGCGCCGTACCGCCTCGAGGTCGGCCGCCGACACCGTGTCGAACCGCGTCAGATCGTCGGAGCCCTCGCCAACGAGGGCGGCCTGAGTCGCGACGACTTCGGTCACATCGACATCCGCACCAACTTCTCCATCGTCGAGCTGCCCGCCGACCTACCCCGCGAGACACTCGAACGGCTCGCGTCCACACGCATCAGCGGCAAGCTGATCGAGATTCGCCCGGACAGCGGCGGGGCCGATCGGGCACGTCGGCGCGAGTAGCAGTACGTGCCCCTGGAGGGACTCGAACGGTTCTTCCCACCTCGATCGACCCGCGGGCGCGCGGTCCTCGCTACGGCGTGCCTCTCGACTTCTCGTCAAGCGTCTCTAGGCCGTCGTTTTCGTCCTGACTATCCACCATCCGGAGAAACGTGTCTCGGTGGTCGGGGTGGAGGTTGGCAAGCGCGGCGGCGAGCTCGGCGATGGTGCGTGAGATCGGCATGATGTCTCCTCTGGTGTCATCAAGCCGACGAATGGCGCAACGTCGATCCGACCGGCAACGTGGCCGCGCGCAACGGAAGGTGAAAGCTTCCAGCCGGTGCTTCGATCTCCCGACGGGAACCCACGTCGGTAGGGGAAAGCGAACTTGCCCCTGGAGGGACATGGACGCTTCCCCCAACACAGAAGGTCAGCAGACGTCGCTGTCGTTCCGCCTGCGCCAGAGGCGGCGCTCCTTCCGGGGAGGCGATTCGGCTTCAACTTCTGCCATTGCACGCACGTACGCGTCACCGATCGCCCGCCCTTCGCGCTCTTTGCCAATCGAAGCGAGGTCCGACGGGAAGTAGACGTAATCCCACCCCGCAGTCGTCGAAGGTTTCGCAATCCGGCGGTCGTAGTCCAATTGTGTGGCAGCCAGCTCATCGCCATGCGCGACGACCACGCGAGAGTTATCGCAAGAACCGCAGCGCGCGAAGAAGGAATCTTCGTCGTATTTCTGGTAACGACGTCACAAATCGCATGGTTCGATTCAAAGCCTTGCCCGCCGCACTCACTCAGGCTACGTTGCACCTGAAAATCATTCACTTGATCGGACGGCTTGGGAGACGACATGAGTGTAGGTCGAAAGGCGCGTCCGCTGCTGGCGGCCTTGTTGGTGTTGGTCGCTGGTGCCTTGGGCGCCACAGCATCCACAACAACGGCCAGCGCAGCTATCGGTGACGAGGTCCTGGTTTACGCAACTTGCACGAACGGACTAGCTGCGAACGCCGTGTTCATCGGACCTCGAAACCGAACGTTTGCGGTTTCATATCGGCTCGACTATGGGACTTGGAAGTCTGGCGGGAACGTGGCAACAGGCTCACAGGGCCTTGGTTCCACGAACACAATCTACTTCACTAGTGTCTTCGCCGGATCGCACACCGTATCGTTTCGGATCGACGGCACGGTCGGAAGCAAGACGATCAACTGCGGCAGCGGATGTGGAGGAGGTTGCCGCACTGCAGCCACACCTGAACCGACCTGGCTGGCACTTCATCGACATGAACTCTGACGACCACATCTTCGTGTCCCCGCCAGTGGGATCTCGCCCTCGATCGTGGGACGAGGTCCCACACGAGGTCGTATCCGTTGAGCTTCCCCTGATCATTGATGCCGCTGAATGCGGAGAAGCCTTGTCCGTCCTACTCGGAGACGGTCGGCTGGAGGCCGAACATGTGGCGGCGCTGGGTCGCTTGAACTATCTCGCGTACCTCAAGAGCTTCCAACCTCCCGTCGCTCTGCTCCTGGACCGCAGTATCGTGAGTGAGGATTTCGCGGCGGCCTACGCACGTCTCCGGCCCCAGGGCGGCTAGTCGGAGCTGTCGGCACTTGAAGTCAAGTCTCCAGAATCGTCCGAGAGACAGTCCCCGTAGACCTCCACCAACGCAGCCCATGACGTGAGGCAAGTTTGGTGCCCCTGGAGGGACTCGAACCCCCAACCCTTTCCTTAGGACGGAACTGCTCTTCCATTGAGCTACAGAGGCTGACCGGTCGAGTCTACCGAGGGCCCCGCCTGGGCATACCCGAGCATGCATCAGTAGCGCGCTACGCTGACGCCGATGAGCGCATCCGCGAAGTCGCCCACGTGGACCGAGTACGTCGGTTTCGCCGCCCTGCTCCTGTTCGCACTCGCGATTCCGTTCTTCGCGTTCTACGGCGCCCTCACATCCGTCCCCTGGTTCGGAGCCCAGAGCCAGCCCGGTGACCGTCAGGAGCAGTACACCTGGCTGATGGTCGGCTTGGCGTCCAACGTGTTGGCGATCGTGCTCGCGGCCGTCGCAGCGGGAGCCGGCAAGCGGCCGGCGCGGGTTCTCGCCGCCATCACGCTGCCGATCGCGCTGGTGGGCGTCGTCATCCTCGGCCTCCTCGCGAAGGGCACGGCCGACATGCTGCCGGATGAGCCTCCCGCGGCCGTGCAGCCCGAATACCCGAGCTGCGGACCCGATTCGCGCCCCACGGTGTACGGCGGCGACGATCGGTACACCCCCTGCGACGACGCCGTCGCCACCGCCCGAGATCTCGTCCCCACCATCACCGCAGCGCTACCCACCACGGATGTCACCCCGGCCACCGTCGACAGCGCAGCAGCCGCACTTGCCGAGCAGGGTGTTGACGGGTACGACTCGGCTCTCGCCTACGAGAACGGCGACCTTGCGGCGGCGTGGGCGGTGGCGCCCGTCACCTGCGTTGTGGCTCTCTGGCGTGACGGAACCTGGCAGCTCAGCGTGGAGGGCCTACTCGCCGACGGCGGATGCATCTACCGCGCGACGTAGGCGCCGCGGATCAGGCGGGCGGCGGCGAGAGGTAGATGGCGTCGCCGGGCTGGATGACGCGCTGGTTGTAGATGTTGGGGCCCCAGTTGTATTCCTCGATGGCGACGGATCCGTCGTCGAGGATGCCGGAAACGTAAGCGACGTGGTTGGCGCCCGGGAACCAGGCGACCCATCCGGGTGCGGGGGTGTTGCTGATGGGCCAGCCGTGCTTCTCCCACTGCGACTTCCACGAGCGGGCGCTGCCGGCGCCGGGGGTGAGGGTCGACCACACCCACTTAAAGGGGGCCTGGGTGGAGCCGGCGTCGCGGTTGAGGCGCCAGGCCACGAAGTCGACGCACTCGCGGTAGAAGTAGTTCAGCGGTGAGAGCCCGCCGCCCTGGTAGTCGGCCAGCTCGGACGCCCACGGGTAGTCGTCGCCCATCGCCTGGGCCCCGGATGCGAGGTACGCGGCCAGGTTCTGCTGGCGCACCGCATCCTGGTAGAGGCGCTTCAGGTCGGCGGCGCTGGTGGCCTGGTAGCCGTCGCGTGCGACGGAGTCGGCGGCGACGGCCGCGTCGACGTCGGCCATGTCGAGCGCGAGAGCCTGCGTCTCTCCGCTGGCTGCCGCGTCGAGCGCGACGTCGTTGTAGTCGGCCGACGCGTACGCGGGCAAGGTGAGCGACGCGAACAGGCCACCGACGAGCACCATCGTGCCGGCCACGCTGAGGCGCTTGCGCACCGGGTGGCGGTGCACGGCGGGGGCGGGGGCGACCGGGGTCGCCTCGGCGCGAGCGGATGCGTCGACGGCCGGGATCGACGTGGTCGGCGAGAACGTTCCGAACGGCGCGGCGACAGCGGGCGCGGTCACGGCCTTCGCGGCGGCGGGAGCCTGCGGCACCGCGGGAGCGGCGGCGTTCTGGGCCGCCTCACGGGCCTCGCGACGCGACCCGTACTGCACCTGGTCGGCGGGAGCCGCTGCGGCCGCGGCCACAGCGGGCGCGGATGCGGCGGGCACGTCGACGGGCGCAGCACCCGAAGCGCGGAGCGATCGACGCGACGGAAGCTCGACATTTGCCGGAGTAGCGGCGACTACGTCGGGACGGCCGGGCTGGGATGCCGGGGTGGTTCCCGAGTTCTCCGCGGGGGTGGGGGTGAACCCCAAGGCCGCAAGGGTCTCGTAGTCAGTCACGTTGATAGAAGGTCTCCGGGTTTAGACGACCCGATCGACGTTACGCGAGATGCCCCAGAATGTCACGTCTTGATAACGCCACGTTTTCCGGGGCAGACAGGTCGGTTGCACAGAGCTTTCCCAGGCTGGGGATCACTCACCTCAACCGATTCCGCATCGTCACGCGGCAGGCGCCAAGAACTCCTGCCACTGCGGCTGTCCGCGCTCCGCTCCCCGTACCAGCCACGCCGTCCCGTGCGGAGGGCGTGGCGCGAACCGCAGCTGCCACCCCATCTCCTGCGGCGTGCGGTCGCCCTTCACGTTGTTGCACCGCAAGCAGCACGCCACCAGGTTCTCCCAGCTGTCGGCCCCACCCCGCGACCGCGGCTGCACGTGGTCGATCGTCGCCGCGCTCCCACCGCAGTAGGCACAGCGCGAGTCATCGCGACGCAGCACCCCGCGCCGCGACACCGGAACGGCGCGACCGCTCGGGATGCGCACGTAACGGCTCAGCAGGATCACCGACGGGCGATCCCACTCCCCCGACGTCCCGATCACCGGGTGGTCGTCATCGCAGGCGATCACGACCGCCTTCTCCGACAGCACGAGCACGAGAGCTCTCTTGAACGACACGATCGCCAGGGGCTCATATCCGGCGTTGAGAACGAGTGTGGTGCGCAACGGGTCTCCTCTCGAGGGCGCCTGCACGGCTTGCAGGCCTTCGAACTTCCTCAGAGAACCGCGAACCCGGTCCGAGAACAGAAAAAGGCGCCGTCGCGAACGACAGCGCCTTACTCGACCGGCACGCGACAGTGCACGTGCGGCCGGCTGCTGAGCTGTATGCGGAACCACGCGCGCGCATCCATGGTGCGGATGCTGTGCGCGGATCGCATGTGCCCTCCCGAATCCGAAGATCTCTGAGGGCTTCAGGGTAACCCGGTCAGGTGAACTTCCGGGGAACGACACCGGTTCGTGACGCTGCGATGTGCCGCAG
>JAEWJX010000113.1 GCA_023386365.1 Actinomycetes bacterium | reverse complement strand
GCCACTTTTGTGCCGGGGCGGGGGTGGCGCCGGTGGGGGCACACCCCACATTGCGCCAGATTACGCGCCCGGGTATGCTTGACCGCGTGTGTGCATTCGCGCACGTCACCCATGCCCTCATGACAGCTCCACTGGAGCGCGTCCTGGCATGGCGGCGAAGCGAACGTCCCACAGGGCCAGGCCCCCGCATCCGCAGAGGCTGACCCCCACGGCATGTCCGTCAGCAGTCCCGCATCCACTCGGTGCGGGGGCGGATTCCGGTGGATCCCACCATGAGCTGTCACCGTGCAGCGCGAACAAGGAGCAGTTTTGCCCACTATTCAGCAGTTGGTCCGCAAGGGCCGCTCGCCGAAGGTCACCAAGACCAAGGCGCCCGCCCTCAAGGCGAACCCGCAGCAGCGCGGCGTGTGCACCCGTGTGTACACCACCACCCCGAAGAAGCCGAACTCGGCCCTCCGCAAGGTGGCCCGTGTGAAGCTCTCCAACGGCACCGAGGTCACCGCCTACATCCCCGGCGAGGGCCACAACCTGCAGGAGCACTCGATGGTGCTCGTGCGCGGTGGTCGTGTGAAGGACCTCCCCGGTGTGCGCTACAAGATCGTGCGTGGCGCGCTCGACACCCAGGCCGTCAAGAACCGTAAGCAGGCTCGCAGCCGCTACGGCGCGAAGAAGGGTTAAGGAAGATGCCTCGTAAGGGACCCGCCCCGAAGCGTCCGGTCGTCAACGACCCGATCTACGGCGCCCAGATCGTCAGCCAGCTCGTCAACAAGATCCTCCTCGACGGCAAGAAGGACCTCGCCCAGCGCATCGTCTACGGCGCGCTCGACGGCGTCGGCACCAAGTCCGGCCAGGATGCGGTCGTCGTGCTCAAGAAGGCCCTCGACAACGTCCGCCCCACCCTCGAGGTCAAGAGCCGCCGCGTCGGTGGCTCGACCTACCAGGTGCCGGTGGAGGTCAAGCCGCACCGCGCGAACACCCTCGCGCTGCGCTGGCTCGTCAGCTACTCGAAGTCGCGTCGTGAGAAGACGATGACCGAGCGTCTGCAGAACGAGATCCTCGACGCCTCGAACGGCCTCGGTGCCGCGGTCAAGCGCCGCGAAGACACCCACAAGATGGCCGAGTCGAACAAGGCGTTCGCCCACTACCGCTGGTAAACCCACCGGTTGCCCGGATGCTGTAGCCTCCCGGCCGCAGCATCCGGGCCCACCGAACCACTCACTTCCCGAAAGAAGGAACACCCCGTGGCACAAGACGTGCTCACCGACCTCACGAAGGTCCGCAACATCGGCATCATGGCGCACATCGATGCCGGCAAGACGACGACGACCGAGCGCATCCTCTTCTACACGGGCGTGAACCACAAGATCGGCGAGACCCACGACGGTGCCTCGACGACCGACTGGATGGAGCAGGAGAAGGAGCGCGGCATCACGATCACGTCTGCGGCCGTCACCTGCTTCTGGGACAAGAACCAGATCAACATCATCGACACCCCCGGTCACGTCGACTTCACCGTTGAGGTGGAGCGTTCGCTCCGCATCCTCGATGGCGCGGTCGCCGTCTTCGACGGCAAGGAGGGCGTCGAGCCCCAGTCCGAGACCGTGTGGCGTCAGGCCGACAAGTACAACGTCCCGCGCATCTGCTTCGTCAACAAGATGGACAAGCTCGGCGCCGACTTCTACTTCACCGTCGACACCATCATCAGCCGCCTGGGCGCGAAGCCCCTGGTGATCCAGCTCCCGATCGGTTCCGAGTCCGACTTCGTCGGCGTCGTCGACCTGATCGAGATGCGCGCCCTCGTGTGGCCCGGCGACGCCAAGGGCGACGTGACCATGGGCGCCAAGTACGAGGTGCAGGAGATCCCGGCCGACCTCAAGGAGAAGGCCGAGGAGTACCGTCAGGCCCTCCTCGAGACCGTCGCCGAGACCGACGACGCGCTGCTGGAGAAGTTCTTCGGCGGCGAGGAGCTCACGGTCGCCGAGATCAAGGGCGCGATCCGCAAGCTCACCATCGCGAGCGAGATCTACCCCGTCCTCTGCGGTTCCGCGTTCAAGAACCGCGGCGTGCAGCCCATGCTCGACGCCGTCATCGACTTCCTGCCGAGCCCGCTCGACGTGCCGCCGGTGCAGGGCCACGACGTCAAGGACGCCGAGGTCGTGCTCGAGCGCAAGGCCGACTCCAGCGAGCCGTTCGCCGCGCTCGTGTCGAAGATCGCCGTGCACCCGTTCTTCGGTCGCCTCACCTACATCCGCGTCTACTCGGGTCACCTCGACTCGGGCGCCGCGGTCGTGAACTCGACCAAGGGCAAGAAGGAGCGCATCGGAAAGATCTTCCAGATGCACGCCAACAAGGAGATCCCGGTGCCCTCGGTCACCGCTGGTCACATCTACGCCGTCATCGGCCTCAAGGACACCACCACCGGTGACACCCTGAGCGACGCGGCGCACCCGATCGTCCTCGAGTCGATGACCTTCCCGGAGCCCGTCATCGAGGTCGCGATCGAGCCGAAGACCAAGGCCGACCAGGAGAAGCTGGGCACCGCGATCCAGAAGCTCGCCGAAGAAGACCCGACGTTCCGCACCGAGCAGAACCAGGAGACCGGTCAGACGGTCATCAAGGGCATGGGCGAGCTGCACCTCGACATCCTCGTGGACCGCATGAAGCGCGAGTTCAACGTCGAGGCCAACGTCGGCAAGCCGCAGGTGGCGTACCGCGAGACCATCCGCAAGACGGTCGAGAAGTACGACTACACCCACAAGAAGCAGACCGGTGGTTCGGGTCAGTTCGCCAAGGTGCAGATCACGCTCGAGCCGCTCGAGGTCACCCCGGACACCTCGTACGAGTTCGTGAACGCCGTCACCGGTGGTCGCGTGCCGCGCGAGTACATCGGTTCGGTCGATGCCGGTATCCAGGACGCCATGCAGGTCGGCGTGCTCGCCGGCTTCCCGACGGTGGGCGTCAAGGCGACCCTCGTCGACGGTGCCGCGCACGACGTCGACTCCTCGGAGATGGCGTTCAAGATCGCTGGCTCGATGGCCTACAAGGAGGCCGCGCGCCGCGCCAACCCCGTTCTGCTCGAGCCGCTCATGGCCGTCGAGGTCCGTACGCCCGAGGAGTACATGGGCGACGTCATCGGCGACCTGAACTCGCGGCGCGGTCAGATCCAGGCGATGGAGGATGCGACCGGCGTCAAGGTCGTCCGCGCCCTCGTGCCGCTGTCGGAGATGTTCGGCTACGTCGGTGACCTGCGCTCGAAGACCTCGGGTCGCGCCGTCTACTCGATGTCGTTCGACTCCTACTCTGAGGTCCCGCGGGCTGTCGCCGACGAGATCGTCCAGAAGAGCAAGGGCGACTGACGCTCAGGCGCCAGAGCTCACCTACAACTCAAAACAACTAGAGTATTTCCAACCCAACGCAACAGCATCCGGAAAGCCATCCGGATGCCTGCAACCGAGTCCTGAGGAGGACACCAAGTGGCTAAGGCCAAGTTCGAGCGGACCAAGCCGCACGTCAACATCGGAACGATCGGTCACGTCGACCACGGCAAGACCACCCTCACCGCCGCGATCTCGAAGGTCCTCGCCGACAAGTACCCGTCGTCGACCAACGTGCAGCGCGACTTCGCGTCGATCGACTCGGCGCCGGAAGAGCGTCAGCGCGGTATCACGATCAACATCTCGCACGTCGAGTACGAGACCCCGAAGCGCCACTACGCGCACGTTGACGCCCCCGGTCACGCTGACTACATCAAGAACATGATCACCGGTGCCGCCCAGATGGACGGCGCGATCCTGGTGGTTGCGGCGACCGACGGCCCGATGGCCCAGACCCGCGAGCACGTGCTGCTCGCCAAGCAGGTCGGCGTCCCCTACCTGCTGGTGGCTCTCAACAAGTCCGACATGGTCGACGACGAGGAGATCCTCGAGCTCGTCGAGCTGGAGGTGCGTGAGCTCCTCTCCTCGCAGGACTTCGATGGCGACAACGCTCCCGTCGTGCGGGTCTCGGGCCTCAAGGCTCTCGAGGGCGACGAGAAGTGGACCCAGGCTGTCCTCGACCTCATGGAGGCCGTCGACGAGAACATCCCCGACCCCGTGCGTGACAAGGACAAGCCGTTCCTCATGCCGATCGAGGACGTCTTCACCATCACCGGTCGTGGAACGGTCGTCACCGGCCGCGCCGAGCGTGGCACCCTCGCCATCAACTCCGAGGTCGAGATCGTCGGCATCCGCCCGACGCAGAAGACCACGGTCACCGGTATCGAGATGTTCCACAAGCAGCTCGACGAGGCCTGGGCCGGCGAGAACTGTGGTCTGCTCCTCCGCGGCACCAAGCGCGAGGACGTCGAGCGCGGCCAGGTCGTCGTGAAGCCGGGTTCGGTCACCCCTCACACCAACTTCGAGGGCACCGCGTACATCCTCTCCAAGGACGAGGGTGGGCGTCACAACCCGTTCTACGCGAACTACCGTCCGCAGTTCTACTTCCGTACCACCGACGTCACCGGCGTCATCACGCTGCCCGAGGGCACCGAGATGGTCATGCCCGGCGACACCACCGACATGACGGTCGAGCTCATCCAGCCGATCGCCATGGAGGAGGGCCTCGGCTTCGCCATCCGTGAGGGTGGCCGCACCGTGGGCGCCGGCAAGGTCACCAAGATCAACAAGTAATCTCGATTACTCGTCGCGAGGGGTCGGATCCGAAAGGATCCGGCCCTTCGTCGTTCCCGGCGTCGAGCCAGCGCGGGCGGCGCCGCGCCCCATAGCGTCGCATCCGAGCGCAGGCAAGGGGGGAGCACGCGCGCGCGCGTGCGCGTACCTTCGGCGGAATGGTGCGACTTCGACGGACGCGCGCGGGGGAGCCCGGCATCCGCCGCATCCGCGCGGGGCGGGGCTTCCGCTACCAGGACGCGGAGGGACACGCGATCGACGACGCGCTGCGGGAGCGCATCGAGCAGCTCGTCATCCCGCCGGCGTGGACCGACGTGTGGATCAGCACCTACCCGAACGGCCACATCCAGGCGACCGGCACGGACACGGCCGGCCGTCGGCAGTACCTCTACCATCCGACGTGGCGCGAACAGCGCGACAAGCTGAAGTTCGACCGCGCGCTGGCGCTCGCCGAGTCACTGCCGGCGGCGCGGCGCCGCGTCACACGCGACCTCCGCCTCGACGGTCTCCCGCGGGAGCGCGTGCTCGCCGCGGCGTTCCGGATGCTCGACACCGGTCACCTGCGGGTCGGTTCGGAGCGTTACGCGCTGGAGCACGGTTCGCACGGACTCTCGACCCTGCTCGGCGGGCACGTGTCGGTGGAGGCGCGGGAGATCGTGCGGCTCTCGTTCCCCGGCAAGAGCGGGCAGGAATGGGAGTCGGAGGTGCGCGACCCCGACCTGGCCGCTGTGGTCGCGGTGTTGAAACGGCGCGGGCCGCGCGCTCGGCTGCTGGCGTGGCATGACGATGGGGGACCGCGCGTGGTGAGCGCGGACGACATCAACGCCGACATCCGCGAACGCACCGGTGGCGACTTCACGGCGAAGGATTTCCGCACGCTCCACGGAACGGCTGCGGCCGCGGTCGCGTTGGCGCGCACCGGGCCGAAGCGGTCGGTCTCGGCGCAGGATAGGGCGATCGCCGCGGCCGTGCGCACGACGGCCGAACTGCTCGGGAACACGCCCGCGGTGGCGCGGGCGAGCTACATCGACCCCCGCCTGTTCGACTTCTACCGCGAGGGTGTCACGATCGATCCGGAGCGGGTCGCGTCGGTCGAGAGCGAGCTCCGGGCGCTCCTGTTCGAGTGAGCCGCCGGGAGTCACTCCAACGGGGGCTGCGAGCCAGCCTCAGTTATGGATACTCTCAGCGCACACCACCCGTTCGACAGAGAGCCACCCGTGATCCGCACCGCCACTTCGCGCGTCCTCGCATCCCTTCTCACCGGAGCTCTCGCGTTCGCGGGCCTGACGGTCTCGGCTCCCGCGATGGCGGCCGAGGACCCGACCGCGATCACCCAGGAGGTGACGGAAGCCCCCAGCGAGGAGCCGACGGCCGACCCCACCGATGAAGGCACTGCCGCGCCGACGGACGAGCCCACCGGTGAACCCGCCGATGAGCCGAGCGAGGCCCCCGCGGAGGAGTCGACCGCGGAGCCGACGGAGGAGCCGGCACAACCGGAGACCTCCGACGCCCCGACCGCGGAGCCTGAGGCGGCACCGGCTGCGACCTCGGTCGTGTACACCGGCCGGATCGAGCGCGTGGCCGACCACAGCCTCGACGAGACGGCGGCTGCGGGCTCGCAGCTGTTCACCGTCGACGGCCTCGGTCAGCTGCGTGTCGACACCTCGGCGCTCGACCTCGGCAAGGCCACCTTCGGCGGCCTGACGCTGCGTCTGGCGGTCCCCGCCGGACTCGACCTCCCGGCGGATGCGGCGGATGCGTTCGCCGCGCTCGCGACGGCGTCCATCGAGGTCCCGCTGGTCGCGACCGAACGTGTGGTGAAGCTCTCCGGCCGCGGCACCAGCAGCCTCATCAACCAGACCCCGGCCGTCAGCGCCGTGCACAAGGTCTATGCGGTGCTCGTCACGCCCACCAACATCGCCGGCTCGACGGCTGCGGCCAACCAGACGCCCGCGAAGGTGCAGACCGCGGTCACGCACGCCGATGGCTACTGGGACCAGCAGTCGAGCGGCCTCATCCGCTTTGCGCTCGCCGGCACCACCACCTTCTACAAGAGCGCGTACTCCTGCGCCACGCCCGCGGGTTCGCAGCAGCTCTGGACCCAGGCCGCGCAGATCGCGTCGACGCAGCTCGGCTACCAGCCGGCGCCGAACGT
The DNA here is from genome assembly GCA_023386365.1 of Actinomycetes bacterium. Taxonomy (GTDB): domain Bacteria; phylum Actinomycetota; class Actinomycetes; order Actinomycetales; family Microbacteriaceae; genus Homoserinibacter. Next base: position 10,581 of record JAEWJX010000113.1, on the reverse strand, counting down.
GCACCTCGCCCTGTTCTTCCCCTCGGGAGCCACCACCTGTGAGGGTGGCTCCATCGGCCTCGGCACCATCGGATCGTCGGTGAACGACGGCGGTCTGCTGTGGTCGATCGGCACGGATGCGCCCATCGAGAAGCAGACTCTCGCGCACGAGCTGGGCCACAACCTGTCGCTCGGGCACGCCACGTGGCTCGAGTGCGCCACCGCGACCCCGAACCCCGGTTTCGGCGGAACTGCCGGGTGCACCCCGCGCCCGTACGGCGACGTCGTCGACGTGATGGGCTTCGGCATCGACGGCCGCTCCGGTGGTGCGCTCTCATCGCCGAACGCGATCCGCGCCGGCATCTGGCCGTCCTCGGCGTACGTGAATGCCCCCCTGGGCACCACCAGCTACACGCTCAACGCGGTGAGTTCGAACTCGGGTCTGCGGTCGGTGGTCGTCGAGGACACCAACGGCGTGAACTACTTCGTCGAGTACCGCAACCTCACCGACGAGGACGCGCAGTACGCCGGATACGGCTGCAACGCGAACAGCTGCGTCTCGCCGCAGGCGGAGGTGCGCATCATGCGCCTCGAGCAGCAGGAACTCGACAGCGGTGCCGGCTTCTACTACTACTTCAAGGGCTTCCCGGGCGATGACAGCTACCTGATCAGCCGGACGATCGCCGGTGTCGACCGTGTCGGCTTCCGCGCGGGCGAGTCGCTCACCATCGGTGCTGTGACGGTGTCGGTCACCTCGATCGACGGGGCCACCGCCACCGTCTCGGTGAAGAAGAACGACAGCGCGGTACGCCAGAGCTACGTCACCGTCAACAACCTCGACTGGCACTCCGACGGCGAGATGTACGTCGGTGACCGCCTCTCGGCGATGCTCGAAGCCGACTGGACCGCCACCAGCTACGCGTTCCAGTGGTACCGCTCCATGGGCGGTGCCCGCGTGGCGATCGCCGGTGCGACGAAGCAGAACTACACGGTCACCGGGGCCGACCTCAACGGCTACCTCTCGGTGCGGGTCACCGGCACCGGATCGAACGGGTCGGCGGCCGCCGTCGACCCGCCGGTCGAATACCTCGGCTACGGCCCCGTTTTCAACGGCTCCCTCATCACGGGAACGGTGACCGTCGATCCCACGTCGTACCCGTTCCGCGCGGTGACGGCCGACTGGACCCCCGGCGTCACCTTCGCCTACCAGTGGCTGCGCGACGGCGTTGCGATCACCGGTGCGACGGCCGCCACCTACAACCCGGTCGCCGCCGACCGCGGCAAGCAGCTCTCGGTGCGCGCCCGCGCCTCCAAGAGCGGCTTCTTCACCAGCGCATGGGTGACCTCCGCATCGGCTGACTACACGCTGTACGCGGACGGAGTGTTCACCATCAGCGGCACCCCGCAGGTGGGCAAGACGGTCACGGCCAGCACCCTCACCTACACGAAGAACCTCCCCATCGTCGGAACGCCCGTCGCCCCGACGGTGACCTACCAGTGGTACCGCGCCGGGGTGGCGATCGCGGGGGCGACCTCGATCTCGTACACGCTCACGAGCCTCGACTACGGCAAGGCGATCACGGTCACCGCAACGGCCGCCGCGCCCGGCACGATCAAGCACGCCATCAACGTGGCGCTCGCCGGCACCATCCTCAAGGGCGACATCCAGGGCGGCCTCGACTCTCCGATCATCACGACGAGTGGCACGACGGCCCTCAAGCTGACGGCCGCGCTCCCCACGGGGGCCATCACCGAGCCCGGTGTCGCGTACGCCTACCAGTGGCTGCGCGCCGGCGTCGCGATCACGGGCGCCACGCTCGCGAGCTACACGCTCACCGCCGCTGACTACACCAAGGCGATCTCGGTGCGGGTGACGGTCACGAAGTCGAACTACACCAGCGTCGTGCGCACCTCCGCCGCCAAGAACTACTCGATCGTCGCGAGCGGATCCCCGGTCGTCGGTGGCGTGCTCAAGGTGGGCCGCACCCTCCAGGTGGCGGTGCCGTCGTACACGATCGACACCGGCGCGGTGAGCCCCGTGCTCGGCTACCAGTGGTACCGCGCGGGTGTCGCGATCCCCGGTGCCACCACCGCCAGCTACACGCTGGTCTCCGCCGACTTCGGAAAGACGTTGACGGTGAATGTCGTGGCGGGTGTCTCCGGATACCAGTCGCTGGTGAAAGCATCCGCGGCGACCGCGGTCGTCGGCTCCGGCGTGATCCAGGGTTCCCGCGCGGTGCCCGTGGTCACGCAGTCCGGTCTCACGCTCACGTCTGCACTTCCGGCGGGATCGCTCACCGAGGCCGGCGCCACCGTGAAGATCCAGTGGTATCGCGCGGGTGTGGCGGTCACCGGCCGCACCACCGCGACCTACCCGCTCACCAGTGCCGACTTCGGCAAGGTCGTGCAGGTGCGGTACACGGTCTCGAAGACCAACTACACCGCCTACACGCTGGCGTCGACGTCGGTGAACTACTCGCTGACGCCGGCCGCCGCCCCCACCATCTCGGGCCGTTCGGCGTTCGGTGAGACGCTGCACGCCAACACGCCGGCGTACACCCACCTCGGCGGTGCGGTGACCCCGACGTTCGCCTACCAATGGCTGCGCGCCGGCGTGGCGATCCCGGGTGCGGTGTCCGCCGATTACGTGCTCGCGACCGCCGACCTGACGAAGGCGATCTCGGTGCGGGTCACCCCGACGTACCCGGGTGCGGTCTCCGCGGCCTCGACGAGCAAGGCGACCGCCGCGATCGTCCGCTACCAGTTCGCCCCCATCGGCGACGGTGTCCCCGAGGTTGCCCTCACGCCCGCGACCATGACGCTGACGGTCCCCGATCGCGGCGTGACCGTGCCGTCGGGCGCGGTCGTCGCCTACCAGTGGTTCCGCGGCACGGCGGCGATCGCCGGCGCGACCACGGCGAGCTACAAGCTCGCCGCCGCGGATGTCGCATCCGCGATCAAGGTGCGCGTCACCGTGTCGAAGGCCGACTACCTGACCGTCGCGCTGGTCTCGGTGCCCGACACCTACGGCCTCACCGCCGGCACGGGTCTGGCGATCTCCGACGGCGACGACGAGGTGCTTCGTGTCGGTGACACGCTCACCGCATCGTTCACCCCCGGCACGACGGACGGCGACGGCGCCCCGGCGACCCGCACCGTGGCGTACCAGTGGTACCGCGCGGGCGTCGCCGTGGCCGGCAAGACGTCGACCTCCTACGCGCTCACCTCGACCGACCTGGGCAAGGTGATCTCGGTGCGCGTCACCGAGAGCCTCGCCGGCTGGCTGCCGGTCGCGACCACGCTGCCGACCGCGGCGATCCAGGCGGGCGTCTTCACCGGCACCCTCACGGCACCGCAGGTGACGAACACGGTCCCCACCACGCCCGTCGGAAACACGCTCCCGACCCTCACCGCCGCGCTCCCGGTCGACGCGATCGACGGCACCGGCCACACGGTCACCTGGCAGTGGTACCGCGGCGCGGTCGCGGTCACCGGGGCGACGACCCCCACCTACAAGGTCACCGCTGCGGATGGCGCCTCCGCCGTATCCGTGCGGGCGACGATCAAGAAGGCCGGCTTCACCACCGTCACCCTCTCGAGCACCGCCCTCAGCTACGCCCTTACCGCGTCGCCTGCGGTGCCGGTGCTCACGGGGGATGTCGCCGTCGGGCAGACGCTCGTCGTCGGCCCGCGCACCTTCACCTTCCAGGGCATGGACATCACGGCGAGCTTCACGCCGAAGTACCAGTGGTTCCGTTCGGGTGTCGCGATCCCGGGCAACGACTTCTTCGCGTACACCCTCACCGCGGCCGACGCCGGCAAGGCGATCACCGTGCGGGTCACCGCGGCGCCGATCGGCACCATCCCGAACGTCGCCACCAGTACGGCGACCTCGGCGGTGGGTTCGGCGGCGTTCCCGAACAACGGCCTCGCGGTGAGCCTCACCCAGGCGGGCACGACCCTCACGGTCGCCGATGCCGGTGTCTCGCCGGTGCCGTCGGGCACGGCCGTCGCGTACCAGTGGTACCGCGGTTCGGCGGCCATCGCGGGCGCCACCAAGCCGGCGTACACCCTCGTCGCTGCGGATGCCGGACAGACGATCCGCGTGCGGGTCGCCTTCTCGAAGTCCGGCTACACGACGCTCGTGAAGTACTCGGTGACGCTGAGCTACACGATCACCGGCGCCACCCCCACGATCACCGGAACGCTCGCGGTCGGCAACACGCTCGCCGCATCCGTGGCCGGCGGTTTCACCCTGCAGGGGGCGCCGGTCACCCCGGCGGCCACCAGCTACCAGTGGTACCGCGCGGGTGTCGCGATCACGGGTGCGACGTCGGCGAACTACACCGTCACCTCCGCCGACCTGGCGAAAGCGCTCACGGTGAAGATCGCCGCATCCAAGCCCGGTTTCCTCTCGTACAGCAAGCTGTCGGCGGCCACCACGGCGATCAAGGCGGGCACCTTCACGGGGACCCTCGCGGGACCGCAGATCATCTCGGTCGCGCCGTCGAAGGTCACCGCCGAGCTGCCCGCCGGCAGCATCGCCGAGCCGAGCGCCACCGTCGCCTACCAGTGGTACCGCGGCACGACGGCGATCGTCGGGGCCAACAAGGCGGCGTACACGCTCGTCGCTGCGGATGCCGGTGCGCTCCTGCAGGTGCGCGCCACGGTGTCGAAGGCCGGGTACACCTCGAAGGTGCTCAGCTCGGTCCAGCGGACCAACACCATCGTCGCCGGTTCGGCGCTCGTGGTGAGCGGAACCGCGACGGTCGGGCAGAGCCTCACCGTGACCCCGCCGACGTACACCACCGCAGGCGGCGCCACCATCGAACCCGACGTCACCTACCAGTGGTACCGCAACGGCGTGGCCGTTCCGGCGGCGACCGACGACTACTTCTGGGTCACCGCCGCCGACTTCGGCAAGACGGTGTCGGTGAAGGTCACGGCGCAGTTCTCCGGGCTCCTTCCGCTCGCGCAGACCTGGGCGACGCCGGAGCCGGTGAGCATCGCCACCATCGCGGGCTCGTACGCCGTTCCGGTGATCACCGGTCTCGGCACCCTCACGGCGACTCTGCCGGTGGGCAGCATCACCGAAGAGGACGTCACCTACGGGTGGGCCTGGTACCGCGCCGGCGTGCTCATCCCCGGCGCCGTGTCGTCGAGCTACGTGGTGCAGGGCGCCGATGTCGGTGCACTCGTGACCGCGCGCGTGACGGTCACCAAGCCCGGCTTCGCGGCGGTCGTCCTCGTCAGCGACCCGGTCACCGCCGACCTCCCCTGACGCGTGGCTGCCGCCGCCCTCACCCGGTGCGGCGGTAGCCTCGTCAGGTCATGGATCACGCACTCCGCCCCCGACTGACGATCGGCGCGCTGCTGCTGCTCACCGCATCGACGGGTGCGATCGACGCGGTCAGCTACCTCGGACTCGATCGGGTGTTCACCGGCAACATGACCGGGAACGTGCTCTTCCTCGGGTTCGCGCTGGTGGGTGTGCCGGGCATCCCGTTCCTCAACAACCTGATCGCGCTGATCGGATTCGTGGCCGGATCGATCGTGTCGGGGCGCGTGGTCGGTCGCGGCCACCGCGCCGGCAGCCTGCCGACCGGCAGTATCGTCGTGCTCGTCCTGGGTGGGGTGATCATCGTCGCCGCGACGGCGACCGCCGCGATCGTGCCGCAGCTGCCGGAGCCGGCGCTCCTCGTCGTCACGGCGACGCTCGCGTTCGCCATGGGTGGGCAGGTCTCGGCGGTGAAGCCGGTCGGTAACAGCGACATCACCACGATCGTGGTCACCAACACGATCGCCAACCTCGCACGCGATTCGCGCCTCGGGGGAGGCCACGGCCAGCGGTGGGTGCAGCGGCTGCTCGCCGTCCTCGCGATGGGAGTGGGGGCGGCGCTCGGGGCGCTCCTGCTGCTGCACGTCTCGACGGTCGCGGCGCTCGTGCTGTCGGCGGCGATCTACGCGGCCGCGACGGTGCTCATGATCGTCGCCACCCGCGACGTGCCTGCAGCCTGAGCGAGCGGATGTCGGTCCGTTCCGCCAGGATGGGCCGGTGAGCTCGCGCGGCTGGATCCTCTTCGCGGTGATGTCCGTGCTGTGGGGCATCCCGTACCTCTTCATCAAGGAGGCGGTGGACACCTTCTCGCCATTCGCGGTCGTCGCGTTCCGCACACTCGGTGGCGCCCTTCTGCTGCTTCCGTTCGCGATCCACCGCAAGGCGCTCCGCCCGGCGCTCGTCCACTGGCCCTGGGTGCTGGCGTTCGGCGCCATCGAGATGGCCGGACCCTTCCTGCTGCTCGGGCACGCCGAACAGACCCTCCCGTCGGGCACGACGGGGCTTCTCGTCGCGACGGTGCCGCTCGTGGCCGCCGTCATCGCGGTGTTCCGCGGCGACCGCGGTGTGCTCCAGCCGTTGCGGCTGACCGGTCTGCTCATCGGATTCGGGGGTGTCGCGATCGTGGTCGGCGGCCACGGATTCGCTGCCGGGCCCGGCGCCCTGCTGGCCATGGCCGAGGTGCTGCTCGTGGCGGTGCTCTACGCGATCGCACCGTTCATCATCGCCACGAAGCTCGCCGGCGTGCCGTCGCTCGGCAGCATCACGATCGCGCTCGGCGCGGTGGGCCTCTTCTATCTGCCGTTCGCCCTGCTGGTGCCGTCCGCGCCGCCGACGTTGCGCAGCACGGTGTCGCTCATCGCGCTCGCGGTGCTGTGCACGGCCCTCGCGTTCATCGTCTTCTTCGCCCTCATCGACGAGGTCGGTCCGGCGCGCGCGCCGCTCTTCACCTACGTCAATCCGGTGGTCGCGATCGTGCTCGGCGTCATCGTGCTGGGGGAGGAACTCACGGGCGGGCTTCTGCTCGGATTCCCCCTGGTGATCGCCGGATGCTGGCTCGCCGCCACCGGTGGACGCGTGCGGAATCGGTCCTCTGCAGAGGGAATCGCGCCGCCGTCTGTGTAGCTGCTGGGAGGCCGCCCGAGCGCGACACGCCCGGGTTGCAGCAAATGCGGACGTGTGGCAGACTTTCATGGTTCAACACGCCGCGCATCCGTGTGCGGCTCACTGCTCTGGCAGTGCACAGCCCCTGGTCCTCGCGACCGGAAGCGGCTGGGCCGCGAGCAGAAGAACAAAGCTTCAATCGAATCCCGAACCCGAATGGGTGCTGCACGTCCGCGTGCGTCGCTCCGGGCCGAGGTGATTGACAGAAGAACAGCGGTGCGCATCGAAGGATGCGCGGATGTGCGGGCCGGGATCGGTGCCGCACGGGAACAAGGAAGAGAGCTGACCATGGCGGGACAGAAGATCCGCATCCGGCTGAAGTCGTACGACCACGCCGGCCTCGACGCATCGGCGCGAAAGATCGTCGACACCGTGACCCGTGCGGGCGCGACCGTTGTCGGCCCCGTGCCGCTCCCGACGGAGAAGAACGTGGTCGTCGTGATCCGTTCGCCGCACAAGTACAAGGACAGCCGCGAGCACTTCGAGAAGCGCACCCACAAGCGCCTCATCGACATCATCGACCCGACGCCCAAGGCCGTCGACTCGCTCATGCGCCTCGACCTGCCCGCCGACGTCAACATCGAGATCAAGCTCTAACCGAGCTGAACCCGGAAGCCAGAAGGAAACCCATGTCTGCAGTGAAGACGACCAAGGGTCTGCTGGGCACGAAGCTCGGTATGACCCAGGTCTGGGACGAGAACAACAAGCTCGTTCCCGTGACCGTGGTCCAGATCACCCCGAATGTCGTGACCCAGGTCCGCTCCGAGGAGAAGGACGGCTACGCGGCCGTCCAGATCGCCTACGGTGCCATCGACCCCCGCAAGGTCAACAAGCCCGCCGCCGGCCACTTCGAGAAGGCCGGGGTCACCCCCCGCCGCCACCTCACCGAGGTCCGCACCGCTGACGCCGCCGAGTACACGCTCGGTCAGGAGCTCGCGGTCGACATCTTCGAAGCCGGTCAGCTCGTCGACGTCGTCGGCACGAGCAAGGGCAAGGGCTTCGCCGGTGTCATGAAGCGCCACAACTTCAAGGGTGTCTCCGCCTCGCACGGTGCGCACCGCAACCACCGCAAGCCCGGCTCGATCGGTGCCTCCTCGACCCCCAGCCGTGTCTTCAAGGGCATGCGCATGGCCGGTCGTATGGGTGGCGAGCGCGTCACCGTCCAGGGTCTCAAGGTCCACGCGGTCGACCTCGAGAAGGGCCTCCTGCTGGTCAAGGGCGCCGTTCCCGGCGCGCGTGGCCGCATCGTCTTCGTCCGCAACGCTGTGAAGGGAGCGTAGTCATGGCTGCGAACACTCTCGACGTCGTCGACCCGAAGGGCAAGAAGGCCGGCTCGGTCGAGCTGCCCGGCTCGATCTTCGATGTGCAGACCAACGTCCCCCTCATCCACCAGGTCGTGACCGCCCAGCTCGCCGCCGCGCGCCAGGGCACCCACAAGACCAAGGGTCGCGGTGAGGTCTCCGGCGCCGGTCGCAAGCCGTTCAAGCAGAAGGGAACCGGTCGCAGCCGTCAGGGCTCGATCCGCGCCCCCGAGCACACCGGCGGTGGCATCGTCCACGGGCCCGTGCCGCGCGACTACTCGCAGCGCACCCCCAAGAAGATGATCTCCGCTGCTCTGCTCGGAGTCCTCTCGGACCGCGCCCGCGGTGAGCGTCTCCACGTCATCACCTCGTTCGGCACCGACGTCCCGTCGACCAAGACGGCCGTCGAGGTTCTGGGTCAGGTCGCGACGAGCAAGAACGTGCTCATCGTGCTCGACCGGGATGACGAGATCGGCGCGAAGAGCGTGCGGAACCTCCGCAACGTGCACGTGCTGTTCGCCGACCAGCTGAACGCCTACGACGTGGTCGTCTCCGACGACATCGTCTTCACGCGCGCCGCCTTCGACTCGTTCGTGGCGAGCAAGACCAAGACCGAGGAGGCTGCCCAGTGAGCGGCTACAACAAGGACCCGCGCGACATCATCATCGCGCCGGTCGTGAGCGAGAAGAGCTACGGCCTGATCGACGAAGGCAAGTACACCTTCATCGTCGACCCCCGCTCGAACAAGACCGAGATCAAGTTGGCGATCGAGAAGATCTTCAACGTCAAGGTCGCCTCGGTGAACACCATCAACCGTGTCGGCAAGACCCGCCGCACCCGGTTCGGCATCGGCAAGCGCAAGGACACCAAGCGCGCCATCGTCACGCTCAAGTCCGGCTCGATCGACATCTTCACGGCTGTCGGCTAAGGACCAGGGAAAGAAACTCATGGCAATTCGCAAGTACAAGCCGACGACCCCGGGTCGCCGCGGTGCCAGCGTCTCCGATTTCGCCGAGATCACTCGCTCGACCCCGGAGAAGTCGCTGGTCCGTCCGCTGCACGGTAAGGGCGGACGCAACGCGCACGGCCGCATCACCACCCGGCACAAGGGCGGTGGCCACAAGCGTGCCTACCGGGTGATCGACTTCCGTCGCCACGACAAGGACGGCGTCGACGCCAAGGTCGCGCACATCGAATACGACCCGAACCGCACCGCGAACATCGCACTGCTGCACTACCTGGATGGCGAGAAGCGCTACATCATCGCGCCGTACGGGCTGAAGCAGGGCGCGATCGTGGAGTCCGGCGCCAACGCCGACATCAAGCCGGGTAACAACCTGCCGCTGCGCAACATCCCCGCCGGCACCGTGATCCACGCTGTGGAGCTGCGGCCCGGTGGCGGTGCCAAGCTGGCCCGCTCGGCCGGCGTGAGCATCCAGCTGCTGGGTAAGGAAGGCACCTACGCCTCTCTGCGTATGCCGTCGGGTGAAATCCGTCGCGTCGATGTGCGCTGCCGCGCCACCGTCGGCGAGGTGGGCAACGCCGAGCAGGCCAACATCAACTGGGGCAAGGCCGGCCGTATGCGGTGGAAGGGCAAGCGCCCGACCGTCCGCGGTGTCGTGATGAACCCGGTCGACCACCCGCACGGCGGTGGTGAGGGCAAGACCTCCGGTGGTCGCCACCCGGTCAGCCCGTGGGGTAAGCCCGAGGGCCGCACCCGCAAGCCGAACAAGCCGAGCGACAAGCTCATCGTCCGACGCCGGCGCACCGGCAAGAAGCGCTAGGCCGGGGAAGGAACAACAGCGATGCCACGCAGCCTGAAGAAGGGCCCGTTCGTCGACGACCATCTGCTCAAGAAGGTCGACGTCCAGAACGACAAGAACACCAAGCAGGTCATCAAGACCTGGTCGCGTCGGTCGACCATCATCCCTGACTTCATCGGGCACACCTTCGCGGTCCACGACGGCCGCAAGCACGTGCCGGTGTTCGTCACCCAGGCGATGGTCGGGCACAAGCTGGGCGAGTTCGCCCCCACCCGCACCTTCAAGGGTCACATCAAGGATGACCGGAAGAGCAAGAGGCGATGACAACAGCAACGACGAATCCGTCCACGTACCCCAATGCGATGGCGGTCGCCCGCTACGTCGGCATCTCGGCGAGCAAGGCACGCCGGGTCATCGATCTGGTCCGCGGCAAGAGTGTCGAGGAAGCCCTCGACATCCTGCGGTGGGCGCCTCAGCAGGCCAGTGAGCCGGTCGCCAAGGTGATCGCCAGCGCCGCGGCCAACGCGCAGAACAACGA
>JAEWJX010000104.1 GCA_023386365.1 Actinomycetes bacterium | reverse complement strand
CCCCCCCCCCCCGCCGAGCCCCCCTGCGCGAGCGCGCAGACCGCCGCTGAGGTCGAGAAGGCCGTTCAGTCGGCCCTCAGCTCCGACGCGAAGTTCCTGAGCCTCAGCGACGACAAGGGCAAGGTGTACATCGTCCCGACCGCTTCGCTCGCGTACGTCGAGGTCGGCGGAGGCGAGGCCCGCCGCGTGGGCTTCGTCGCCTAACCGCTTCTCGCCTAGGATCGCGGCGTGGAGATCGTCTTCGTCACCGTCATCGGCGCAGCCCTCGGCGCGCTGGTCCGCTACCTGGTTCCCGGCCGTCGCAGCTACGGCATCGCGCTGCTGCCCGCCGTGGGCGGCGCCGCCACCGCCGCCGTGTGGGCCATCCTCGTCTGGCTCGGCTGGAGCTTCGACGGCGGCTGGATCTGGACGGTGTCGATCGCGACCGGAGTGGTCGTGTCGCTGCTGGTCGCGGTGCTCCTGCCTCGCGCCCGCGCCGCATCCGACGCCCGCGCACTGCACGCCCTCTCCGGCGGCCGCGCCTAGGGCGCTACGCCGTCAGGCCCAGCGCGTCCATGCGGCGCGTGTGGGCCGCGATCAGTTCGGTGAACACCGGGTCGACCTTGTCTTCGACCGAGATCGCCGGGTGCTGCTCGATCGCTGAACGCGCCACCAGCATCGTGTCGCCGATGAGTCGGCGCCCCCACATCGCGAGCCGCGACGCGAGCCGCGGGTTCTCCTCGATGGCACGGCGCAACTCCTCCACGAGCACCGCCTCGCCCTCATCGCGCTGCAGGATGGATGCGGTGCGATCGTCGAGTTCGTCGGGGAGCCCGGCCGCGAGCCCGGCGAAGAAGTCCAGCAGGAACCCGTTCGTCAGGTAGCAGGTCACGAGGATCTCGTACCAGTCGGCGCCCTTCGTGCGGCGCTGGAACTCGTCGAGCAGGATGCGGAACGGCTCCATCTCGGCGGCGGGGTCGTCGTGCAGGCGCACCAGCTCGGCCACCAGCTCCTCGTGCATGGCCAGCATCTCGGATGCGGCGCGCGCGAGACGCGTCTTCGCATCCGTGGTGGGGGCGGTGGTCACGGCGCGGCCCAGGTTCTCGAACAGAACGATCGTGAGGTACGCGGTCTGCCCGAGGAAGCGCTCCGGCGTGGGGGCCAACTCGCGCAGCTCGACGCGGGCGACGGCGACGGCCTCCGAGCGGGGGGCCACGTGGAGGTTGCCCGGACGCGGACGCGTGCGCTTACGGAACCAGGCCACCGGCTCAGTGTAGTCGCGCCCGGTAGACTGGAGACCTCTCACCTACCAGACAGGTATTCCTTGACTTTCCGCGATCTCAACATCGACCAGGACATGGTCGACGCACTGGCGGCCAAGGGCATCATCGAGCCCTTCCCGATCCAGACTCAGACCATCCCCCTCGGCCTCTCCAAGCAGGACATCATCGGCCAGGCCAAGACCGGCACCGGCAAGACGTTCGGCTTCGGCCTCCCCGTCATCCAGGCCCTCGGACCGAACCCCGAACCGGGCGTGAAGGCGCTCATCGTGGTGCCCACCCGTGAGCTGTGCGTGCAGGTGGCCGAAGACCTCGAACTCGCCGCCTCGAACCGGCCCACCCAGATCGCCGCCATCTACGGCGGCAAAGCCTACGAAGGCCAGGTGGAGCAGCTGAAGGCGGGCGCGCAGATCGTGGTCGGCACCCCGGGCCGTCTGCTCGACCTCGCGGGCCAGCGTCTGCTGTCGCTCAAAGAGGTCCAGGTGATGGTGCTCGACGAGGCCGATAAGATGCTCGACCTCGGGTTCCTCCCGGATGTCGAGAAGCTGTTCGCGCAGACCCCGGCGACCCGCCACACGATGCTGTTCTCGGCCACGATGCCGGGCCCGGTGGTCGCGCTCGCGCGCCGCTTCATGAACCGGCCGATCCACATCCGCGCCACCGACCCGGATGAGGGTCTCACGCAGGCCAACATCAAGCACGTCATCTACCGCGCGCACTCGCTCGACAAGGACGAGGTGATCTCGCGCATCCTGCAGGCGGAGGGCCGCGGCAAGACCGTGATCTTCACCCGCACCAAGCGCGCCGCCGCGAAGCTCGTCGAGGAGCTCAACGACCGCGGCTTCAACGCGGGCGCCGTGCACGGCGACATGAGCCAGGATGCGCGCGAGCGTTCCATGTCGGCCTTCAAGGCCGGCAAGAAAGACATCCTCATCGCGACGGATGTGGCGGCTCGCGGTATCGACGTGAACGACGTCACGCATGTGATCAACCACACCGTGCCGGACGACCCCGACACGTACCTGCACCGCGCAGGGCGCACCGGCCGCGCCGGCAAGACGGGCATCGCGGTCACGTTCGTCGACTGGGACGACATGCACAAGTGGGGGCTCATCAACCGCGGCCTCGACTTCGGCAACCCGGAGCCGGTCGAGACGTACTCGTCGTCGCCGCACCTCTACACCGACCTCGACATCCCGGAGGGCACCAAGGGTCGCCTGAAGCCGGCCGGTCCGCCCGCGGAGCGTCCGCCGCGCGAGCGTCCCGCATCCGGCTCCGGATCGGGTGAGGGGCGGTCGCGTCAGCGCAGCCGCACCCGTGGCGGCTCGTCGTCGGGAGGGTCCGCTCAGGGTGAGACCCGCCCCGAGGGCGGCGGCACCCACGACGGCAAGGGCACCGAGCACCACGACGGCAACGCGGCACCCGCCAAGCGGCGTCGTCGCCGCCGTCGCACCGGCTCGAGTGCGGGCGGCGCCCCCACTCCCCCGCCCGTCGGCTGATCGCGACATACTGAGATCCACCCGCGCGCGAGGAGGTCCGGATGCGGAACCGACTCGCGGTCGCGGGTGCTCTCGTCGTGGTCGCGTTCGGTGCGAGCGGCTGCGTGGCCGACGCGCCGCCCGCCGACCCGACACCGGCGCCCGCATCCCGTGACGTGGCGGCGGCGTACCGCTGCCTCATCGACCACTCCCCGTGGACGGTCGACGTGGACGCCGCCCACGCGGAATGGAGCGCCACCGTCGACGACCCCGCGCATCCGGTGACCGGCGGCGAGGCGAACGGCACCGCGACCATCACGTTCACCCGCGACGAGGTCTCCCGGTGGGACTTCACCGCCACCGGCGTCGACTACGAGCTGTACTACGGCGACGGCACCCGGGAGAGCACCGCCGTCGACTTGCGGTCCTCGGGCCGGTACGCGATCCCCGAACCCGGCGACCAACTGGTGGTGAACAGGGTGCTGGTGGACGCGGAGACCGAGGACGCCACCACCACCGCATCCGACGGCACCATCACGCCCGGGGTCGCGGTCGCTTCCCCGCAGTTCCCGTGGGTGGCGGCCGGCCGGTTCGCGTTCACCTGCACGGAACACCGTCTCGTGTTCAGCACACCCGGCCAGGTGCCGGGATCCTGGACGCTGCAGCCCGGGGTCTGACCCCGCCCGCTACGGCGTGCGGAACGGCTTCGAGCCGGTGCCGCGCGCCACGATCGCCGCGTACACTTCGGGGCTCGTCGAGTTCTCGGCCAGCCGGTTCGGCTTGCCCGCGCCGTGGTAGTCGCTCGACCCCGTCGTGACGAGACCGAAGCGCTGCGCCATGTCGGCCCAGTGTCGACGCGACGACGGCGGGTTGTCGCGGTGGTCGAGCTCCAGCCCGAACAGACCCGCATCGACCAGCGCGCGCATCCGCTTGTCCGACAGCACCCGTTGCGGGCCGCGGGCACCCGGGTGGGCGATCACGGCCACCCCGCCCGCCTCCGCGATCAGCCGCACGCCCTCGAGGGGCGGCGGAGCCTCGTGCGGGCGGTAGTACCCGGCCTGCCAGTGCAGGATCGTCTCGAACGCCGCCGACCGGTCGGGCACGTGCCCCCGCGCCACCAGGGCGTCGGCGATATGCGGCCGACCCACCGTCGCGCCCGGCGTCGTCTGGGCGAGCACGTCGTCCCAGTCGAGTGCGTAGTCCACGCCGATGCGCTGCACCATCGCCTCCGCGCGGTGCAGGCGCTCCGAACGGATCGCCGCCGTCGCCTCCACGAGCGCCGCATCCATCGGATCGACCAGATACCCCAGGATGTGCACGCTCGCGTAGTCGAGCTGCGTCGACAGTTCGATGCCCGGAACAACCTCCAGGCCGGTGCCGTGGGCTGCGACGAACGCCTGGTCCCACCCGGCCGTCGAATCGTGGTCGGTGATCGCGAGAACGCCCAACCCGGCCGCGACCCCCGCCGCCACCAACTCGGCGGGCGTCTCCGTGCCGTCGGAGACGCTCGAGTGGGCGTGCAGGTCGATCGGTCCGGGCATCCCCTCATGCTAGGACCGGCGCCCGCTGCGCGCCGGGGCAGGCTCTCAGCAACCTCCCCCTAGGCTCGACTCGATGATCCGCCGCATCCTCGCCGCCGTGGTCACGCTCGCCCTCGCCGCCCTGCTGCTCGTCATGTGCTGGCCGCAGCTGTTCGGGCTGGAGCGTGTGCTCGGCGTCGCCCAATTGGTGTCGCTGCGCGGCCTCGCCGCGTTCGTGACCCTGCTGGTGGCGGTGCTGCTGACCCTCATCGCCCTGCTCAGCCCGGCCGGGCGCCGCTTCTTCGCCGGACTCGCCGTGCTGCTGCTCGCGTTCTCCGTCGTCTCCATCGGTGTGTTGGCGGTGCGCGGATTCGGCAACGGCGCCCTGCAGACCACCGCCCCCGGCGACGTCGTCGTCGTCAGCTGGAACACCCTCGGCGACGCTCCCGGCGCCGAGACGATCGCCGCCCTCGCCCTCGAACAGGAGGCGGATGTGGTGGCGCTTCCCGAGACGAGCGAGGCGGCCGCCGACGAGATCGCCGCCCTCATGGCCGCATCCGGGCGCCCCATGCAGGTGCTGGGTGTGCAGTTCGACGACATCTCGAAAGCCCGATCCACCCGCGTGCTCATCAGCACCGACCTCGGCGAGTACACCCGCGACGAGACCGTCGGCAACACGCCCACCCTCCCCAGCGCCGCCGCCGCCCCGGTCGACGGCGACGGCCCCACCATCATCGCCGCCCACCCCGTAGCCCCGGTGCTCGGCGAGATGAACGGTTGGCGCACCGGCCTCGACTGGCTCGCCGAACGCTGTGCCGACGCCGACCAGAACCTCATCGTCGCCGGCGACCTCAACTCCACGCTCGACCACTGGGCCTCCCTCGGCTCCGACGACGGCCTCGCCGCCTGCCGCGACGCCGCCCGCGCCACCGGCAACGCCGCCCTCGGAACCTGGCCCACCCGCATGCCGGCGCTCCTCGGCGCCCCCATCGACCACGTCCTCGCCACCGACTCCTGGCAGATCGTCGGATTCCGGGTCATCGAATCGCTCGACGACGAAGGCTCCGACCACCGCCCGATCGTCGCGCAGCTCCGGCCCGCAACCGACTGACAGCCGCAGGGTGGAGAATGGTCGGCATGGCTGACAGCACCCCCGCCGCATCCGGCACCGTCGCCCCCGCCACCACCTCGGCGACGGCGAACCGCTCCACCACCCCCACCTCGGACGCGTTCCGTGAGTTCATCTTCTCCGGATGGGCGGAACATCCTGACGTGCCGCCGTCGCCCCGGCCCCAAGCGGCCTACGCGGCCGCCCGCCGGCTGCGTCTCGCCGCCAAGTTCCCCGGCGCCACCCTCGTGATCCCCGCCGGGCCGGCCAAGGTGCGCTCCAACGACACCGACTACCCGTACCGCGCCCACTCCGCGTTCTCGCACCTCACCGGGTGGGCCAGCGACACCGTCCCCGGCAGCGTGCTCATCATCGGCGCCGGCGACGACGCCCCCGCCACCCTCTACTTCACCCCCACCGCCGGCCGCGACTCGGAAGAGTTCTACGCCAACGCCGCCATCGGCGAATTCTGGACGGGCCCGCGCCCCTCGCTCGCCCACGTCTCTTCCGACCTCGGCCTCGACACCCGCGACCTCGCCGAACTCGACATCCCCACGGGTGTCGTCGTCGTGCTGCGCGGCATCGACCCCGACGCCGACCGACTCGGCGAAGCCGGCGCCACCGACACCGAACTGGTGCGCGCCGTCAGCGAACTGCGGCTCGTCAAAGACGACTACGAGATCGCCGAGATGCGTGCCGCCGTCGACGCCACCCGCCTCGGATTCGACGACGTGATCGCCGACCTCCCCGCCATCACCGCCCACACCCGCGGCGAGCGCCTCGTCGAAGGCACCTTCAACCGGCGCGCCCGCGCCGAAGGCAACACCATCGGCTACGACACCATCGCCGCATCCGGCCCCCACGCGTGCATCCTGCACTGGACCCGCAACGACGGCCCCGTCGTGCCCGGCGACCTGCTGTTGCTCGACGCCGGCGTCGAACTCGACTCGCTCTACACCGCAGACATCACCCGCACCCTCCCTGTCTCCGGCACCTTCACCCCGGTGCAGCGGCGCATCTACGAGGCGGTGCGCGAGGCGGCGGATGCGGCACTCGCGATCGTGCGCCCCGGCATCCGGTTCCGTGAGATCCACGCCGAAGCGATGAAGGTGATCGCCGCCCGTACCTCCGAGTGGGGCTTCCTGCCTGTCAGCGTCGAAGAGACCCTCGAACCCGACGCCCAGTACCACCGCCGCTACATGGTGCACGGCACCAGCCACCACCTCGGCATCGACGTGCACGACTGCGCGCAGGCCCGCCGCGAGCTCTACCTCGACGGTGTGCTCGAGCCGGGGATGGTGTTCACCATCGAACCGGGCCTGTACTTCCAGCCCGACGACCTCACCGTCCCGGAGGAATACCGCGGCATCGGTGTGCGCATCGAAGACGACATCCTCGTCACCGCCGACGGCGCCGAGAACCTGTCCGCAGGCATTCCGCGCACGGCCGACGAAGTCGAGGCGTGGATCGCCGGTCGCTAGTCGCCGCCGGATTGGAAGCGTTTGCATAATAGTTCCACGCGCTGTTAGCGTCGCGGGATGCGACGACGCACAACCCTCGGAGTAGCGGCCGCCGCAACGATCGCGCTCGTCGCGGGAACGGTCGGGCTCGGCCTCACCGTGGCGCGCGAGCAGCCCCGCGGGCCGTACTCGGATGCCGACGCCGCGCTCATCCGCGACCCCGCCACCCCGGCCGGGTCGGGCCAGTCGTTCTACTTCGTCATGACCGACCGGTTCGCCAACGGCGACACCGGCAACGACACCGGCGGACTCGCAGGTGACCGCGACACGACCGGCTTCGACCCGAGCGACACCGGCTACTACCAGGGAGGCGACCTGGCGGGCCTGCGCGACAACCTCGACTACATCCAAGGGCTCGGCGTGAGCGCGATCTGGCTCACCCCCAGCTTCGTCAACAAGCCCGTGCAGGGCATCGGCGTGAACCGGTCGGCGGGCTACCACGGCTACTGGGTGACCGACTTCACCCGAATCGACCCGCACCTGGGCACCAACGACGACCTCGAGGCGCTCATCGACGACGCGCACGCCCGCGGCATGAAGCTGTACTTCGACATCATCACCAACCACACCGCCGACGTGATCACGTACGGCGGCGCCGGGCACAGCTACGTCGCCACCGCCGCGAAGCCGTACCTGGATGCCGACGGCGACGAGGTCGACATCGCCTCCGCCGCCGGCTCCCCCGACTTCCCGGAATTCGACGCCGACACCAGCTTCCCGTACGTGCCCGAGGTCGACCCGGCGGACGCGGACCTGAAGGTGCCCGACTGGCTCAACGACCTCACGGTTTACCACAACCGCGGCGACACGACCTGGCGGGGCGAGTCGGTGACGCTCGGCGACTTCTCGGGACTCGACGACCTGATGACGGAGGATCCGCGCGTCGTCGACGGCTTCATCGACGTCTACAGCGACTGGATGGACCTCGGCGTCGACGGGTTCCGCATCGACACGGTGAAGCACGTGAACCCGGAGTTCTGGCAGGCGTTCACGGCGGGCCTGGATGCCCACGCCGAGAGGATCGGCAACGACGATTTCTTCGCGTTCGGTGAGGTGTACGACGCCGACCCGAACGTGCTCGCCCCGTACGTGCGTGACCTCGGCCTCGACGCCGTGCTCGATTTCGGCTTCCAGTCGGGCGCGCTCGACTTCGTCAACGGCGCCGGTTCCGGCCACCTCTCCGAGGTGTTCACGGCGGACGGCGAGTACACCACCGCATCCGGTGACGCGCGGGCGCTCCCCACCTTCCTCGGCAACCACGACATGGGGCGGATCGGTTACCTGGTGCGCGATCAGGATGCGTTCGCCCGCGACCTGCTCGCCCACGAGCTGCTGTTCCTCGCGCGCGGCCAGCCGGTGGTCTACGCGGGCGACGAGCAGGGCTTCGTCGGCGCCGGCGACGGAACCGACCGGCACGCGCGACAGAGCCTCTTCGCATCCGCGACCCCCGAGTACGCGGATCAGCCGCTCATCACGGGTGAGACCCTCGGTTCGGTCGATCGCTACGACACCGACGCGCCGCTGTACACGCACATCGCCGAACTGGCGGCCCTGCGATCCGCGCATCCGGCGCTCGCCTCCGGAGCACAGTTGGAGCGGCTCGCCGAGGGCTCAACGTACGCCTTCTCGCGGATCGACCACGACGAACGTGTTGAGCATCTGGTGATGCTCAACGCCAGCGCGAAAGCCTCCACCGTCGAGGTGCCCACCCTCACGCAGGATGCCGAGTTCGAGGTTCTCCACGGGGAGGCGGATGCGGTGCAGTCGGATGCCGAGGGCCGGGTCACGGTGACGGTGCCGCCGATGTCGGCGGTCGTCTGGCGTGCCGATCGCGAGGTCAGCGCGCCCGACACACCCGCAACCCCGGCCTTCACCTCGCTCGAGTCGGGCGAGTTGGCCGACGGGGTGCTCGACATCGCCGCCGACACCGGTGACGCCTGGAGCGAGACCACGTTCGCGTGGCGGCCGATCGGCGGCGCGTGGCAGGTGCTCGGCACCGCCACTGGACCGGCACCGCGCGTGGTGCACGACACGCGAGGGCTCGCATCGGGCACGGAGGTCGAGTACCGCGCGATCACGCAGGATGCGGCGGGCGGCCGCGGGGCGGCGTCCGTCGTGGTGCGGGTGCGGTAGCAGCCGCCTCAGCCGCGGCGGAGGCGGTCCCGGGCGTCGCGCAGCCGCTCGCGTTCGCGCTTGCGCGCCTCACGCAGCCGCTTCTCGACCTCTCGACGCTCCTTGACCGCCTCGCGGTATTTGGGGTCGCGTTCGGCGGCGTAGTCCGCCGGGTCGGTCGGGGGCATCGCTTCGTGCTGGGCAGGACGAGTGGCGAGGTACGCCTCGATGCCGTCGAGCACACGTTCGAGCCCGAAGCCGAGCGAGTCGGCGTCGCTGTCGGGCGAGAAGACGCCCGCGGCGAGGGCGGCGTGCACCTCGGGGAACTGCTCGGGCGTGATCAGCTCGGCGAGGAGTCCGGATGCGCGCGAATCGATCGCATCGGGGGTGACG
This sequence comes from Actinomycetes bacterium, assembly GCA_023386365.1. Taxonomy (GTDB): domain Bacteria; phylum Actinomycetota; class Actinomycetes; order Actinomycetales; family Microbacteriaceae; genus Homoserinibacter. The sequence continues at coordinate 5,726 of JAEWJX010000104.1, read as the reverse complement.
CCGGCGGCTTCGGCTGCCTGGGTGTAGCCGCGCAGGATGGTGCTCTGCCAGCGAACCTGCGCCATGACGGCGAGCATCGCCGAGACCTTGTCTTCGTAGTCGAGCGGCAACCCCGTGAGCGCGGCGAGCCCCGCATCCATCCAGGCGAGGTTGTTGGGGGTCTGCGGGGTGCCCTCGATGGGGATGTCGAGCAGCCACGGGTGTTCGAGGTAGAGCTCGACCGTCTCGCGCCCCCACACGGTGATGGCGGCGCGCCAGCCGTCGGCTTCGGCGACGGTCTCGGGCGGCACGCCGATGCCGCGCTCCTGCATGAGCACCAGCAGGTCGTCTTTGGAGGTGACGTAGCGGTAGAGCGACATGGGGGTGAAGCCGAGGGCGCTGGCGACGCTCGCCATCGAGACGGCGGCGAGACCCCCCGCGTCGGCCAGTTCGACGGCGACGTCGACGATCCGTTCGATCGACATCTCGCGCTTGGGTCCGCGTTGCGGGTTCGCGGCGACCCCCCAGGCGAGTGCGACGGCGCGGGGAAGCTCGGGGTCGGTGCCTGAGGGTTCGGCCATGGTGACCCAATCGTAGACGTTGCTTGACATCCCGCTCCTCTCTGTGTAGACCTTACACAGTCAGTATGTGGCATAAACAGTTTATGCCTCACGCAATCAATCCGAAAGGGGTGCCATGTCCACCGCGATCTCCCTCAGGGGGCTCACCAAGACCTTCGGCGACCAGGTCGTGCTCCAGGGCCTCGACCTCGACATCGCCGCCGGCAGCGTGCTCGCACTGCTCGGCCCGAACGGCGCCGGCAAGACCACCACCATCGGCATCCTGTCGACCCTCGTCGCACCCGACGCCGGCACCGCCACCGTGTGCGGCCACGACGTCGTGCGTGAACCCGATGCCGTGCGTCGCGTCATCAGCGTCACCGGCCAGTCGTCCGCCGTCGACGGCGTGCTCACCGGCCGTGAGAACCTGCGGATGATGGCTCGGCTCGGCGGGTTCAGCCGCCGCGCAGCCCGCGACCGCGCCGACGAGCTGCTCGACCGCTTCGGCCTCGACGCGTCCGCCGACAAGCGGGTCGCCACCTACTCGGGCGGTATGCGCCGCAAGCTCGACCTCGCCATCAGCCTCATCGGCACGCCCCCCGTGGTGTTCCTCGACGAGCCGACCACCGGCCTCGACACCCGCAGCCGTCAGGCGCTGTGGACCGAGATCCGCACCCTCGCCGACGCCGGCACCACGGTGCTGCTCACCACCCAGTACCTGGAGGAGGCGGACCGCCTCGCCGACCGGATCGCCGTGCTCGAACACGGTGCGATCGTGGCCGACGGCACCCCAGCCCAACTGAAGGCGCGGGTCGGTACCGAGATGCTCGCCGTCCACGGGCCCGACGACGAGGCGCTCATCGAGGTGCCCACCGACGGTACCCTCGCCGGGCTCCGCGCAGCCCTCGGCGCGCTCCCCGCCGACGCCGACGGCACCGTCGCGCTCCGCTCCCCCAGCCTCGACGACGTCTTCCTCGCCGTCACCGGCACCCCCGCCACCCCCGAACTCGTCGATCAGAAGGGCTGACCACCATGACCACCCTCACCGCATCCGCACCGGCCGTCGTCGCCTCCGCGGCACCCGCCTCGCGCGCATCCGTCGCCGGCACCTTCATTGCGCGCAGCCTGCTGCACAGCCTGCGCACCCCCGACGCCCTCGTCATGGCGATCGCGTTGCCCACGATGCTCATGCTGCTGTTCACGTTCGTGTTCGGCGGCGCCATCGAACCGGGCGGCAGCTACGTCGACTACGTGGTGCCCGGCATCATCCTGCTCTGCGCCGGCTTCGGCGCCGCCTCCACCGCGGTGGATGTCGCCAACGACATGAAGGAAGGCATCATCGACCGGTTCCGCACCATGCCGATCCACGCCGCCTCCGTCATCACCGGGCACGTCGTCGCGAGCCTCGTGCGCAACCTGGTCGCCACCGCGATCGTCATCGCCGTGGCCGTGCTCGTCGGATTCCGCCCCACCGGCACCCCGCTCGACTGGGTGGCGATGTTCGCGCTCGTTGCGGCGTACATCCTCGCGATCACCTACCTGTTCGCGGCGATCGGCCTCGCCGCTTCCAGCCCGGAGGCGGCGAGCGGCTACGGCTTCTTCCTGATGTTCCTGCCGTACCTGTCGAGCGCCTTCGTGCCGGTCGAGACGATGCCCGACTGGCTGCAGTGGGTGGCCGACAACCAGCCGCTCACGCCCATCATCGAGACGATCCGCGGCCTTCTGCTCGGCACGGAGATCGGATCCAGCGGCTGGCTGGCGATCGGATGGTGCGGGTTCATCCTGGTGGTCGCCGTGACCCTCACGCGCATCCTGTTCCGCGCGAAGGCGGGGAAGCGCTGATCGCGAGGGGCTAGCCGCGCGCCAGAGCGTCCTGGGCCCGGGTGATGAGCCCGGGCTCGAGGATGATCTGGTAGTTGGCGGCCAGCACCTGCGTGGTCGACTCGAAGTCGCGGTTGCGGCGCTGCACGGCGTAGCTGGCCAACTGCAGGAACAGCCCGAGCGCGGCGCCGATGAACACGGCCGCCGCGAACAGCTGCCAGGTGAACGTGGGCGACAGCAGGCTCATGAAGAGCCCGAGGAAGATGCCGAGCCAGGCACCGCTGAAGATGCCCGAGAACGCGGCGCGGTTCCAGGAGCGCTTGCGGGTGACGATCTCGACACTGGTGAGGCCGTTGCCGACGATCGCGAGCTTCGCGATCGGGAAGTCGGCCTTCGCCAGCCGATCGACCACCTTCTGGGCTTCGGTGTAGCTGTCGTAGGTGCCCAGCACGTCGCCCTGCGGGACACTCATCGGGGCTCCGCGGCGCGCGAACGGCGAGGGACTGGACACCCGTTCATTGTGGCATTCCGCGGGTAGGGTTTTCCCGTGAGCGCCACGAGAGTCTTCGTCGCCCGACTTGCCGGGGGCACCGTGTTCGACCCCGCCGGCGATCGGGTCGGTCGCGTGCGCGACGTGCTCGTCGTCTATCGCAAGACCGGGTCGCCGCGAGTGGTCGGCCTGGTGGTCGAGATCCCCGGGCGCCGGCGGGTGTTCGTGTCGATCGGGCGGGTCACCAGCATCAGCGCCGGGCAGATCATCACCACCGGCCTCATCAACCTGCGCCGGTTCCAGCAGCGCGGCGGTGAGGTGCGGGTGATCTCGGAGCTCCTCGGCCGCAAGGTGGCGCTGCGCGACGGATCGGGCGACGCCACCATCGAAGATGTCGCGATCGAGGAGTCCGGGCCCGGTGAGTGGGAGGTGGGCGAGCTGTTCCTGCGCCGCCCCCGCGTCGGCGGCGCCCCGTTCGGCAAGGGCGCGACCCTGCTCGCCGCATGGGATGCGGTGCGCGAGAAGAACGAGCCGGGTGAGGCCCAGTCGGCTGAGCACCTCATCGCCACCTACTCCGACCTGCTGCCGGCCGACCTGGCATCCACCCTTCTCGACCTTCCGGAGGAGCGTCGCATCGAGGTCGCGGAGGAGCTCTCCGACGACCGCCTCGCCGACGCGCTCGAGGAGATGCCCGAGAACGACCAGGTCGACCTGCTCACCCACCTCGACGACGAGCGCGCCGCCGATGTGCTCGACCAGATGCAGCCCGACGACGCCGCCGACCTCATCGCGCAGCTGCCGGAAGAGCGCGGCGAGGCCCTCCTCGAGCTGATGCAGCCGGAGGAGGCGGAAGATGTGCGCTTCCTGCTCAACTACGCCCCCGAGACCGCCGGCGGCCTGATGACCACCGAGCCGATCATCGTGTCGGCAGACGCGACGGTGGCCGAGGGGCTCGCCCTCATCCGGCGCCACGAACTGGCACCGGCGCTCGGCGCCGCCGTGTGCGTCACGCTGCCGCCGTACGAACCGCCCACCGGGCGCTTCCTCGGGGTCGTGCACTTCCAGCGGATGCTGCGCTACCCGCCGCACGAACGTCTCGGCGCACTGCTCGACCCGAGCCTCGAACCGGTGCGCCCGGAGACGAGCGCCGCCGAGGTGTCGCGCATCCTCGCCAGCTACAACCTGGTGTCGCTTCCCGTCGTCGACGAGAAGCACCGACTCGTCGGGGTGGTGACCATCGACGACGTCCTCGACTACCTCCTGCCCGATGACTGGCGAAGTTCCTCACACGACGACCATCCGGAACCCGTGAGCACCGGCACCGCAGCGATCCCGACCCGAGGAAGGAGGACCTCGCATGGCACGACGTAACGACATCCGTCTCGACTCGCCGAAGGGCTTCCGACCCGCGTTCGGGTTCCGCCCCTCGGGCAGCGACCGCATGGGCCGCTTCTCGGAGGCGTTCGCACGCGCCATGGGCACCAGCTGGTTCCTGATCGGCATGTCGGTCTTCGTGATCGTGTGGCTCACCTGGAACACGGTCATGCCGACCGAGCTGCAATTCGACCCGCGCGCCACCAACTTCACGCTGCTGACGCTGATCCTCTCGCTGCAGGCCTCGTATGCCGCACCCCTCATCCTGTTGGCGCAGAACCGTCAAGACGACCGCGACCGCGTGCAGATCGAGCAGGACCGTCAGCGCGCCGAACGCAACCTCGCCGACACCGAGTACCTCGCCCGCGAGGTGGTGGCGTTGCGGCTCGCGGTGAAGGACATGGCCACGAAGGACTTCATCCGCGGTGAGCTGCGGGCCCTGCTCGAGGAGTTGGAGAAGGAGCCGGGCGAGGCGACCAAGTGACCTCCGCCTCCCCTTCCGCCGACGCGGTGCGGGCGGCGCTCGCCCGCGTGCAGGACCCCGAGATCCGGCGTCCCATCACCGAGCTCGACATGATTCGCGGCGTCGAGGTCACCGATGCGGTGGCGCGCGTGGAGCTGCGTCTCACGATCGTCGGCTGCCCGGCCGCCGACCGCATCGAAGCGGATGTGCGTGCGGCGGTGCTCTCGGTGCCGGGCGTCGACGCCATCGACCTCGACCTGGGCGTGATGACGCCCGCAGAACGAGAGGCGCTCGTGACGCGACTGCGCGGGGTGCGGAGCATGCCGTTCGGCCCCGGCACCCTCACGCGCGTGATCGCCGTCACCTCCGGCAAGGGCGGCGTCGGCAAGTCGACGGTGACGGCCGAGCTGGCCGTCGAACTGGCGTCGCGCGGGCTCGCGGTGGGACTCGTCGACGCCGACGTGTTCGGCTTCTCGATCCCCGGCATCCTCGGCATCCCGGACGCGAAACCCACCCAGGTGGGCAACATGATCCTGCCGCCGGTGGCGCACGGGGTAAAGGTCATCTCGATCGGCATGTTCGTCCCCTCGACAGGCTCAGGACAAGCGAAATCTTCGGCTCCCGTCTCGTGGCGCGGTCCGTTGTTGCACCGAACGATGCAGCAGTTCCTCACCGACGTGTACTTCGGCGACCTCGACGTGCTGCTGCTCGACCTGCCGCCCGGCACCGGCGACATCGCGATCACGCTCGGCCAGCTGCTGCCCAACGCCGAGGTGGTGGTGGTGACGACCCCGCAGGCGGCCGCCGCAGGCGTGGCGGAACGTTCGGGTCTGGTGGCGCGTCAGACCGGTCAGACGGTGATCGGCGTGGTCGAGAACATGACCGGCGGGGTGTTCGGATCCGGAGGCGGCGACGAGGTCGCGCGGCGGCTCGAGGTGCCCGTGCTGGCCCGGATCCCGCTCTCCCCCGCGGTGACGGCCGGCGGCGACGCGGGCGCGCCCGCCGTGCTCGGCGACCCGACGGATGCGGCGGTCACCGC
>JAEWJX010000099.1 GCA_023386365.1 Actinomycetes bacterium | reverse complement strand
CCGTAGGACTCCTCATCGGGCAGCAGCGGGCGAAGCTCTTCGAGATCGGCAGTCGGCACCTTCTTCGCTAGGTGCTCGGGCGCGCCCAGCTGGACCGCGATCTGCCTGACCTGGCGCTTGTTCAGACCGGTGAGCGGCGCCACATCGCACGCCCCGTCGCCGAACTTCGTGAAGAAACCCATCACCGCCTCGGCCCCGGGGGGGGGGGCGCCCCCGCGGCCCCCTCCGGGGGTTCCGGTCAGTGCTGCGCGCGGTCCCGTCGCAGCGTGACGAACACGGCGCCCGCGATGAGCAGCAGCAGCGCGAGCGCGATGCCCGTACCGAGGGCGATCACGTCGACGCCGGTGGCGGCGATCGTGCCGTCGTCGGTGGGATCGGTGCCGCCATCGCCGCTGCCGTCGCCGTCTGCGGCCGCGATCGTCAGCGCGAAACTCGCGAGCACGGTGCCATCGACGAGCACTACGATCTCGTGGTCGCCCGGATCGGTCGACGCGGGGATGGTCGCATTCAGCGCGAACGCACCCGATTCGTCGACCGTCACCGTTCCGAGTTCGACCGGCGCGGAGTGCAGCTCGACGGCGAGCAGAGCGCCCGGCTGGAAGTCGCGACCCGTCACCGTGATCTTGCCGCCCACGACGAAGGTGCCGTTCACCTGCAGCTTCCCCTCGACCGGGTCGACCGGCTCGGCGAGCCCGTCGATCGCGGCGCGCAGTGCTGCGGCGGCCGCGTCGATCTCGGCCTGCGTCGAGCCGGGTGCCACGAGCACGGCCTTCGCCGCCTGCAGTGCCGGGATGAGCGGCGCCCAGCTGGCGCTCGTGTAGCGGGTGCTGTCGAGACCGTTCGCCTGATCCACCAGCTGCTGCAGTTCGGCGGTGTCGACGGCGACCGTCACCGGGCAGGCGGCGAACTCGTCACCGTTGCCGTGCGCGACCACAACCGAGGTCGTGCCCGATGCGTGCGCGGTCAGGTCGAACTCGATTCGACCGGCGGCGTCCACGCGGGGAGCGCCCGCGACGGATGCGATGCCCGGGTTCAGCGACGTCGCGGTGAACGTGTCGTCGCCGTCTACTGGGCTGATCGTGGCGACCAGCGTGGCGGTCGAGCCGCTCTCGACGGTGACGGGTGCGGCGCAGGAGAGCGCGTAGCCGCCGTACACCTCGAGTTCCCAGATGTTGAGGCCGTACCGGGTGGCCGGTGTGCCGATCACCCGCAGGTAGCGGATGTGGGCGGTCGGGAAGTCGACCGTGTCGCGTCGGTGGTTCGCCGCGCCCGTGTTCTGCACCCGCGCGAGTTGCGTCCACTCCTGCCCGTCGACCGAGCCCTCGATCCGGTAGTCGAACGAATTGCTCGACTCCCAGTCGACGACCGCCTGCGAGACCGCCTGGGTGGCACCGAGGTCCACGCGCAGCCAGTTCTCCACCGTGTACGGCGCAGTTCCCGCGGGCCGGTTCGACGACCACTTGGTCGCGATCGAGCCGTCGGTCGCCATCGTCGGAACGATGTTGGTGAGGTTGTTGTAGACGCTGTCGGCGGTCGTCGGCCGGTGGAGCGCCAGATTGGGGCGCACGGATGCCGTCGGAGCGTCGACGATCGCGCCGTTGTCGAACACCTCGAACTCCCACAGCGAGACGCCGTACGTGGTGAGCGCCCGCGCCACCGTCTGCATCCGCACGTAGCGGCCCGAGGTGTCCAACGCGATGAGGTCGGTGCCGCCGTCGCTACCGGCGGTCGGCGTCGTGTAGGCGTCGGACCAGTCGGTGCCGTTCTCCGACACCTGGATCTTGTACTTGCTCGCGTACGACGCCTCCCACGTGAGGCGCACCGCACCGATGTGCTGCACCGAACCGAGGTCCGCCTGCAGCCAGGAGGTGTTCGGCGAGCCGCTGCGGTCGGCGATCCACCGGGTGGTCAGGTTGCCGTCGGTGGCGCTGTCGACGCCGGTTCCGTCGGATGCCGTGGTCGGGGCACCGAGGGCGAGGTTCACGCTCGCGGTGACGGCAAGCTCGCGCACCGAGTACGTCGCGGCGCCCTGGAGCATCCGCACACGCACGTAATTGGCGGCAACCGCGGGGAACTCGGCGCTCGAGTGCCAGCCGGTGCCGTTCTGCACCAGTTTCCGGTCGGTCCAGGTGCGGCCGTCGGTCGAGGTCTGCACGAGGTAGCGGGTGGCGAACCCCTCACCCCAGTCGACGTCGACACCCGACACGAACGACCCGGCAACGAGCTGCTTCTGCAGCCACGGCATCTCGCCCGACGACTGCCACGTCGTGGACTGGTCGCCGTCGCCCGCGCGGCTCGGCCCGTGGCCCGCCGCGGACCCGCTCGCGGTGTAGGCGGAGCCCTCCGAGTCGTCCGCGGTCAACGCCGCCGTGACCGTCTTGCCGAGCGATGCGCCCGAACCGAGCACGAAGGTGCCGCGGGTCGAGGAACCCGCCCTCGACAGCGTCACGTCGACGAGCAGACCGGGCTGGCTCGGGTTCGAGATGCTCACCACCGGGGTCGCCCCCGACTCGTCGAGCAGCACGATGCTGGGCTTGCTCACCGCGAGGGTGCGGCCGCCGCCGAGGTCGAGCGACCCGGCGCGGAAGAAGGTGGCCATCGTGCGCTTCAGACCGGCGTGACGCACCGCCTGCACGGTGGTGTCGTTGCGCAGGATCGAGACGGCGGGGGCACTCGCGTACGCCTTCGTCTCGTCCGCGGTCGCCGCCGGCAGCACGATGTACTCGTACCCGGCGTCGGTCGGGGCCACGCCGTGATTCAGGTAGAGGGTGAACGCGTCGTGGCTCTGCGACTCCTCGCCGTAGTAGCTGCCGGTCTGCGTCGTGTTCGACACGGTCACCGCGCCCGCATCCGGGAACACGTACCCGACCTTGTCGTTGTAGGCCCACGAGGCGTCGTCGATCACCTTCGCCGCCATACCCGGTGCCACCTTCTCGCCGTCGACGGCGGCGTTGCCCTTGGCATCCACCTGGTTCACGGTCGTGTGGATCTCGGCGGCCGAGGTGGAACGGATGCCGGCGCCGAGCGCCACCATCTCGTCGTCGAAGAAGAAGAAGCTCTTCTGCGCCTGCGTGCTCGCGCGGTCGAGGGTGTGCACCGCCGCGCTGTAGCGGCCGTCGGAGACACCGCCGGTGAAACTGCCGCCGTTGGTGGAGCGCCCGGCGGTGCCGAGGGTCGTCTCCTTCACGTACGGCGCCGTCACGCCGGGGTAGTGGTACCAGTCGAAGGCGGCACCGAGCGCCGTGTACTCCTCGTTGGTCACCTGGATCGCCGTGGCGCCGGCCTTCGCCCACACGACCTCGTTGCCGACATCCTTGCGGAGGGTCGAGCGGTACTCGCTGCCCACCGTGCGGCTCGAGTTAAGCGCCGTGAAGATGCCGTAGTCGTCGCGCAGGTGCGAGAGGAACTCCGATCGCCAGAAGTACTTGTCACCGGTCTCGCCGTTACCCGCCGTCGTGCCGCGGATGTTGGCCGCCAGCTCGCGGTAGTCGGTCGCGTACAGCGCATCCGTGCGCGCCATACGGTCGAGCGGGTCGAGGAACTCGGACGCGTAGCTGGTGACACCATCGATCGTCTTCGCGGGACGGTAGAGCAGGTACAGCATCCCGAACTCTTCGCGGATCATCCAGCGCGTGCCGTCGATGATGTAGAACGCCACCGTGTCGAGCTGCGCCCGCGTGAACGACAGGCTGGTGCCGCGGGCCACATCCGCCCACATCGCCACCATGGTGAACAGGGCCATGCCGTAGCCCTCGCTGTAGAGCTGCGCGCCGTGCGCCCAGAAGCTCGCGTCGGGCTGGACGGCCTCGTTGACGGCGCCCGAGTCGTCGACCGCGACCGTCTGCACCATCGTGGCGAAACCGGTCGTGATGTTGGCGAAGTCGTGGGTCGCGACCGCCTCGAAGAGGTAGTTGGTGGTGCGCCAGGCACCGTTCGCACCCACCGGGTCGAGCTTGCCGGTGTTGTGCTTCAGGCTCACCGCGAGCGCGTCCGGGGCGAGCACGTCGCCGAGGAAGATCGAGATGCGACCCATCGCGATCGACTCGCCGATCTCGGTCTCCCACCAGTTGTTGTTGCCCGGGTCGACCGAGTCCCAGTGCACGAGCGCACGCTCGACCGCAGCGAGCACCGACGGGTCCTCGAAGCCGGCGGCCTTCGGGTCGCGGTAGGCGTGAGCGAGTGCGAGCATGCGGTAGAGCGCGACGTACGCCGACCAGGTGGCACCGTTGGCCGAACTGGTGCGGTCGGCGTAGTTCACATCCGTCCACGAGCCGTCGGGCTGCTGTGAGGCGACGTAGTCGAGCGCCTCAGAGGTGCGGGCCAGGTAGATGCCGTTGGCGATGATGATCTCGTCGCCCTGCGCCAGGTAGTAGTCCTGGAGGCGCGAGATCATCGTCTTCGCGTCGTCGGCGGGGGCGGCGACCGCAGCGGTCGACGTGAGCCCGGTGACGCCCAGCACAAGCGCCAGGGCGAGGGCGAGCGAGGCCTTGATGTGTCTCATGTTCGGGCTCCTTTGGCCGGATGTGAGGCGATGCGCACGTCGGGCACGCGCGCGGCGGATCGCTCCGCAGATGATCGGACGCCCCGGAGCGGGAGAGGTGGCTCTCCCCCGCTCCGGGGCCCGGGTGATCAGCCCCGAGAGGCGAGACCGTCGATCTTCTCGGCGGCGGCATCCATGCTCGACTGCAGGTCATCCTGACCCTGCACCGAGGCACCCCACGCGTCGCGGAAGGTCTGCCAGATCTCCGTCGCGTTGGCGATGTTCGGCACATCGACCGTCAGCGGCACCGACTGGGAGAAGGTCTCGAGCAGCGGGTTGGCGGCCAGGTAGTCACCGGCGACCTCGGCGAGGTCGGTGCGGATCGGGAACTGGCCGGTCGTCTCGAGCAGCGCGAGGTCGTTGTCGGCATCCATCGAGAACTTCACGAAGTCCCACGCGGTCTGCTTGTTCTCGCACGCCGTGTAGAGGCCGACGTTCTTCGAGTCGCCGAAGGTGTAGGTCTCCTCCGGCGCGGTGCCGTCGGCGGTCGGCAGCGGAACGATGCCGTACTCGACCTTGCCGTCGAACTGCGCCGCACCCCACGGGCCGGCGATGCCGAGCGCCGCGACGCCATCCGCGAACGGACCCGCCCACGCGTCACCGCTGTAGGCCTCGGCCGACGAGTAGCCCTCGGCGTACAGGGTCTTCCAGAACTCGAGGGTCTCCATGCCCTCGTCGCTCGTGAAGGTCGCCGCCCTATCGGCGACGAGCTGCGTGCCGCCCGAGTTCGCCAGGTAGAACGGATAGAAGTCGAACAGCGGGTTCGTGTAGTCGCCCGATGCCGGCGGGTAGAGCACGAAGTCGGCCGCGCCCGCATCCTTGATCGCCTTCGCCGCCGCGAGCACGTCGTCGTAGGTCTCGAGGCTCGGGTTCTCGGCGTCGAGCCCCGCAGCCTCGAAGACGGTCTTGTTGTAGTAGAGCATGAAGGGGTTCGCCTTCCACGGCACCTGGTACAGGTCGCCGTCGGGCGAACGGAAGCCGTCGGCCGCGCCACCGGAACGCTCGGTGATGAAGTCCTCACCGTCGTCGAAGGTGGTCGAGATGTTCACGAGGCCGCCCTGCTTCTGGAACGACGGAACCGCCGCGGGTGCCGTGTTGTAGACGAGGCAGGGGGTGTTGCCGGCGGTGATCGCGGCCGAGATGGCGTCTTCCGACGACTTACCGGCGGGGATCGCTTCGGCGGTGACCTGCTCGTCGGGGTGGTCGGCGTTCCACGCCTCCACAACCTTCTCGCCCCAGGCGATCTCCTGCTCGTTGGTCGAGTACCAGATCTTGATCGGGCCCGACGTGAGGTCGGAACCCTCTGCTTCCCCCGGCTCGGCGGCGCACGCGGCCAGAGGCAGTGCGACGACGGCGAACAGGGCGGCAGCTGCGTAACGCTTCATTGCGCAGAACTCCTTCGTTCGGAGGCGGTAGCGGCCTCCGGCTGTTTTCTTGGTGATCTCCGTCGAGGCGAGCACTGTCGGCGATTTCGGGTCACGCGATCAGCACCTCGGCGTTGACTGAACAAGAGGTAGTAAACCGGTTTTGATTCTGGATGTCAATGCGCGAAGTTCGAGGCGACATTTGCGCCTGTTTTCTAGGCTTTCTCAACCGCTTTGGGCGGGTGACACCTCACTAAACGTGGCCTAAACCGAGATGCACGCGCCGTCAGCGCTCGTCCGCGCCGACGATGCTCTCGTACACCGGCCACGCCCAGGACCGCGCCGGATAGTCCGCGGATGCCAACGTGATCAGCGCCTTCCACAGGGTCCAGGCACGGCCACGCGCCCACATCCCGTCGTCGACCCGCATCGCGGTGCGGAACGCGCGACGGGAGGGGCCGTCGAGGTACGTCCACGCGATGTAGAGGTCGCAGGCCGGATCCCCCACACCGCTGGTGCCGAAGTCGACGACCGCCGAGAGGGCGCCGTCGACGACGAGCAGGTTGCCGGACGACACGTCGCCGTGGAACCAGACGGGCCCGCCCGTCCACTCGGCTGCGAGCCCCTGCGACCACAGGGCGAGCGCCCGATCGCCATCGATGGCCGACCCGAGGCGACTCACCGCCTCGCGCGTCTCGTCGTCGTAGTGCGCGGGGTTCGCCCCGCGGAAGAAGCTGTGCGCTCCCGCTCGCGGGGCGCCCTCCGTGTCGACGGTCTGGAGCGCGCGGAGGAAGCCTGCGAGGGTCTCCGCGAAGGCGGAACGGTCGGCGACGCGCGCGTCCGTCGCGGTCTCACCGGGCAGCCAACGGTAGATGGACCACCGGTGCGGGAAAGTGTCGTCGGACTCACCCGCGGCGACGACCTCGGGAACCGGGAGCGGCACGGTGCGCGCGATGACCGGAAGCCACGCCTGCTCCTTCGCGACTGCGGCCGCGTATCCGGGGGCGCTCGGCAGCCGGACCGAGTACTGGTCGCCGAGGCGGAAGGTGCGGTTGTCGTTCCCCCCCGGGAGCACCTGCCGCACCGGCAGGTCGGCCCAGCGCGGAAACTGGCGGGCGACGAGACCCCGGACGAGCGACTCGTCGATCGGCTGCGTCATGTCGCGGTCACCGCATCCGCGTTCTGTTCATGCCTCGAAAGTACAAGGGCCGGCGCGGAGTCCGAGCCGGCCCGACCGGATGTCGCATGAGCCTCAGCTGTCGGCCTGCGCCTCGCGCGCCGCGGTGGCGATGACCTCAGCCACCGTCGCCGCCTGGGTGACGTAGAGGGCGTGACTGGCGGCCACGTTCGTGATCGTCGCGCCCGCGCGGGTGGCCATGTGCTGCAGCATCGCCTGGTCGAACGAGCGGTCGTCGGTGGCGATCACCGCCCAGCTCGGCTTGCTGCGCCAGGCGGCGTTCGTCAGCGGGGTGCCGAACACCGACATGTTGATCGGTACCTGCGAGTCGCGCAGGAACGCGGCCACCTCGTCGCTGGCGTCGGCGGCGAACCCGGCCTTGAACTTCTCCGGGTTGAGGAAACCGTAGCCGTCGGGGCCCACGTCGATCACGAAGTCGGGGGTCGCGGTGAAGCCCTCGTACTGGTCGGAGGTGGTCTGCCCGGCGTCCGGCGCGAGCGCCGATACGTAGACGAGACCCGCGACCTTGTCGTGCACACCGGCCTCGGTGATGACGGTGCCGCCCCACGAGTGCCCCACCAGGATGGTCGGGCCGTCCTGGCGGTCGAGCACCCGGGTGGTCGCCGCCACGTCGTCGGCGAGCGAGGTGAGCGGATTCTGCACGATCGACACCGTGTAGCCCCGGGCCGTGAGGTCGTCGTAGACACCCCGCCATCCGGATCCGTCGGCGAATGCGCCGTGGACGAGCACCACGTTCTTGATGTCGTTGCGGTTGTTCATGAGATTCTTCCTTTCGTTCGGTCGTGCGATGTATTGGATGCAATATATTGCGAGGGTCGTTTATTCCCGAGGCTTTCGCGACGCGAGGCTGGGGTTGCCCGCATGCAATATATTGCACATCTGTTACGCTCCTGTCTATGCCTGTCCCCTCGACCAGCAGCGTCCACGCGCGATCGCTTCTGCGCGACGACGTCTACGAGTCCCTCCGCGACGCGATCGTCGACGGCACCTTCGCGCCGGGCGAACGCCTGCGTGACCACGAGCTCGAGACCTGGCTCGGGGTCAGCCGGACCCCGATCCGCGAGGCGCTCCTGCGGCTGGCGCGGGCCGGTCTGGTCGTCGCGCAGCCCGGGCGGGCGACCATCGTCGCCCCCTCAGACCCGGCATCCGTAGCCAATGCGCAAGCCATCGCATCCGCGATGCACGAACTCGCCACCCGCCTCGCGGTGCCGCAGCTGACCCCAGCCGCCATCACCGCGATGGAGGCCGCGAACGAACGCTTCGCTGCGGCGCTCGAGCAGCTCCACGTCGACGACGCGCTGCACGCCGACGACGCGTTCCACGCCGTACTGGTCACGGCGAGCGCCAACGCGATGATCGCCGAGGTGCTGGAATACGTCACCCCACTGATCCGCCGGGCAGAACGTCAGCGCTTCTCGTCGCTCGCCGGCCGCGACTCGGTGGCACAGCATCGCGCCATCATCGAACGCTGCCGAGCAGGCGACGCCGAGGGGGCCGCCCTGCTCAACCGCGAGAACTGGCTGAGCCTCACGCCCGAGTGAGCCGGCCGCGGCGGTCCCTACTCTTCACCGTCGAACAGACCGCCGTCGAGCAGCCAGTTGTACCGGAGGCGCAGCGCCCGCTCTGTGCTCGCCACGATGGTCGCGACGACGAGGGCCACATTCAGCCACGCCGGCAGCTGGATCGGCGACGTGAACGTGCCGACGTTCTCGGCCACCCACGGGATCGTCGTGATCTGCTCGACGATCTGCGGCACACCGAGCACGAGCGCGACGACGAGCACCACCACGGATGTGATGCCGATCGCCCGACTCAGCACCGGATGCGTCCGGTCCAGCCGGGCGCGGCGCCCCTCCGCAGAGGCCGGATCGGGTGAGAGCTGTCGCGCGACGCCGTCCCCGTTCACGAAGTGGGCGCGCCGCAGCCCGTAGTCGCTGGCGACCACCTCGATCGTGCCCCCGGGAACGGGGAACGCGGCGGGAAGCTTCGAGGTGGAGTGGTTGATTCCGTCGCGGTAGAGCCGCGCCACCACCTCGCCGTCCGAATCGCCCCACAGGCGCACATCCACCGACCAGTCGTGCCGCAGCCCGTCCTCCTCCTGCAGCGACTTGCCCCACCCATCCACGAATCGCTAAGTTCGCCTCATGGTTCTGCAGTACATCCGTCTCCGCTCGGCGTAAGCCGGCGCTCTCCGCCACCGGTTCGGGTGGCCACGTTCCGCTGCACCTCTCTGGGCGCGCGAACGTCGAGTTGCCGAAGAAATGACCCATTTCTCAGCGACAGGAAAACACTCATGGCTGTACAGAACACTTCTTTCGTCGACCCGTCGACGACCTTCCTCCTGGTGCACGGCGCCGGAACCAGCTCCTTCATGTGGGCTCCGCTGCAGCGGCAGCTCGCCCTGAAGGGGTATCGCTCCTACGCGATCGACCTCCCTGGCCACGGGCTCGACGCACAGTATCCGCTCTCGTATCAGGCGCCGCAGGATCTCGAGGCCTTGGGCTCCGAGTTCTCGACGCTCGCCACGGTGACCCTCGACGACAACGTCGACGCGGTCATCGCGGCGGCTCGGGAGTTGGCGGCGACGGGTCCCGTGGTGCTCGTCGGCGCGAGCCTCGGCGGGATCACGATCGGCGCCGCCGCAAGCCGGGCACCCGAGCTGTTCTCCCGCATCGTCTACGTCTCGGCGTGGGTGTGCGTGGAGCGGGCCAACCCGATCGAATTCATGGGCGAGCCGGAGTTCGCGACCAGCATGCTGCCGCACCTGGGCGGCGTCGCCGTCGGGGACCCGGCGGTGATCGGCACCGGTCGCGCCAACTACCGCACCGCCGACCCGCAACAGCTTCAGCTGCTGCGCGAGGCGACCATGGCGGAGGCGACGGATGCCGAGTTCCGGGCGTTCCTGAACATCATGCAACCCGACGAATCGATGCTGGTGATGATGGGCGACGGCACGGTCGACCCGGCGACGTGGGGCAACACCCCGCGCACCTTCATCCGTCTCAGCGAGGACCGCTCCATCCCACCGGCGCTGCAGGATCGGATGATCGCGGATGCCGACCGCGCCACCCCGGGCAACCCGTTCGAGGTGCACAGGGTCGACAGCTCGCACGCTGGCTTCATCCGGCAGAGCGAGCTGGTCGCGTCGATCCTCACCGGCGCGTGATCCTGACGCGGGGGGCGTCTCGACGTCCCCCGCGTCACTCCGCGAGGAACGGATGGTGCTGGTAGCCGTGGCCGCCCGCCTCGAGCACCAGCACGGTGGACTCCGGCACCTCGATGAACACCCCGGGCACATCGTTGAGCGGTTCTGAGACCACGAGGCGCGCCTGGTCGCCGAACAGGTTCAGCCGCTCAGCATCCGGATACATCTCCCGCAGAGTGGGGATGTCTTCGGAGTGGAACAGCGACCTCGTCCGCCCCTGCGACGAATAGCGGAACGCCCACAGCGTGGCGCCGTCCGAAACGGCGACGGTCCCCTGCCACGGGAACTTCACACCGTGGTCGTGGCCCACGGACTCGACCATGCGGATCGCGCGTCCGATCGCACCGATCGGGTCATCCTGCAGGCCGAGCGTCAGCGCCAGGTGGAACAGCACCTCCGAGTCGGTTGTGCCGAGCACGTTCGGGTAGAGCGACGGGTCGATCTCCAACGTGAGGTCCCGCTTCAGTTCGCCCCACCCCGAGATGGCTCCGTTGTGCATGAACAGCCAGTTCTCGTGCCGAAACGGGTGGCAGTTGGTCTGCTGGATCGGGGGCCCCGCGGCGGCACGCACGTGGGCGAAGAACAGCGGGCTCACGATCGCGCGGCTGAGTTCCCGCAGGTTCTGGTCGTTCCATGCGGGCTCGGTGCTGTGGAAGAACGACGGCGCCGTTCCCGGCGGAGCCTCGCTGGGATACCACCCGAATCCGAAGCCGTCGCCGTTCACCGTCTCTGCGCCGAGTGGCGAGTTCAGCGACTGCGCGACGATCGAGTGCTGCGCGTCGAGGATGATCGTCGAGGCTCGCAGCGGCTCCCCCATGTACGCAATCCATCGGCACATCTGGTCATCACCTCACCCACAGAGTGCTCCGCGGCCTACCCGACCGCATCGTCTCAACGGGATGATTGTTCGCAGAGAGAACCGAGATCGGAGGGATGGCGTGCGAACCTTCGGCATCGAGGAGGAGTTCCAGTTCCTCGACCCTGAGACACTGCGGCCGACAGACGTCGGCTCGTTGGTGTTCGAGCGGCTGCACGCCGACCCTAAGTGGCGTGACGTCACCCATCGCGAGTTTCTGGCATCGCAGGTGGAGCACGCCTCGACTGTCTTCGAGCGACTGGAGGATGCTCGCGCCGCATTGATCGGATTCCGAAGGCGGATCGCCGCTGAGGCGTCCGCGCTCGGCGCCCTCGGGGCAAGCATCGGAACACCGGCCGACACGACCCCGTTCCCCACCATCACCGACGTCGAGCGGTATCAGAACATCGTTCGCGACATGGATGGTCTCATCGCGGACCACCAGGTCAGCGGCCTCCACGTGCACGTCGGCATCCCGAGCCGAGAGGATGGCGTGATCGCGCTGAACGCGGTACGCCCCTGGCTCCCGCTCCTCACGGCGATCTCGGCCAACTCGCCGCTCTGGCGCGGGCACGACACCGGCTACGACAGCTGGCGCACCGTCCTTCTGCGTCGGTGGACCACATCCGGATCCCCGCCGTCATTCATCGACGCCGCCGACTACGACCGGCGGATCACCCGACTGCTCGGCGTCGGCGGCACGATCGACCTGGGGGTGATCATGTGGGACGTCCGCCTCTCCCAGCACCTCCCCACGATCGAATTCCGCATGGCTGACGCACAACTCGACTCCGAGTCCACGCTCCTGATCGCCTCGTTGTGTCGTGCCTTCGTCACGCACGCCCTCGCGGCGCCCTCCGCCCGCGACGCGGCGGCCGCGGCGTCGGCCGACGTGCCGACAGAGCTGCTTTCCGCGGCCATCCTCCACGCCGCCCACTCGGGCATGCGCCGCCAGTTGTTCGACCCCCTCTCGGGCGAGCTCGCCCCCGCAAGCTCGTGCCTCGCCGGATTCCTGCGGATGTTGAGAGACGAGCTCGTGGAGACAGGCGACCTGGACCTGGCCACTGAGGCGGCAGCGCGGCTACTGACCGATGGGACAGGGGCAACCCGTCAACGCGGTGCCTTCGAACGCGGAGGTCTCGAGGGCCTGGGAGGTCTCCTCTCCGCGTCGCTCACCACGCACCTCGACGAAGGGTGACCCGCGCCAAACCCTGCAGGGCGCGGATGTGCATCAGCGCACCCCCTCGACCGCGTCGAGGTGCTCCCGCGCGGCGGTGATGGCGAGGCGGGCGTGTTCCTTGGGTCCGACCTGGGCGACGAGCATCGCCCGCGGGATCTCGAGCGCGTACGGGAGCCCGGCCGGCAGGGCGGAGAGGATGCTGAACATGTCGAGTTCGCCCTCCCCGGGGAAGAGGCGCTCGAAGCGTGCGGTGTGGATGAGGTCCGCAGTGGCGGTGGGGATGTCGCCCGGCGCATCGCACACGTGGGCGTAGTGGAACCACTCCGGCGGCAGCGCCTTCAGCTCGGCGATGCTCGACCGTGAGCGGGCGAAGTGCAGCAGGTCGATCAGCAGCCCGGCGTTGGGCTGGTCGGCCTCACGGAGCACGCGGGTCGCTTCGGTGAGGTTCGGGGTCTCGGTCCACGACGGGAACTCGAGGTCCATCGTCAACCCGAGCGGTCGCGCCAGTTCGCAGAGTTCCGCGAAGCGGTCGGCCTTGCGGGCGAAGTCCGCATCGGGCAGCTGCGTGATCACGTGCTTCGCTCCGAGCTCCGCGCCGGCCTCGAGGAAACGCACGAAGTCGCGCGGGTTGTCGCCCGAGGTGACGCGGGCGAGTTCGATGTCGAGCACCTCGACACCGGTCGCGGCGAGGTGCGTCTTCGTCGCCCGCATCAGCCGCGCATCGGAGGCGAGCGGGTAGTGCGGTTCCTGCGTCGTGACCTTCGTCATCCGCAGCCCCACATACCGGTAGCCGGCCGCGGCGGCCGCGTCGACCAGCTCCGGAGGGGTCAGACTCAACGCGGTCAGGTGGGCGAGCGAGTAGTCGTGGCGTCCCGCCGCGGCGGGCTCCGTCGGCGCGCTGGCCAGCATCCGCAACCGCTGACGCCGGTGAGCGGTCATCCGCAGTGGGACACTCCGCGGGTCGCCGAATCCGGTGTAGCCGTCGATGCGCTGGACCACCTCGAAGAAGAGGCGCGAACCGAGCATCTCGGTGAAGAAGTGCAGGAACTCACCGTGCTCGTCACGGTCGTACAGGATCGAGTGCGCGCGGAGCGTCTCGACGAGGCCGGACGGGAGGTCGAGCCGCGCGTCGAGGTCGTCGTAGTAGTTGTCCGGCATGCGCAGGATGGGGGCGCCCCGTTCGCGCATCGCCGCCGCGGCCGCGATCGCGTCGCCGGTCGAGAACGCGACGAGCTGCGGGCTGGAGACCCCGGGCGCCCAGTCACCGCGGCGAAGCGGCGCCGCGTTGAGCGCGATGCGCACGCTGCCCGTCGGGTCGGCCGCTGACCAGTTGCGGATCACACCGAACGGAGCCGTGACCTCGGAGGTGGCGACGGGGACCAGGCCGAGAACGGTGCGGTAGAACAGCGCCGACTGGTCGAAGTCGTCGATCGAGTCGGTGATGGCGATGTGGTCGATGGCGTCGAGCAGGGACGCCCCCGTCGCTGCCGCGGTGTCGCCGGGGTCCGGCGCACGGAAGTGCAGGTCGATCCCGTCGGGTGTGGCGACGGCGTCGGGTTTCCCCCCGCGGTCCCCGCGCGGGCGCACCACATCCGAGGCCCCCAACGCTTCCGCACGTCGGAGCGAACCCTGCGGATCGCTGCTCTCGACGGCGAGGGAGAAGATGGACGCGCTCGCCGGGGGGAGCGACCGCTCGGGGTCGAGGTTCAGCAGTATCCGCGCCTCCCCCTGCACCCACTGCTCCACCGGTCGAGACGGATGCGGCCCGACGTTGGCGAAACCGAGCGCGTCGAGCGCGCGCGCCACGATCGGCGCCGACACCTGGTCGACAGCGAGTTCGGCGTGCGCGAAGCCGGTGAGTTGCGGTGCCTGTGGGAGCCCGGCCGCGAGCTGACCGATCAGCTGCTGCGCCGCCGGCGCCGCCAGGGCCTCGGCGAGAGCGCGGACGGCGCGCATCGCGTCGGTCGCGGTGTGCCTCGGATCCTCCTGCTGGTACACGTCGTTGAACACTTCGAGCGACACCGGGCCCCGGTATCCGGCGGCGATGACCCGACCGAGGAATCCGGCCACATCGAGCACGCCCTGACCGGGGAACGTGGGGGGGGGGGGGGGGCGCCGCCCGCCGCCCCG
>JAEWJX010000108.1 GCA_023386365.1 Actinomycetes bacterium | reverse complement strand
GTGACCCGCCGTGCGAAAGGATCGGATGTCAGGAGACGGTCGCCCGTCGGCGCACGACGATCAGCGCAGCGCCCGCGAGCAGCAGCGCGCCGGCGATGACCGCGCCCGCGGCGTCGAATCCGGTGGCCGCGAGCTCGGGTGCCGCGGCGGGCTCCGGCTCGGGCTCGACGACCTGGCCGAGCGCCAGGTCGAGCAGCTCACCGAGGGCTGCGTACCAGGCCTCGACGACTTCGAGGGTCTCGGGGACGGACGGATCGAACCAGGGGAAGAAGTCCCAGGCGTAGTACGAGAACGAGCCGGCCCCGAGGGTCCAGCGCCCGATGCCCAGGCCGGTGCCGTCGGCGGTCAGGTAGATCGGCGTGAGGCCATCCGTGAGCGCGGCAGGCCAGCTGTCGACATCGATGATCGGGTACGTGCCGTCGGCGTACTCAAGCTCGGCGGGGAGACCAGTCGTCGGGTCGACGAGCTGGAGCGGGGTACCGCCGTCGTCGACCGCCCAGACGCTTGAGAAGTCGAGACCGGAGAGCGCATCGAGGAGCACGGCCGGGGCGTTGGAGAGGATGGTGCCCATGAGGATGACGTCGCCGCCCGCCTCGGTCCAGCCGGCAATCACAGCCACAGCGTCGTCGCTGATCCACGCGGTGCCGCCGGGCGTGTAGTACGGCTGACCGCGTTCCGCTTCCGGGAAGACGAGCACATCGATGTCGGTGAGAGCGGCGGTCCACGCGGCCGCCGACCCGTCGCCGCCGTCGAAGGTGGTGACGGTCGCGTCGTTCGCCTCGAGGCCGGCGATCGTCTGATCGATCTCCGCACCCGGGTTGTCGTCCGAGACGGCGCCGTTGGCGAAGACGAGAACGGCCTGGCCGGGAGCGGCGGTGGCGGCAGTGAGGCCGAGGAAGGGGGTCGCGGCAATGGCGAGCGCAGCGCCGATCGCGACAGCACGGAGTGAGCGGGTCACAGGTGTCCTGTTCGAGTGGTGGTCGGAAAGATCTAGGGCAGTCCGAAGCTATCGGTGCGGGGGACCCGACATCCGCCCTATTACTCGAAGTCGCTACCCCACTTCGGGGGTCATCACCGGGAGCTCGGCTCCGGCCGGGAGTACCACCACGCCGTCGAGAGGGGTCAGCGTCGACCACGCCTCCACATCCGCGGTCGCCGGTTCCTCGCCCGCGCGCACCGGCTCGGCGCTCGCCGGGTGGAGGAACAGCAGCACCCGCTCCCCCGTCGGGATCGGATCGTCGACAGGCTGCGGAGGTTCCGCGACGCAGTAGTCACGCGGGGCGGCCGCCCACAGCTCATCACCCGCGAAGTCGCCCTTGACGACCTCCTCGACGGCGATCCGATGACGCTCGGCCGGGCCCGAAAGCAGCTCGACGCTGCCGTCCGCGGGATCCGCGACGCCCACCACCACGATGGTCGCGTCGTCGAACATGGCCTGCGGGTCCTCGAAATCGACCCAGCTCACGCACGTCTGCGCGGTCGTCGTGCCGAGCGCCGCGCACCCGGAGAGCGCGACGGCGAAGGCGAGCACGCTGGCGGAGGCGACGACGGACCGGATGCGCATGCCCTCACGGTAGATGCGTCCAGGGCGTACGGCCACCCAACGTTTCGGACAGATCGCCGGCCACGAGTACGAGAAAGGGCCGCCCCTCGGGACGGCCCTGTCATCGTTGCGTCGTGGTCAGTTCGCGTCGGCGCGCACCGCACGGCGACGCACCAGCACGAGAGCTGCACCACCGAGCACGAGCGCCAGCGCGGCGAAGGCGAACGGGGCCGCCTCGGTGCCGGTCGCGGCGAGCTGAGGAGCCTCAGGCACGACAGGGGCCTCCGGCTCAACCGCGGCGGCCGCATCGACGACGCCCGTGAGCGCCGCGTTCCAGGCCGCGAGGAAGGCCGGGTCAACCTCCTCGTCCGGGTACCAGTCCCATCCGAAGCCGTAGATGGCACCGCTGCCGACCGCCCAGCGCGCGACCACAGCGTGATCGCCCTGGTCCGGGTCGTTGGCGACGTAGAGCGGCGTGAAGCCGGCGAGCAGCGTTGCGTCCCAGTCGGAGTAGACGATGGAGGTCGTCGCGCTGACGTAGTTCACGGCGGCGGGGAGGGTGGCATCGGTCGAGACCGACGTCCACTCGTCGGCTCCGTAGCTGTTCCACTGCGCGGAGTAGTCGAGGCCGGTGACAGCTGAGATGAGGCCGGAGTACTGGATGAAGTATCCGAGCACCAGCCGTCCGCCGTCGGTCACCCACTCAGTGAGGTACGCGAGCGCGTCAGGACTGAACATGCCGTCGACGCCGTCCGACTCCGGGATCACGAACGCGTCGACGTCGTCGGTCAATGCGGCCTCGAACGCGGCCAGACCGAAGTCTCCGCCGTCCCACACGGTCACGGTGGCACCACTCGCCTCGAGCCCCGCGATCATGGTCGCGTCCTCTTCACCCACGTCGGTGTACGAGGAGTTCGAAAGGAACACCACCTGGTCGCCCGTCGTCAGGGCGGAAGCAGGGGCGGCGGCGACGAGCGGCACAGCAACGGCGACGGCGGCCGCGATGGCGGCAGCAAGTTTACGGGTGGATCGAGACACGGGTCTTCTCCATCGGCTACGAGGTGGGTGGTGGCGGTCGAGGCGGGTAGCTCCACGACCTGCGAACAACCTAGCGGTCGACAGCACGACTCGACGGCCATCGCGCAAACGATGCCCCCGCGTCACCCCCGAACTGGGGCCACGCCGGAGTCGCCCGTCAGCTCGTGACGACCTCAGGAGCGCCGATCGGCGCATCCGCGCCCATCTCGTCGGCGATGCGGTTCGCCTCCGCGATGAGGGTGGCGACGATCTCGGACTCGGGCACCGTCTTGATGACCTCGCCCTTCACGAAGATCTGACCCTTGCCGTTGCCGGAGGCGACACCCAGGTCGGCCTCGCGCGCCTCGCCGGGGCCGTTGACGACGCATCCCATCACGGCGACCCGCAACGGCACCGTCATACCCTCGAGTCCGGCGGTGACGTCGTTCGCGAGCGTGTACACGTCGACCTGCGCACGGCCGCACGACGGGCACGACACGATCTCGAGCTTGCGCTCCCGCAGGTTCAGCGACTGCAGGATCTGCAGGCCCACCTTCACCTCCTGCGCCGGCGGCGCCGACAGGGAGACGCGAATCGTGTCGCCGATGCCCTCCGACAGGAGGATGCCGAACGCCGTCGCCGACTTGATGGTGCCCTGGAACTCGGGGCCCGCCTCGGTGACACCGAGGTGCAGGGGCCAGTCGCCCCGCTCGGCCAGGAGCCGGTAGGCCTTCACCATCACGATGGGGTCGTTGTGCTTCACCGAGATCTTGAAGTCGTGGAAGTCGTGCTCCTCGAAGAGGCTCGCCTCCCACACCGCGCTCTCCACGAGCGCCTCCGGGGTGGCTTTTCCGTACTTCTCGAGCAGGCGCGGGTCGAGCGAGCCGGCGTTCACGCCGATGCGCAGACTCACACCCGCATCCGATGCCGCCTTCGCGATCGCACCCACCTGGTCGTCGAACTTGCGGATGTTGCCCGGATTCACGCGCACCGCCGCGCACCCGGCGTCGATCGCCTGGAACACGTACTTCGGCTGGAAATGGATGTCGGCGATGACCGGGATCTGGCTCTTCTTCGCGATGATGTGCAGCACATCCGCGTCGTCCTGGCTCGGCACCGCGACGCGCACGATGTCGCAGCCGGATGCGGTGAGCTCGGCGATCTGCTGCAGCGTCGCGTTGATGTTCGTCGTGGGCGTCGTCGTCATCGACTGGACGCTCACCGGGGCGTCGCCGCCGACGAGCACCTTGCCCACCTTGATCTGGCGCGATACGCGGCGCGGAGCGAGGACCTCGGGGGGAGGCTTCGGCATCCCGATATTCACAGCAGGCACCCGCCCAGCTTAGGTCCGGTGGCTGTGGACTGCCGGGGTACGCGCCGCGACGCCGCCGGGCGCAGTATCCTCGCGCCGTGACCACGCGCGCGCCCCTCCACCACCGACTTCGACCCACCGTCGGGCGCGACCCGAACGAGCCCCATCGCGCGGCGAGCCCCCTGGAACTGCTGTTCGACCTCACGTTCGTGATCGCCTTCGGCTCCACCTCGGTGCAACTCGCCCACGCGATCGCCGAAGGGCACGCCGGAAGCGGGCTCCTCGCCTTCGCGTTCTCGACCTTCGCGGTGAGCTGGGCGTGGATCAACTACGCGTGGTGGGCGTCGGCGTTCGACACCGACGACTGGTTCGTGCGGGTCATGACCCTGGTGCAGATGGTGGGCGTGCTCATTCTGAGCCTGGGTGTGCCGGACGTGTTCCACAGCATCGAGGAGGGGCACCTCGACCCCGGAGTCGTGGTGATCGGGTACGTGATCATGCGCCTCGGCATGCTGGCGCTGTGGATCCGGGTCGCCGTCCAGGACCCGGTGCACCGTTCGGCGGCGATCGCGTTCATCGTGTCGCTGTCGGTGGCGCAGCTCGGCTGGATCGCGCTCGGCCTCAGCCACCCTCCGCTGGCGATCGGCCTGCTGGCGGCGGTGCCGTTGTACCTGATCGAGACGATCGGACCGATCGTCGCGGAGAGGCGCTTCGTGGGCACCCCCTGGCATCCGCACCACATCGCCGAACGCTACTCGCTGCTCGTGATCATCACCCTCGGCGAGGTCATCCTCGGAACCGCGACGACGATCAACGCGATCGTGCAGGAGTCGGGCTGGACCGCGGATGCCGGCGTGGTCGGATTCGCGGGCACGGCTCTCGCGTTCGCCCTCTGGTGGGTGTACTTCATGATGCCGTCGGGCGAACTGCTGGCCCGGTTCCGCGGCCGCGGCTTCGTGTGGGGGTACGGGCACATCGTGGTCTTCGGAGCGCTGGTCGCCACCGGAGCCGGACTCGACGTGGCCGCGATGGCCACCGAAGGCGAGACCCCGCTGGATGCGGCCGCGGTGGCGGCGGCCATCGCCGTCCCCGTGATCGTTCTGCTGGTCGCGTTCTTCGTGCTCTACTCGATCCTCATCGGCGCGTTCGACCCGTTCCATCTGCTGCTCTTCGGCGGCGCGACCGTGATTCTCATCCTGTCGATCCTGGCCGCCGGATGGGGCGCGCCGTTGACGGTCTGGTTGTCGCTCGTCGTGCTGGCACCCGTCGTCGTCATCGTCGGCTACGAGACCGTCGGGCACCGGCACCAGGCGGAGCGTCTCGCGCAGCTGCTCGACTAGAACTCGCGGCGCATGACGAGGCGGCGCAGGGTGGGTCGTGACACGACCCGCATGCCGGCCGCCTCGAACATGCTCGGCGTGCCCACGTAGAGCTCTCCCCAGATCTCCTGCTTGCCGGGGGCGAGCTCTTTCGGGTACCCCTCGACGGCGCGTGCACCGTTCGCTCGCGCGTACTCGACGGCGGCGACCGCGAGCGCCGTGCTGACGCCCTGCCGCCGGAACCCGACCCGCACCGTGAAGCACACGACCGCCCACACGCCGTCGTCGGTCGGATCCTCGTCGCGGCCCGCCCAGGGGACGCGCGTCGCGGCCAGCCGGATGTAGTGGGAGCGTGGTTCCACGGCACACCACCCGACCGGCTCGTCACCCAGGTAGGCGACCACGCCGGTCGTCGACTCCGCCTGCGGGTGCCCGCATGATGTCTGCTCGCGCAGGCGGCTTCCGAGCACCTCACGGGGTGTGTGGGTGAACTCCTTGTCGCGGAGGAGGAACCACTGGCATTGGCAGCGCGCCGCCTCACCCCGCTCGCCGAATACGGTCTGCAGGTCGTCCCAGCTGGCCTGGTTCGCGGGCACCACCCGGAGGTCCTCGTCCATGGTCGGCATCCTGGCACCGCCCACCGTCACGGGGCCAGAGGCGACCTACTGCAGCGTGACCGGGTTGACGATGTCGGCGTAGATGAGCAGCGCGCTCGAGAGACCGAGAACGGCGACGATCACGAGTGTCACCGGGACGAGCTTGGCGATGTCGACGGGCCCGGGGTCGGGTTTGCCCGTCATCTTCGCGAATCGGCGGCGGATCGCCTCCCACAGGGCTCCGGCGACGTGTCCGCCGTCGAGGGGCAGTAGCGGGATGAGGTTGAACACAAACAGCGCCACGTTGAGCGCCGCCAGCATCTGGATGAGCGTCGCCGCCCGGTCCGCCACCGGCGCCTCGTCGAGCGCCGTGATCTCGCCCGCGAGCCGCCCCACACCGACGACGCTGATCGGTCCGTTCGGGTCGCGTTCGTCGCCGCCGAACGCCGCCTGGCCCACCTGCACCAGCCGCTGAGGGAGCGAGATGATGATCTCCCCCACGCGCACCGAGTTGTCCCACACGGCGGGCATGATCGCGGTGACGGGCTGCTGCACCTTCTCGGTGGCGGGCGAGATGCCGACGAACCCGACTTGCTGGGTCACCGGATCACCGTTCTCGTCGACCACCGGCTGACCGGCCTCGTCGAAAACCGGGCGTTCGGTGAGGATGGGCGTCACCTCCAGGGTGACCTGCTCGCCGTCGCGCACGACGACCCAGGTGAGCGTGTCGTCGGCGTTCTCGCGGATGATCGAGGTCGCCTGGTCCCAGCTGGTGATGGCGACCGCGTCGATCGACACGATCCGGTCGCCCGGCTCGAGGCCTGCCGCGGCGCCCGGCGACGCGGTGTCGGAGGGCGAGCATTCGGTCTGCTCCGCGGAGGTGGCGATGCACTCGTTCACCACGCCGAGGGTCGTCGAGTACTGCGGGATGCCGAAGCCGCAGAGCACCACGCCGTACAGCACGATCGCGATCAGCAGGTTCGCGAACGGGCCGCCGAGCATGATGATGATGCGCTTGTGCACCGGCAGCTTGTAGAAGACGCGGTCTTCGTCGCCCGGGGTGATGGTCTCGGCGGACTGGTCGCGGGCGTCCTGCACCAGGGTGTCGAGGAACCCGGTGCTGGCGGTGCGGGCACCGGAGCCGTCCTTCGCCGGCGGGTACATGCCGGCCATCGAGATGTAGCCTCCGAGCGGGACCGCCTTCACCCCGTACTCGGTCTCGCCCTTCTTGCGCGACCAGAGTGTCGGCCCGAAGCCGATCATGTACTGACCGACCTTCACCTTGAACAGCTTCGCGGGGATCAGGTGCCCGAGTTCGTGGAGACCGATCGAGAGTGCGAGGCCGAGCGCGACGATGACGACGCCGAGCACATAGAGGAGGACGGTATCCACCGCGCCAGGTTAGGGCAGGGGGGCTGTGAGCGTGCCGAGCGGCTCCCCGGCGCCGGCTGAATGCCGCATCCGCGTCACCGGCGACGGGTCCGCGCCCGCGCGGTCACGGCCACGAAGGTGAACATGCCCGCCAGGATGAGGCCGACGACGAGCAGCACGAGTCCGAGCGGCACACCCCCGAGCTGCACGTACTCCGTGCGATCGGTGACGGGCGCGTAGTCCTCGCGGCCGCCGGTGCTGCGGATGTCGAGGTCGCCGGTGATCTGCGTGGCGGGGTCGAAGAAGTAGGCCTCGACGACGGTCAGGTACGGCCCGAGTTCGGCGAGGGCCGGCTCATCGACCGCACCCGCCCAGGTGACGTCGCCGGGGAGCTCCGCTCCGTCGGGGAACGCGACGGCCATGCGCTCGTCGCCCACGAGGTACAGCCGCACGGTCTGGGGCGACGCGGACGCCTGCGAGAGCAGCAACGGGTAGACCGCCGCGTCGGTCGCGAACTCGAAGCGGATCGGGTCGAGCTGGCCGTCGATGGTCTGCTCGCCGGTCAGCTTCAACGCGGCGAATGACCAGCCGCGGTCGACGTAATCGCCGAGCAGCGCCTGCACGCCGGACGCGATCCCGTAGCCGTTCGCATCGAGCCAGTCGCGCAGCCCCTCGGCGTCGGAGGCGGCGAGGGTGACCGCCTGCACGGGGCCGAGGTCCACCTCCGAGAGGACGGTCGGCGACGCGCCACCCGCCGCACCGTCGCCTCCGGTACCCCACCAGTCCTGCCGCACCTCGACCTCCGGTTCGGTCTGCCGGTCAAGGGCGTCGAACAGCTCACGGTCGCCGAGGCTCACCGTGGCAGGCGACGGAGTGGGGAGCACCAGCCCGGTCTCCGCCCCGTCGGCGAGCATGTCGAGCACGAGATCGATGCGCTCGGTCGAGCCGTCGAACGTGACGAGCGCCTGCTCCTGCCCGACCGACACCCGGACGCCCTCCGGGGGCGTCGGCGCCCCACACGCGCACGCGGCTGCGGGTGCCGCGACGGCGAGCGCGGTCAGCCCCGCCGACGTCAGCACGAGGGCCGCGACGCCCGCGAACCCCCGACGTCTCACCCGTTCACTCCCCCGGCGAGCAGGCGATCCGCCTCGTCGCGGGCCCACGTCTCGGCGGCGAGGACACCCTCGAGCGTGGTCTCACCTGGCTCGTGCGCCTCGACGACGCGACGGATCGTCTCCACGATGCCGAGGAACGGCACGCGGCGCGCGTGGAACGCGTCGACCGCCTGCTCGTTCGCCGCGTTGTAGACGGCCGGGTAGGTGCCCCCCAGCTCCCCCACGTGGCGTGCGAGTGCCACCGCGGGGAACGCGTCCTCGTCGAGCGGTTCGAAGGTCCACTGCTGCGCTCGGGTCCAGTCGAGCGGCACCCCCACGCCGGGGACCCGGTTCGGCCAGTCGAGCGCAAGGGAGATGGGTACTTTCATGTCGGGCGGGGATGCCTGGGCGATCGTCGACCCGTCGACGAACTCGACCATCGAGTGCACGATCGACTGCGGGTGCACCACCACGTCGATCCGGTCGTACGGGATGCCGAACAGCAGGTGGGCCTCGATCACCTCGAGGCCCTTGTTGACGAGCGTCGCTGAGTTGGTGGTGATCACGCGGCCCATGTCCCAGGTGGGGTGGGCGAGCGCATCCTCGGGCGCCACCTCGCCGAGCTCCTCGCGGGTCCGCCCCCGGAAGGGACCGCCGGATGCCGTCACCACGAGACGACGCACCTCGCCGTGCTCCCCCGCGCGCAACGCCTGCGCGAGCGCCGAATGCTCCGAGTCGACGGGCACCAGTTGCCCCGGGGCGGCGGCGGCGAGCACCAGGTCGCCGCCCACGATGAGGCTCTCCTTGTTGGCGAGCGCGAGGGTGGCGCCGGTGTCGAGCACGGCGAGAGTGGCCGGGAGCCCCACGCTGCCGGTGATGCCGTTGACCACCACATCCGCTTCGACGCTGCGAACCAGGGCGACGGCCTCATCGATACCGAGTGCTGTGCGCTGCAGCCCAGCTACGGAAGCTTGACGCGCCAAGGCTTCGGCGTTGCGGCCGGCGGCGATGCCGACCAGTTCGAACCGGTCCGGATTCGCGGCGATCACCTCGAGCGCCTGGACCCCGATCGATCCGGTGGACCCCAGCACGATGACACGGCGGCGACTCATGGGCCGAGCCTAGCCGCGCATCAGAGCCCGGCGGCGACCGCCTCGACACTCAACTCGGCGCGCGCCCGGGCGAGCGACTCCGCTCCCGCTCCGGCGTCCGCGAGCGCCAGCAGACCCGCGCCGAGGACCGGCGCCTCATCGACGATGCGCAGCGTGGCCCGCGGTGCGAGGCGACTGAGGGATTCCGTCACCCGGTCAACGAGGAGCGGATCCCGCGAGCGCGCCACACCGCCGCCGATCACGATCGGGACCGGGCGCTCGAGAAGGTCGAGGCGGGTGAGGCAGGCACGCGCGTAGGCGACCAGTTCGTCGGCCTGCCTGCCGACGAGACCGATCGCCACGTCGTCGCCCCGTGCCGCCGCGGCGAACACCAGCGGGGCGAGGGCGGCGAGTGTGGTCTCCGATCGTCGGCCGAAGTGGAGGTCCTCGATGACCGGGGCGAGGGTCGCCACGCCCAGTTCCTCGAGCAGCATCGGGAGGAGGATGGTGTGGGGGCCACGTCCGTCCTCGGCGCGCGCCGCGTGCCACAGCACGTCGCCGCCGAGGCTCGAACCGCCGCCCCAGTCGCCCGAGATCCCGCCGAGTGCGGGGAAGCGCACCTGCGCGCCGTCGGCCCGCACGCCGAT
Source organism: Actinomycetes bacterium (assembly GCA_023386365.1). Taxonomy (GTDB): domain Bacteria; phylum Actinomycetota; class Actinomycetes; order Actinomycetales; family Microbacteriaceae; genus Homoserinibacter. The sequence continues at coordinate 50,846 of JAEWJX010000108.1, read as the reverse complement.
CGCGTTCATTCCCGTGCCGCAAACGATCGCCACCGCATCGGGTTCGTCGGCGCCGGCCCGCAACAGGGCGTGCAGGTCGTTCTCGATGACGATGCCGTCGAGCGCCCAGCCGAACCCGGCGATCGCGTCCCGGTAGGCGTCGATCTCCGCGGGGAGGTCGAGTCCCGACATGTAGAGGCTCACCTGCTGCGGCTCACCCTCGGTGCCGTGGAGGACTGCCCGGATGAGGCGGTCGACGGTGCGGACCGAACTCTCGAGTCCGTCGATCTGCGGGCTCGAGCCGGCGCCGCGTTCCCGCGCAAGGAGAGCGCCGTCGAGGTCGAGCAGCACGGCGTCGGTCTTGGACCCTCCGCCGTCGACGGCGACGACGAATCGCCCCGCGCCGGTCACGCCCACTCCAGGAAGGGGGCGTTCTCGGCGAGCAGCAGGTCGGTGAGCTTCGCGGCGCGGTCGTGCTGGAGTACCAGGGGATGCGCGCGCATCGCCCGCAGCACCCGGTCGGCACCGCCGTGGACCGCCGCGTCGAGAGCCAGTCGCTCGTATCCGGCGACTGCGGAGACGAGGCCGCGCACGTCATCCGGAAGGGGCGCGACCGGTTCGGCGACGAACCTGCCGTCGCGGTAGAGCGCCGGAACCTCGATGACGTGATCGTCGGGCAGGAAGTCGAGGACGCCGTCGTTGCGCAGGTTCACGACGCGCGGCACCGGGTCGTCGCCCTGGATCGCGACGAGCAGTTCGATCGCCGCCTCCGAGTAGAACGCACCCCCACGACGCTCCAGGATCTCGGGCTTCTCGTAGACCGTCTCGTCGGCGTAGATCCGCAGCAGCTCCTGCTCGATCTCACGCACCTGGTGCGCTCGGGAGGTCTCCGTGAGTTGTTCGCGCAGGACCTCGTCGTGCGCGTAGTAGTAGCGCAGGTAATACGACGGCACCGCGGCGAGCTGAGCCAGCAGTTCCGCAGGAAGTTCGACCTCCTCTGCGAGCTCCCCCAGTCGTGCATCGAGCAACCCGGGGAGCCGGTCCACACCGTCGACGGTCACGCCCCGCTCCCACGTGAGGTGGTTGAGACCCACATGCCCCAAGCGCACACGGTCCGGCTCGACCCCGAGGACACCCGCGAACCGCCGTTGGAAGCCGATCGCCACATTGCACAGACCCACCGCGCGGTGGCCGGCCTCGAGCAGCGCCCGCGTCACGATCCCGACCGGGTTCGCGAAATCGACGATCCACGCGCGCGGCCGGGCGTGCTCGCGCACCACATCGGCGATCCGCAGCACCACCGGAACGGTGCGCAGCGCCTTCGCAAGACCACCCGGGCCGGTCGTCTCCTGCCCGATGCAGTCGACCTCGTGCGGCCACGTCTCGTCCGCGTGGCGCGCATCCTGACCGCCCACACGGAGTTGGATCAGCACCCCGTCCGCATCCGACACCCCGGCCACCAGGTCGGTCGTGGCCACCAGTCGCGCCGGATGCCCTGCCCGCGCGAGCATGCGCCGCGAGATGCCCGCCACCAGCTCCAGACGCTCGCTGTCGACATCGACGAGCACGATCTGGTCGAGCGGGAGCCTGTCACGCAGGCGCGCGAACCCGTCGATGAGCTCCGGCGTGTAGGTGGAGCCTCCGCCGACGATGGCGAGCTTCATGGTGCGTTTCCTGTCTGATCGGTGGTGGTCAGCCCGCGAGGATGCGGGCCTCGAGTCGTTCGCGGATCTGCCCGGCGAGAAGCTGACGCGCCCCGAGGAGCACGGACTGGGATCCGGTGCTGCTGGCGCGCACGGCGAGGACCGGATGCGCCTCACGCGCGATCCGGTCGTCGACGAGGTCGGCGAGGGCGTCGCCGCCCGCGACGCCGGTCGGGCCACCGAGCACGACCATCTCGGGGTCGAGCACGGCGAGCACGGGGTCGATCGCGAGCGCGATCCGGTCGGCGACGGCGGCGAGCGCCCCGCTGTCGCCGGCGAGGCGGGCCAGCGCGTCGGCGTACGCGACGTCGCCCGACGGGTCCACGAGCGCGCAGATCGCGGGTGCCCCGAGCAGATCGGTGGCATCCACCCCCGACGCGCCCGTCGCTGCGGGAAGGGAGAGGTACCCGACCTCGCCCGCGCTTCCCGACACGCCCCGCAGGATCGTGCCGCCGAGGTCGACGCCCGCACCGATTCCATCTCCCAGCCACAGCAGCACGAACGTGCTCGCGTCCTGCGCGACACCGATGGCGCGCTCCGCCATCGCCGCCAGGTTGACGTCGTTCTCGATGGTGGCGCTCACGCCGAGGGCCGCCTCGATGCGCCCCCGCGCGCCATCGGACGGCCAGCCCGGAAGCGTGTTGGTGAGGGAGAGCGTGTCGCGTTCCTGCCAGACGGCGGCCTGCACCCCGACGGTGACGACCTCGACCGCCGCGCGCTCCGATCCCACGGCCGCGCAGGCCGCCTCGACCGCCCGGGTGATGTCGCGCTCGGGGCTGCGGTCGACGCCCTCGAACGGCACCTCGACCACCGGGTGCTCGGTCCCCGTCGCGTCGACGAGGGCGCACTGCATCGAGTCGGCGAGCATGCTGACCGCCACACCGGTCGTGCGATCGGTCCGGATGCCGTAGCTGACCGCCGCGGGCCCTCTACTGCCCGACGCCTCGCCCACCGCGTGAACGAGGTCCGCACGCTCCAGACGCGCCAGCATCTGCGACGCGGTCGGCTTCGACATGCCGGAGAGCTCACCCAGCTGGGCGCGCGTCAGCGGGCCGTGCTCGATGAGCAGGCGGAACGCCGTGCGGTCGTTGTGGGCGCGCAGCCAGGCGGCGTTGCCGGGGTCGATCTTGGTCATGGTCGTCTCTCTCGCTGCGGTCAGGTGGTCGGCGGCGGTCAGCCGCCCTCCCTGACCTCCTCGCGCAATTGACCGAGGCGGTCCGGATCGGCGGCCGCATCCAGCAGCGTCCGGGTGTACGCGTGCTGCGGATCCAGGATGACCGTGTCGGCGTCGCCGCGCTCCACGATCTCCCCGCGATACATCACGAGGATCTCATCCGAGAAGTGCCGGGCGGTGGCCAGATCGTGGGTGATGTAGAGCACTCCGAGACCGTCGCTGCGCTGGAGGTCGGCCAGCAGGTTCAACACCCCGAGGCGGATCGAGACGTCGAGCATCGAGACGGGCTCGTCGGCGACGATGTAGGTCGCACCCGGCGCGAGAGCGCGAGCGATCGCGACGCGCTGCCGCTGCCCGCCGGAGAGCTCGTGCGGGCGGCGTTCCGCGAACTTCGACGACGGCGTCAGCTGCACGCGCTCCAGCAGGTCGTGGGCGCGCTCACGGACCTCCGCAGACGACATCCGGGGGTTGTGGATGCGCAGGGGCCGTTCGATGTGGTGAAGGATCGTGTGGAACGGGTTCAGCGACGCGAACGGGTCCTGGAACATCATCTGCACCCGCGAACGGTACGCCTCGAGCGCCGAGCCGCGGATCGGAGCCGCGACCCCGTCGAGGAGCACCTGACCGGAGGTGACCGCCTCCAGCCGCGCGAGGATCCGCGCGACCGTCGACTTGCCCGAGCCGCTCTCGCCGACGAGTGCGATCGTGCGCCCCGGCCGGACGGTGAACGACACATCCGCGACGGCGTGGAGCGTCGACCCACGCAGCCCGTGACGGATGCGGTAGTCGCGCACCAGGTTCCGGGCCTCCAGCCCCTGAGGCGCATCGTGCGCCGGTTCGGTCGTCATGCGGTCGCCCCTTCCTCGTCGCGGCGACGCACGAACCCGCCGCGCTCTCCGCGGAGGCTCGGGAAGCTCGCCAGCAGACGCTTCGTGTACGGATGCTCGGGGGCGCGGTAGATGCGCTCCGCGTCGTCGAGTTCGACGATGCGACCTTCGAGCATCACCGCGATCCGGTCGGAGATCTCGATCAGCAGCGGAAGGTCGTGGGTGATGAAGATCACCGCGAACCCCAGTCGCTCGCGCAGTCGCATGATCTCGCGGATGATTCCCCGCTGCACGACCACGTCGAGGGCCGTGGTCGGCTCGTCCATGATCATCACCTGCGGGTCGAGAGCGAGCGCCATCGCGATCATGACGCGCTGCCGCATCCCGCCCGAGAGCTCGTGCGGGTAGGCCGTCAGCCGCGACGGGTCCACACCGACCAGCCCCAGCAGTTCGGCACTCCGCGCCGCGCGTTCGGCGCGACGCATAGCCGGCCGATGGGTGCGGAAGACGTCGTCGAGTTGGGCGCGCACGCTCATCACCGGGTTCAGCGAGTTCATCGACCCCTGGAACACCATCGACACCTTGTCCCAGCGGTAGCGGCGGAGGGAGTCGCCCGTGAGACCGACCACATCGATGTCGCCCTGGGCGTCGTGGAAGACGATCTCGCCCGAGGTCTGCAGCGCGGGAGCCTTCAGCAGCCGGTTCAGGCCGTACGCGAGCGTCGTCTTGCCGCATCCGGACTCCCCCGCAAGCCCGAGGATCTCACCCCGGTGGAGAGTGAGGGAGACCTCCTGCACCGCCCTCACCGGCGGATTCACCTCGTACTCGATCGACACGTCGCGCGCCGTCAGCACCGGCCGGCCGGTCATGCGAACGCTCCGTCGTCGGCGACACCGCGGCCCGCCCGAGCGGCCTTGCGCTGACTGCGCGCCGCCTGCGGGGCGATCCGCAGCTTCGGGTTCACGATCTCGTCGATCGCGAAGTTGATGAGCGAGAGTCCCGCGCCGAGCAGCGCGATCACCGCCCCCGGCGGTACGAACCACCACCATGCGCCGCTGCCCACCGCCTGCCCGGTCTGCGCGTCGTTGAGCATCGTCCCGAGGGTGATCGAACCCGTCGGACCGAGACCGAGGTACGAAAGACCCGCCTCGCCCAGCACGGCGAAGATCACCCCGAAGATCAGCTGAGCGGCCAGCAGGGGCACCAGGTTGGGGAGGATCTCGACGAAGATGATGCGCATCGGCTTCTCGCCGGCCACCCGGGAGGCGGCCACATAGTCGCGGGTGCGGAGTGAGCGCGACGTGGCCCGCAGCACCACGGCCGAACCCGCCCACCCCGTGATGCCCAGCACGAGCGCCACCAGGAACGAGCTCCTCGCCAGCGGACCCAGCCCCGGAGTGTGCTGCACGTACGCGGCGATCACCATCACTAGCGGAAGGCCCGGGATCACGAGCATGATGTTCGTGATCAGCGTGAGCACCTCATCGAGCACGCCACCGAAGTACCCGGCGAGCACACCAAACACGATCGCCAGGAGCAGCGAGACGCATCCGGCGACCAGCCCCACGAACAACGAGCCCTGCGTGCCCCACGCGAGCTGCGCGAACACGTCGTAGCCGAGCTTGGTCGTGCCCAGCAGGTGCTCGGGACTCGGCGGAAGCAGCGCAGGGTTGCTCGAGTCACGGGGGTCCTGCACGAAGAACGGCGCGATCAGGCCGAAGGCGGTGATCACCCCGACGATGACGAGACCGGTGAGGAGCTTGCCCGACATGCTCGGCACGAGCGTGCGCACCCTGCGCGCACGGACGATCCGCTCGGTGGCGACCGCCGAGGTGGGCATCGGCTCCAGGTGGGGGCTCGAGAGGCGCGGGTCAGCCACGGTGCCTCACTCTCGGGTCGATGAAGCCGTAGATCAGCTCCATGAAGAAGTTGGCGGCCAGCACGGTGAGGGTGATCACCAGGAAAACACCCTGCATGAGCGCATAGTCGAGCCCCTGCACCGCCTGGATCATCAGCTTGCCGATGCCGGGATAGCTGAAGACCTGCTCGGTGACGATCGAACCCGCCACCACGAACCCGAGGGCGATACCGAATCCGGCGAGGCTGGGGATGACGGCGTTCCGTCCGGCATAGCGCCCGCGGATGCGTCCCGCGGTCAGGCCTTTCGCCTCCGCGGTGACGACGTAGTCCTCGGACATCGTCTGAACCATCATGTTGCGCATCCCCAACAGCCATCCGCCCACCGACGAGATGACGATTGTCGCCGCGGGGAGGATCGCGTGCTCGACGGCGCTGGCGACGAACGCCCAACTCCACTCCGGACCCGCCGGGAACTCGAACACGTCGTAGCCGCCGAAGATTGGAAGCAACCCGAGCTGGACCGACAGCACGGCCACCAGCACCAGCGCGAGCCAGAAGTACGGAATCGACTGGAGGAACGTCGTCGCCGGCACCAGGTGGTCGAGCCAGGTGCCCCGGCGCCACCCCACCCACGCGCCCGCGACGATTCCCAACACGAAGGAGAGGACCGTCGCCACCCCGACGAGGATGACGGTCCACGGCAGCGCGGCGGCGATCAGGTCGCTCACCTCGGCCGGGTACCGGGTCGACGAGACGCCCAGGTCTCCCTGCAGCAGCCTCCCCCAGTATGCGAGGTACTGGTCCCACAGACTCGTCCCCTTCTCGGCTCCGAGGATCGACGTGATCGTCGTGATCGTCTCCTCGGAGAGAGGGCGTCCGCCGTTCGCACGTCGCAGCTTGCCGAGCATGATCGCCGCCGGGTCACCGGGCAGCAGTCTCGGAAGCAGGAAGTTGAGCGAGATCGCAGCCCACAGGGTCACGATGTAGAAGAAGATCCTCCGCACATAGAAGCTCACGCTCACCTCCTCGGTCCGGAAGGGGACGGGTCCGTGGTCATCGGGCTACTTCGCCGGCTTCAGGTGCGTGAGCACGATCGCCGAGGCGGTCGACAGGTACGGCAGCGGTGCCGCGTACAGGTCGCCCTCGCTCGGCCAGCCGGTGAAGTCCGCGACGTTGAAGAACGACTGCGAGGCGTTCAGCACCACCGGGATGTAGGGCAGGTCGCGGGCGATCTCGGCCTGGACGGACGCGTACGCGTCCTTCTTGATGGTCTCGTCCTGCGTCGCTCCCGCCGCCTTCACCGCCGCGTCCACGATGGGGTTGGAGTACCGCGAGTAGTTCTGCCCCTTCGTCGGTTCCTCGCCGACCTTCGCGCTCGCGAGAGTCGTGAAGTACTGGTCGTAGTTCGAGAAGGGATCGGGCACCAGCGACTGCGTGATGCCGTACATCGCGAGCTGGAAGTCGCCGTTGGCGATCGGAGTCCAGTACTCGGCTTCCGACACGGTGCGCGCGTTGATGCGGATGCCCGCATCCGCCGCCGCCTCGCTGATGAGCTTCGCGGCGTCGTTGTAGTCGGTCCACCCGTCGGGCGAGAACAGGTCGAGCTCGATCGTCGTACCGTCCTTGCCGTAGAAGCCGTCGGCGTCCTTCGTGTATCCGGCGTCGTCGAGGATCGCGGCCGCGGCTGCGGCGTCGGGATCCTGCGGGCTCGTGGTGAGCGAGGGGTCGCTCACCCACTTCTCGTCACGCGGGAGGAGGGCGAACGCCGGCGACGACTCCCCCGCGAGACCGGCGAACGCCTTCTCGCGGATGGTCGCGCGGTCGATCGCCACGTTGATCGCCTGGCGCACCGCCGGGTCGACCTGGGGTCCGCTGCAGCCCATGGCCTCGTCGGCGCAGGTGACGATGACGGTCGGATCCTGCTGCTGGTTGAGGGTGGCGATGTTGCCGCCGGATGTCACGTTGTCGGGGTTCGCGATGAACTGACCGACCCAGTCGAGCTTGCCCGTCTTGAGGAGATCCTCGGACGACTGGTTCGAGTCGATGCCGACATCCTGCACGAGCGCCACGGCCGGCGCACCGTCGCGGAACAGATCGTTCGCTTCGAGCGTGTACGCCGCGTCCGTGAAGGACTTCAGCTTGTAGGGGCCCGACCCGACCGGCTGCTGGTTGGTCTCGTTCATGAAGTCGTCGATGCCCGACCAGACGTGCTCCGGGATGATCCACGTCGAGCCCAGGATGAGCGAGGCCGCCGTGAACTTCGGGGTGGAGTAGGTGATGACGACGGTGGTGTCGTCGGTCGCCTCGATCGAGGTCATGTCGGGGTCGACGTTGGAGCCGTAGCCGAAGGTGAAGGCGACGTCGGCGGCCGTGAGGTCTTCGCCGTCGCTCCACTTCTGCCCCGGCTTGATGGTGATCGTCAGCTGCGTGCCGTCGTCGCTGTAGGTGAAGGCGTCGCCGATCAGACCGACGGGCGGGTCGGCGGAGAGCTGGTTGAAGAAGAACAGCGGCTCGTAGATGGCGCCGAAGGTGAAGTGGGTGGCCGTGTCGACGTGGAACGGGTTGAAGTCGTTGTTGATCGGGGTCATCGACCCGGACCAGACACGGAGCGCCCGATCCGATCCGTCACCGGACGACGGGGAACACGCGGTGAGGGAGAGCGCGAGCGCGGTGGTGCCGATGGCGAGCATCGCGACGAGCCTGCTGCGAGGGCGGTGCATGGAGGTACCTCTTCTCTGGAGCGTCATTGCTGGCAAAGGGGTGCCGGCGGCGGTCACACCCGCCGTCGCCTTTCGCGGAACGTTACCGGAAAGGATGTTTCCGGTAAAGACCATTTCTGTTTCCGGAGGGTTAAAGCACGAGACCGCCGCAGCGCCAGTGCGCTGCGGCGGTCCGCAGAAGAACGGGAGGTACCTAGACGGTCGGCACCGCCGCGAGGACGTCGACCACGAAGATCAGCGTCTTGCCCGCCAGCTCATTCGTGTTGTCGGCCGAAGCTTCGCCATAGCCCTCCGCGGGAGGGATGACGACGATGAACTGCGAGCCGACCTTCTGACCCACGAGGGCGTTCGTGAACCCCTGGATGAAGCCACTCGCCGAGCCGCCGTACGGAGCGCCGTCCCAGGTCTGGTCGAAGACCTCGCCGGTCTCGGCGTCGAGGCCGTAGTACTGGATGTAGACCTGGTCGGTGGACTGAACCTCACGGCCGTCACCCTCAAGCAGGGTCGCCGACTGGCTCGTGGTCGGCAACGCGTAGTCGTCCGGGACCGTGACCGTCGGGGCACCCTTGTCGTCGAGCTCGACCGTCGGGAAGCCCTCCGGGGCGTCCTGCGACTCACCCCACGCACGAGTGACCGCGTCGACGACGTCGACCACGAAGACGAGCGAGTCGCCGGCCGCGATGTCGAAGTCCTCCAGACCCTGGTCGCCGAACGCATCCGCCGCCGGAACGACACCGACCACGCGCGAACCGACCGGGGTGCACTCGACGGTCTTCAGCAGGCCCGGCAGCAACTGCGTCTCGTCGATGACGAAGACGGCCTCCTCGCCGGAGGTGAAGTTCGTGGACTCGATCACGTCGCCCGACGTGCCGTTGTAGAAGCTGTAGTCGACGGTCGCCACGGAACCGTACGGGGTCGCGTCGCCGTCACCCTCGGTCACGACCGTACGCTCGGTGGTCTCGGGCTCCAGCGGCGCCTCGAAGCTGACCGTGGGGAGCTCACCGAACTCGCCCGAGACCTTCACCGAGTCGGAGAGCGGACCGGCGGCCGCGCACTCACGCGCGCCCGACGTGGGGTCGTCGGTGGCGTCCGGCTCGGCGTCGCCCGCGGCGCAACCCACGAGGGCGACCGACAGGGCGGCGACGGTCAGAACGGGCAGGATTCGGGGCACGACGGACTCCTCGGATGTGGTGCGGGACGCTCCATCCTGCCCCACCTTTGCTTGGTATCAGGTGAACACGAGTCGACCGGCGCCGTATTCGACCCCACTTACACTCTGTGCATGGCCCTCAGCGTGACCCCCGAGCGCACGCTCATGCTCGACGAGTCCCTCACGGAACGCCGATGAGTCTCGACGAGGTCGCGGCGCCCGCGTACGACTACCGCCCGCGTCCGCCGCGTCGCCGCGGTGCCGGGCGATGGGTTCTCGCGACCCTCGGCCTCATCGCCTTGGTGGGGGTGCTCATCGCGGCCCCGTGGGATGCCGGACGCCGCCAGGCGTACGCCGACCAGTGGGTGGTGTGGACCGACCCACCCAGCGCCCAGGTCGAAGAACTGGCCGTCGACCTGGCCCTCACCGAGACCGGACGACGCATCTTCTTCGCCACCCGGCCGCAGGTGGAAGACGCCCGGGACTTCGAAGCGCACTGCCCCGTCGAGGCGGAGGTGGTGCTCGGGTGCTACCACCGCGGCCGCATCTACGTCTACGAGGTCACCGACGAGCGCCTTGCGGGCACCGTGCAGGCGACGGCCGCCCACGAACTGCTCCACGCCGTCTACGCCCGCATGGATGACTCCGAGAAGACCCGCATCGACGCTCTCGTCGCCGACTACGTCGCCGACCTCCCGGACGACGACGCGACCCGCACCATCGTCGACACCTACCCGGCCAACCAGCACGCCGACGAATGGCATTCGCGTCTGGCGACCACGTATCCGTCGCTTCCGGCCGAACTCGAACGGCACTACGCGGCGATCTTCACCGACCGGGGCGTCGTCGTCGCATTCGACAGCGATTCGCGTGAACAGCTCGACGGCTATACGGACCGCATCGACCAGCTGAGCGCGGAGCTCGACGCCGCATCCGCCGACCTGGAGGCGCGATCCGCCGCGTACGACGCCGACATCGCCACCCTGAACGCCGACATCGACTCCTTCAACCAGCGCGCCGATTCGGGTGCGTTCTCGTCGCAGAGCGAGTTCGATCAGGAACGCGCCGTGATCATCGCCCGGCAGGACGCGTTGGAGGCGCAACGCGTGCAGCTGAATGCCGACGTCGACGCCTACAACGCGAAGGTCGTCGAACTCACCTCGCTCGACTCGGAGCGCGCCGAGCTGTACCAGCAGCTCGACAGCAGATCCGCCCCCTAAGGCGAATCCAGATCCGTCGCGGCGTCCGCGACCACCAGAGTCGGTTCGTGGCGCACCGGGAAGTTCACCGACGAGGCGATGAAGCACAGCGCCGACGCTTCGGCGTGCGCCTCCATCGCCTCCGCATGGTCACCGGATGCGATGGTGACGACCGGCCGGAGCACGGCCTCGGTGAAGTGACCGCCCCCGTCGGGGGTCTGCTCGATCGATCCGGACGCCTCGTCGCGGTAGTCGACGACGACGATCCCGCGCCGCGACGCGACGTAGAGGTAGCTGAGCATGTGGCACTGCGCGAGAGCCGCCAACAGCAGCTCCTCCGGGTTCCAGCGTTCACGGTCGCCGAAGAACGCGGGATCGGCCGAACCCGCCAGATCGTGCTGCTTGCCGTCGCTCCGGATGACGAGGTCGCGCCCGTACGCCCGGTACCCGGACGTGCCCGTGCCTCGGTTGCCCGTCCATTCGACGGATACCGCGTAATGGTGACGATGATCCATGCGAATCCTCACTCTGAGCAGGCCACAGCTACGGAATCAGCAGCCTCGGCGCGCGGGGTGGACGGGTTAGAATCGCTCCCATGACCGACACTCTGACGCCCTCCACGGTAGCGCCGCTCGCGCAGGAACGCCGCCTCGTCACGGCGGTACCCGGCCCGCGCTCGATCGAGCTGCAGGAGCGACGCCGACGGGTGGTCTCGGATGGCGTCTCGAGTGCGCTCCCCGTCTTCATCGAGCGCGCCCACGGGGCGATCCTGGCCGACGTCGACGGCAACCAGTTCATCGACCTCGGTGCCGGAATCGGCGTGACCACGATCGGGCACACCGACGACGCCGTCGTCGCCGCCGCCCAGGCGCAGCTCGCCGATGTGGTCCACACGCTCTTCACGATCACTCCGTACGAGGAGTACGTGCGTGTCGCCGAACTGCTCGCCGAGCACACACCGGGCTCGTTCGAGAAGAAGACGGTGCTGGTGAACTCCGGCGCCGAGGCTGTCGAGAACGGCGTGAAGATCGCCCGCAAGTACACCGGTCGTGCCGGGGTGGCCGTGCTCGAGCACGCCTATCACGGACGCACCAACCTCACGATGGCGATGAACTTCAAGGCCATGCCGTACTCGGTGGGCTTCGGGCCGTTCGCCGGGGATGTCTACCGAGCCCCCAACTCCTACCCGCTGCACGACGGCCTCGACGGCTCCACCGCCGCCGCGCGCACCATCGGCTACCTCGAGAAGACGGTCGGCGCGGCCGACCTCGCGTGCCTCGTGGTCGAGCCGATCCAGGGCGAGGGCGGTTTCATCGTGCCCGCCGACGGCTACCTCCCCGCACTGCAGACCTGGTGCACGGCCAACGGCATCGTGTTCATCGCCGACGAGATCCAGTCGGGCATGGCACGCACCGGCGCGTACTTCGCGAGCGAGCACTTCGGCTTCGAACCCGACATGGTGCTCTCCGCCAAGGGCATCGCCGGCGGCCTTCCCCTCGCGGGGGTCACCGGTCGTGCCGAGATCATGGATGCGGCGCAGCCCGGCGGCCTCGGGGGAACCTTCGGTGGCAACCCCGTAGCGTGCGCCGCGGCGGTCGCGGTGTTCGAGCGCATCGAACAGGACGACCTGCTCGCCGAGGCACGCCGCATCGAGGCGGGCCTGCGACCGGCTCTCGAGCGCCTCCAGGAGCAGTTCCCGGTGATCGCCGAGATCCGCGGCATCGGCGCGATGATCGCGATCGAACTGCTCGACCCCGAGACCCGTGCGCCGCGTGCCGACATCGTGTCGAAGGTCGCGGCCGAGGCGGCGCAGCGCGGTGTGCTCGTGCTGACCGCGGGCACCTACGGCAACGTCCTCCGGTTCCTACCGAGCCTCGCGCTGACCGACGAGCTGCTGGCCGATGCGATGGCCGTGCTCGCCGAGTCGTTCACCGCAGCGGGCGCGTGAGTTCGCCGCTCGACGTCGCGAGCTCGGAGGAGCTCGCCGTCGTCGAGCGTTCCGGATGGCCGGAGTCCCGGCACCTGGGGGCAGCTGTGCTCGTCGACGCCGACGGCACCGTGGTGCGGGCAGTCGGCGACCCGGCGGCGCTCATCTATCCGCGTTCCGCGCTGAAGCTGGTGCAGGCGACCGCGGTCGAGCTCCTGGGAGTCGTCTACGACGACGAAGAGATGGTGCTCTCGGCGGCCAGTCATGCCGGCACCGAGGCGCATGTGGCGGTCGTCGAACGGATGCTGTCGAAGGCGGGACTCACCGAAGACGCGTTGCGCTGTCCCGCCGATTGGCCGTCGGACCCCGTCGCGCGCGGCGCGGCGACGGAGCGACGACGCATCACGATGAACTGTTCCGGCAAGCACGCCGGCTTCCTCGCCGCGTCGGCGGCGCACGGGTGGGACCTCGACGGCTACCTCGATGCCGACCACCCCGTGCAGCGTCAGGTGATCGAGACGGTGGAGCGCACCTCCGGCGAACGGATCGCCCACCTCGGTGTCGACGGGTGCGGGGCGCCGGTCCCCGTGATCAGCCTCGTCGGGCTGGCGCGTTCCGCCTCGCACGGGGCCCGTGCGGGTACGGCGCTCGGTGACGCCATCCGCGCCGTTCCGTGGGCGCTCGACGGTGTGGGACGCGCCAACACGGTCGTCATCGAGCGAACCGGACTCGCGGCCAAACTCGGCGCCGAAGGGGTGCTGGTGTTGGTCGCGCCGCGAGGCGAAGCGGTCGCCGTGAAGGCCCTCGACGGCGCTCACCGGGCAACCACGCCCGTCGGACTCGAGTTGCTCGTGCGGGAGGGGTTGCTCGCCCGCGAGGTCGCCGACGACGCGATCGCGGCGATCGCCGACCCGTTCACGACGCTGCGTGTCGCGTTCTAGGTCACGCGAAGAGCGCCTGAACCGCCTCCCGGAAGGCGACCGTGTGTCGCGCGACATCCTCCGAGGTCGTCGCCGGGCTCATCAGCGCCATGTTGTGGAACGGGGTGATGAGGATGCCGCGGTTGAGCGCGTGCAGGTGCAGGTACTGCTGCAGCGCGAAGTCGTCGGCGTCGGCTGCCTCGCGTCCGTTCGACGGGGCCGTCGGCCGGAAGCTGTACTCGGCGCGGCATCCGATCTGCGTCACCTGCCACGGTGCCCCGAACTCGTCGATCGCCGCCTGCACACCTGCGGTCCACTCGGTGGCTCGATCGATCATTTCGGGGTAGACCTCCGGCGTGAGCACCTCCGAGAGGGTCGCACGGATGCCGGCCATCGACACGGCGTTGCCGGCGAGAGTGCCGCCCACTCCCCCGACGTCGAGATCCTCTCGCCCCTCACCGGACCATTCGAGGCTGTCGCGCACGCGGTCGGCGAGTTCGCGGGTCATGCCCCACGCGGCGGCGGGGATACCGCCCCCGATCGTCTTGCCGACGACGACCACGTCCGGCTTCAGGCTGTCGCGTGCGGTCATGCCACCGGGTCCGGCGCAGAGCGTGTGCGTCTCGTCGATGACGAGGATGGTGCCGGTGCGGTCGCACGCGGCGCGCACCGCCTCGTGCCAGCCGTCCGGCGGCAGCACGATGCCGATGTTGGTCATGGCGGGCTCGGCGAGCACGGCCGCCACCTCGCCGGTGGCGAGTGCAGCCTCCAGCCCTGCAATGTCGTCGAAGGCGACGACCACAGTGGTCTCGTCGAGCGGAACGGGCGGGCCGATGTTGCGTCGACGCGACACCACCCGACCGGAGTCGTCGAGGGTCGCGTACGCCTCGTCGACGGTGCCGTGGTAGCAGTAGTCGATGACGAGCACCTTGCGGCGGCCGGTTGCCTGACGCGCGTAGCGCAGCACATGGCGGTTGGCGTCGGTGGCGGACAGGGTGAACTGCCACTCCGGGAGGCCGAAACGCTCGGCCAGGAGGCCTGCGGCGATGGCCGCATCGGCGGTGGGCAGCATGAAGGTGGAGCCCCGCGCGAGCCGTTCGGAGATCGCGGCCACCGAGGCGGCCGGAGCGTGACCGACCATCGCGCCCGTGTCACCCAGGCACAAGTCGACGTGGTCGATGCCGTCGGCGCAGGTGAAGTGGGCCCCCGCCGCCTCGTCGACGTACACGGGCCAGTCACCCGGCCACTTCGACATCCAGAGCATGGGGACGCCCCCGGGCAGGTGTTCACGCGCCTGGGCCCAGAGTTCGCCGGACCGGGGGTGCGTGTCGCGGAACAGGCGCGACTCGTCGTTCCAGAGGCGCGCGAGTCGCTCGCGGTCGGCGTACACGGTCAGCTCGTCTTGGCCAGACGGCGTCGGCGGATGCCGGCGGAGATCTGGGCGACGACCACCAGGATGATCGCGAGGAAGAACACGGCGGACGCGATCACGTTCGCCTGCGCGGGGATTCCGCGGGATGCGGCGACGTAGACGAACTTCGGGAAGGTCTCGGCGTTGCCGGAGACGAAGTTGGTGATGATGAAGTCGTCGAAACTGAGCGCGAAGCACAGTAGGGCGGCGGCCGCGATGCCCGGCATCAGCAGGGGCAGCGTGACCCGCCAGAACACCTGGCTGGGGTTCGCGTAGAGGTCGCGGCCGGCTTCTTCGAGGGATGGGTCGAGGCTCGCCACCCGCGCACGGACCGTGACGACCACGAAACTGATGCAGAACATGATGTGGGCGACGATCACGGACCACAGCCCGCGCTCCACGCCCATCGAGACGAATTGCGAACCGAGGCCGGAACCGAGCACCACCTCGGGCGTCGCCATCGGCAGGAACAGCAGCACCGTCACGAGCGTGCGCAGCCGGAAGGTGTAGCGCACGATCGCGATGGCGATCATGGTGCCGAGGATCGTGGCGGCAACCGTAGCCAGGACACCGACCAGGATGCTGTTACCGAATGCCTCGCAGACGCGCTCGTCGTCGCAGACGTTGAGCCAGTTGTCGAGGGTGAACCCACGCCAGACGATGTTACTGCGGCGGGAGTCGTTGAACGAGAAGACGATCGTGTACCCGATCGGCACCAGCATGATGAGCAGCGCGATGATCGAGTAGATGCCGACGACCCAGTTGCCGACACCCCCGCGTCCGCTGCGGGGCCGCTTCACCGGTCGCGGTGTGAGTTCGGCTTCGGCGAGGACGGCCGCTCCCTGAGTGCTCACAGCAGGTCCTCCGATCCGCTCTTGGCGACGTAGGCGATCACGGGGATCAGGATCGCGATCATCAGCAGGATCGAGACCGCCGCCGACAGGGGGTAGAAGCTCTGGAAGAACAGGTCGTTGATGACGTTGCCCGCCATCACCGTGTTCGTCGACCCGAGGAAATCCTTGCTGGCGTTGACGTAGTCACCCGACGCGGGGATGAAGGTGAGCAGCGTCCCCGAGACGACGCCGGGCAGCGACAGCGGCAGGATGATCCGCCAGAACCGCTGCGCGGGGCCCGCGTAGAGGTCGCCCCCGGCTTCGACGTAGCGCAGGTCGAGGCGCTCGAGCGAGGCGTAGATCGGCAGGGTCATGAACGGGATGTAGTTGTAGGTGAGACCGAAGATGACCGTGAAGGCGGTGCCGTTGAGGTAGTCCGTCGGCCCGAGGATCCCCAGCGCCTGGAGCGCGCCGACGACCGGGCCTTCGTCGGCGAAGATCGCCTTCAGGGCGAGGGTGCGCAGCAGGAAGCTGATGAAGAACGGCGCGATGACGAGGATCAACGTGAGGCTCTGCCACAGCGGATAGCGCCGAAGCGTCACACCGATGAAGTAGGCCAGCGGGTAGCTGATCAGGAGGGCGAGGATGGTGGCCGTCGCCGAGTAGCCGAAGGTGCGCAGGAAGATCTCACCGAAGCGACTGATGGCTTCGGCGTAGTTCTCCCAGCGGAAGGCGTAAACGTACTCGCCGACCTCGAAGTTGCCGCCGGGCTCCTTGAAGCTCGTGAGCACGAGCGACACCAGCGGCGCGACGAAGGTCGCCAGCAGGTAGACGATGCCCGGGAGCAGCAGGATGAGGGCGATGTAGCTGCGACGACGGGGGGCCGCCGCCGAAAGATCGGGGCCGGTGTTGGCGAACGCACCGAACGCCACGTCAGGCCTCGTCCAGCTCGTCCTCGAGGCGCTGCCGGCGCTGCACCGCGATCGTCTTGGTGTCGTCGTCGGACGCGAACTTCGGCTCGAGTCCGGGTTCGTCGGCGAGCCCGAATCCGTGCTCGACGGCCCACGACACCCAGACCTCGGCGCCCAGTTCGACGAGCGGGCCGAACGCCATGTTCTGTGCGAACACGGTGATGACGGGCAGCCCGGGGATCTGGACCAGGTACTGGGTGCTCACACCGGTGAACGACACATCCGTGACGACGCCGGGGCCGAGCACGTTCGTCGCGCCGCTCGCGGCGGGGGCGCTGGTCAGCAGGGTCAGTTTCTCGGGGCGGACACCGATGGTGACCTCGCCCGCGTGCCGCTGGGCGCGCTCGCGAGGGACCTTGATGCCGAGACCCGCGATGTCGACCGTGATCGCATCCGGGCCGGCGTTCACGACCCTGCCGGTGAACAGGTTCGACTGTCCGAGGAAGTTGGCCACGAACGTCGTGCGCGGCAGCTCGTAGAGCTCCTCGGGTGCGCCCATCTGCTCGATGCGGCCCTTGTTCATGACCGCGACGGTGTCGGCCATGGTCATGGCCTCCTCCTGGTCGTGGGTCACGTGCAGGAAGGTCAGGCCGACTTCGCTCTGGATGGCCTTCAGCTCCAGCTGCATCTGGCGCCGCAGCTTCAGGTCGAGGGCGCCGAGCGGTTCGTCGAGGAGAAGCAGCGCCGGCCGGTTCACGACCGCGCGTGCCAGGGCGACACGCTGCTGCTGTCCGCCGGACAGCTGCGTCGGACGCCGGTTCGCGAGATGGTCGAGTTCCACCAGGCGCAGGGCCTCGTGGGCGAGTTCCTGCGCGTTGGCGATCCCCCGACGCTTCAGCCCGAAGGCGACGTTCGCGAGCACCGTCATGTGCGGGAAGAGTGCGTAGCTCTGGAACACCGTGTTGACGGGCCGCTGGTGCGGCTTCGTGCTCGAGACGTCTTTGCCGCCGATCAGGATGCGGCCCGCCGACGGCTCCTCGAGTCCTGCGACGAGGCGTAAGGTGGTCGTCTTGCCGCAGCCCGATGGTCCGAGCAGGGCGAAGAACGACCCTGCCGGAACGGTCAGGTTGAGGTTCTCGATCGCCGTGAAGCCGGGGAAACGCTTGGTGACGCCGACCAGCTCGAGGTCGGCCCCGGACTCGTCGAACGCCCCTGCCATCAGGCGCCGATCAGGACCGACTGGAACTCGGCACCGTAGGCCTGCTCCTCAGCGGGGGTGAGCGACCGGAAGCGCTTGACCGTCGACAGCGTCTCTTCGTTGGGGAAGATGAGCTGGTTGTCGACGAGCGACGGGTCGATCGCCTCGGCTGCCTCGCGGGCACCGACGACCGGGGTGATGTAGTTGACCCACGCGGCCACCTCGGCGGCGATCTCGGGGTCGTAGTAGAAGTTGATGAGCTTCTCGGCGTTGGTCTTGCGGGTCGAGCCGATGGGGATCAGGAAGTTGTCGTTCCAGATCGTTCCGCCGGCCTCGGGGATCGCGAACTCCCACCGGTCGCCGTTCTCGGCGTTGAGGGTGGTGACATCGCCCGACCAGACGATCGCGGCGAGGGTGTCTTCGTTGGCGAGGTCGTCGATGTACGAGTTGCCCTTGATGTTGCGGATCTGGCCGTTCTCGACCTGCCGACGGAACTCGTCGTTGGCGGCCTGGAACTGCGCGTCGGTGAAGTCCTGCGAGATGTCGACGCCCTGCTCGAGCATGATCAGGCCGATCGTGTCGCGCATCTCGCTCAGCACGCCGATGCGACCCTTGAACTCGGGCTTCCACAGGTCGCTGACGCTCTTCAGCCCGGCAGGGATCTTGGCCTTGTTCCAGCAGATGCCGGCGAAGCCACCCTGCCACGGGATCGAGTTGGTGCGGCCCGGGTCGAAGTCGACGTCGACGAGGCTCGGCTCGAGGTTCTTCTTGTTGGGGATGTTGGCCTCGTCGAACGCCTGCGTGTAGCCGAGGCGGATCCAGCGGGCCACCATCCAGTCGGTGAGACAGACGGTGTCGGCGCCGATGTCCTGGCCGAGGGCGAGCTGGTCCTTGACTTTGGCGTAGTACGAGTTGTTGTCGTCGACGTCGACCCGGTAGTCGACCGTGATCCCGGACTCCTGCTGGAACCTGTCGAGCGTCGGGTGGTTGCCCGCGTCGTCTTCGTCGAGGTAGAGCGCCCAGTTGGCCCAGGTGAGCGTGGGGTCGTTCTCGGAGTTGTCCGGGGCGGCGGTGGGACGCGACGACCCGCTCGGCGCGCAGGCCGCGAGGGTGAGCGCGGCGGCGCCGATTCCTGCACCTTGGAGCATCGTGCGACGGCTGACCTGAGCGCGGCGAGCCTGGAGCACGAGGCTGCGGATCAGCGGATCTTCGGGAAGAGACCGGGACATCGGATGGACTCCTTCTCGTGGTACGCGGGTACGGGCAGCGATGCCGTGGGTTGATACTGGCACATCAACCACCCCCACATCGACGAAACGGGCAAAAGCGTCCATTTCGAAACATAGATTTCACGAAATCAGCACTCCAGCACGCTTTTCTCTACGGATTCCTCGGTGCTGCGGTTACGCTGACCGCATGAAGATCGGCGTGCCGAGCGAGGTCAAGAACAACGAGTACCGGGTCGCGATCACCCCGTCGGGTGTGCACGACCTGGCGGTGCACGGACACGAGGTGCACATCCAGTCGGGGGCGGGTGAGGGGTCGTCGATCACCGACGAGGACTATCGCTCCGCGGGTGCCCGCATCGTCGCGGATGCGGATACCGCGTGGGGCTCTGTCGACATGGTCCTCAAGGTGAAGGAGCCGATCGAGAGCGAGTACCGACACTTCCGTGACGGGCTCACGCTCTTCACCTACCTGCATCTTGCGGCGGAACCGGAGCTCACCCGCGAGTTGGTGTCGAGCGGCGTGACCGCGATCGCCTACGAGACGGTGCAGCTCGCGTCGGGCGCGCTCCCCCTGCTGGCGCCGATGAGCGAGGTCGCGGGGCGTCTGGCTCCGATCGTGGGCGCGAACGTGATGATGCGCCCGCACGGCGGGCCGGGGCTGCTGGTGCCCGGGGTTCCGGGTACGCGTCCCGCCCACATCGTCGTGCTCGGCGGCGGCGTCGCCGGCACGAACTCGGTGGCGGTGGCTGTGGGCCTCGGCGCGCAGGTGACCGTTCTGGACACCAATATCCAGCGGTTGCGGGAGCTCGACGCCCTGTACGCGGGCCGGGTGCGCACGATCGCGTCGAACAGCTTCGAGATCGAGCGTGCCGTGCTGGACGCCGATCTGGTGATCGGCTCGGTGCTGGTTCCGGGGGCGAAGGCCCCGAAGCTGGTGACCAACGCTCTGGTGGAGCGGATGCGCCCGGGAAGCGTGCTGGTCGACATCGCGATCGACCAGGGGGGATGCTTCGAGGATTCGCACGCGACGACGCACGCCGACCCCACGTTCGTGGTGCACGGTTCGTTGTTCTACTGCGTGGCGAACATGCCGGGTGCCGTGGCCAACACGTCCACTTATGCGCTCACGAACGCGACCTTGCCGTATGTGCGGGCCATAGCCAACGCGGGGTGGAAGGAAGCCCTGCGGTCGGATGCGGCGCTCGCCCGCGGCCTGAACGTGCATGCCGGGCACGTGGTGAATGCGGCGGTGGCTGCCGCTCACGGCTTGACCGCGGAGGAGTCGCCGCTCGGGCTCGCCTGACCGGCGGCGGGGAGCACCCGCACCCGGGTGGTCGACGTGCCGTCGAATCGCCACGCCTCGTCGTCGCCGGAGAGCGGCGGAAGGGGAGCCCGTGCTCGGGTGAGCGCGCGATGATCGGCCGTAGTGCAGCCCACCAGGAGGAGTCGACCGGAGCGCCTCGCCCGCTCCAGGCCGCCGTGGTCGGCCAGCCAGCCGTCCACGTCATTGATCGTCGTCTCGTGCCTTGCGCGGAGCCTCGCCCGTTCATCGGGCCTGCCGGTGACCACCGCCCACGGCTCGGCGAGGTCGACGGAGGGCAAGGCAGCGCGCCACGTTTCATGTCTCTGCCCCGAGGGCAGCGATATCTGCGCTTCGCGACCCGCCCACACGCAGGAGCCTGCCCGACGGTCGCTTCGGTAGCCGGCGAGTTCCGCGCCCGCAAGGAGATGCTCCTCGCGCGATGCCAACCGCAGCACGAGGCGCTGTTCGAATGCTCCTTGAACGGCGTGCATCGCCCCGCCGGTGCTGCGGGTGCTCGCCGCGAGCGCGATTCCGCTTCGCCGAGTGTCGCGCGCTGCACGCGAGATCAGCTCCGCGAGGTCGGCGCGGACGTCCGGATCGGCCCAGGCCAGAGTCCGATCGAGGTCGTCGGCGACCACGAGCACGCGGCCCTCTTCCGCGGGGACGGTGAGCGCCTGCCACAGCTCGGCGGGGTCGCCAGGCACGCGGCGCACGTGCGCATCGGTCGCCTGGGCGAGCATCTCGAGCGCGGTGCTCCGGCCGGACCCCGTCGCTCCGACCACGAGCACCGACCCACTCCCCCACGGGTCGACGATCAACTGCTCCTGGCGCTGAAGCTCGGGAAGGTCGACGGCCCCCACCACGGCGCCGGAGACACCGGAGGGTGCCGGCAACAAAGCGGTCAGGTCGGCTGTGAGGCGGACGGGGAGGGGGTCGAGCCACGGGCGCCCGGTCGCCGGCGGTGCGGTCGCCCAACGCTGACAGACGACCTCGACGTCACCGGGCGTCGTGAGGGCGAACTGGATGGGATCACCGGCCGAAGTTCCGGCCCGCAGCCCGCGACCTCGTGCGTCGGCGGGAATCTGCGCTGCCCCGGGATGGCCGACGACGGCGACGCTGTCGGCGGCATCCAGGACCCGCAGACACACCCGCAGCGTGACGTTGGCAAGCACCGACTCGCGGACGACACCTGCCGGGCGCTGCGTGCACAGGATCACGTGCAGCCCGAGCGTGCGGCCTCGCGCGGCGAGGTCGGCGAACACGGTCTGAAGGGTCGGATCCACGGCCACCAGGGCGGCATATTCGTCGACGACGATCACCAACCTCGCGAGTACACCCGGGGGCAGCTCGGAGAGCGAACGCACTCCGTGGGTCGCGAGCACCTCCTCACGACGCAGCAGTTCGGCGCGCAGGCTCGCTACCGCGCGACCCGCGGAGACCGGATCGAGATCGCTGACCATGCCGACGACGTGCGGAAGGCGTCGAACGGGTGCGAACGACGCTCCGCCTTTGAAGTCGATGAGCAGAAAGCTCAGGTCGGCCGGAGCGTGGGCTCGGGCTAGAGCCAGCACCCAGGTGACGAGGAGTTCGCTCTTGCCTGACCCGGTGGTTCCCGCGATGAGTGCGTGAGGTCCGTCCCGATCGAGATCGAACACGGCCGGCCCTCGCGCGTCGACGCCGACGATCGCCGCGAGCGGGTCGTGCCCACCCGGTTGAGGGAGGGAGCCGAACGCGACCGTTCGCGGCACCTCGGACACGGACCGCCAGCCCGCTTCGCGCGCACGGGCGGCCAAAGCCCTCGCGCGCGCGGCGGCCTCGGCCGCGCACATCAGGCTGAGCCGGACAGGCTCCACGTGAGCAGGCGCGACGATCCTCGGAGGCAGAGAATCCGTTGCACGGATGACCGTCGCCCCCGGACCGGCCGCCACGCCCCGCTCCACTCGGAGCAACCGTCGTCCGCCCTGCACCACCTCCCAGTTCGGTCCCGAGCGCAGCTCGAACGGGAGGTCGCGTGCCCACCACTCCCCCTCCGGAAGGTGCACGGTCGCGGAATCGTCGGGGAGCGCCGTGAGCACCTGCATCACGAGCGACCGTGCCAGCGACCGGACGAGAGCCGCCGGCCCATCGACGACGATCACCGGTTCGGCTTCGGTGAGGAGCAGTGGTGCATCGGGGATGGTTGCCGCGTGCGACCTGAGCCGCTGGATGGCCGCGACAAGATCCGCCTCGGGAGGTGCGGCATCGTCGCCGCCGACGACGATGCCGGACGGTGTCGGCCCGGTGCCCACCCGCAGGACGACGGCGGCCGACCCATCGTCGCGTCGCGCGTTCGACTGCCGGATCAGGGCCGCACGTCGCTCATCGAACCGGGTGTCGACCCGCGCATGCAGGTCGTCGATGCGGCGCAGCGTCTCGCGAACGGCGGCGCGACGATCGCGGCGCCGTGTGCGTCGCGCCTCTAGCCACCCGACGAGAGCGATGAGCGGGCCGAAGATCGCCAGCACGAGGGCATACGGCGAGCCGGTCATCACCCACAGCGCCACGGACATCGCCACCGGCGCCACCAGCGCGACCACGGGCAGACCCGGCCGCCGCGCCGGGGGCGGCGTGGCGGGCAGTTGGAGCCTCTCCTGGACGGGGATCATCGCCCCAGCCTCGCGTCGGGCGCGAGGCGCCGTCACACCACCCGGCGATCCGGTGGACGAGAGACCCGGACGACTGGTGAGGAGGGGAGGTCAGCTCACGATGAAGAACTGCTCACCGATCTCCACACGCGTTCCGCGCGCCACCATGTAGCGCCGACCGGGGACACACCGAACGACCTCCTGGTCGGGCTGCCTCACCAGCGTGCCGTTCGTCGAATAGCGATCCGAGACCCAGAACCGTCCCGACTCCTGTCCGAACTCGATGTGGGACTTCGAGACGGACTTCCCGACATCGAAGATCGCCACCAGCTCGTCGACGTACTCCCCGGGCTCCGGAGCAGGGTTGCGCCCCACCAGACCGGAGCCGGTCACCACCACGCTCTCGCCGGTGCTGAACTGGAGCACATAACGCTCCGCCCCACTCGCGGGCGCCACGATCCGGGTCGCCTCGATGTCTTCGAGGTGCGGCTCGTGCGCCGCGGGGTCGGGCACGGAGAAGATCGGTGCCGCCACCTGGACGGGTTCAGGCAGCGGGTCGGGCTCCGGCGCTGGTATCGGTTTCGGCGCGGGCTCGGGCTCCGGTTCCGGCTCCGGCTCCGGCTCCGGCTCCGGCAGCACGATCGCCGCCGTGACCACCGGCTCCACCACGGTGTGCAGCACGAATCCGCATTCGCCGCAGAAGATATCCGACGGATCGATCGCAGAGCCGCACTGCGGGCAGTGCGGGCGACGATCCGACGGGGGTGCGGGAGCGGCGGGCGGCGGGCTGACGAACGCGACGTGCTCACGCTCGGCGAGCGAGCGTCCGCACTCGACACAGAAGAGGGCCCCGTGGGGCAGCGGGGTCCCGCAGTGCTGGCAGTTCATCGGCGACCTCCCGGGCGTCGCAGCAGCTGGCGCACGGCGCCCCCGCCCAGAGAGCGTACGGAGACCCGTGCGCGCATCCGATCGCGGCGACGCTTACCCGTGTCGAGCGAACTGCGGAGCTCTCCGACGGCCGTCCATACGCGATCGGCATCTGCGGCGGCCGGTTCCCCCGGAGCGAAGACCGCGCGGTCGACGACCGCCGCCAGCACCCGTGACGGCAGCGTCCCCACGACGGCAGCCAGCTCGGAACGGGTCGCCGACGTCGGGACCGCGAGACCGTGGTCGACGACGAGATCCGCGAACTCGTCCCAGCCGCCCCGAATGCGCGCAAGGGTCGACGGGGCCGTCCGCCGCAGGTGGCGTCGGCGCGCCTTCGCGCCGATGACGATGAGGAACGGCGAGGCCGCAATCGCCAGCACGAGCAGCACGAGTCCGGCCACCTTCAGCACCTGGAGCAGGACCTCCAGAGTGTCGTCCGGCACGACCGGGTCTTCAGCCGTCGTGTCGGAATCCGACTGCTCCTCCCGAGGATCGGGCCGGTCCGCGGGCGGCGGCACGATCGATTCGGGACGCGAAACCGGCGTCGGCTCCTCCGGCTCCTCCTCCGGGATGGGACGCACCGGAGGCACGGGGTCGATCGCCACCCAGCCGTACTGGGCGGTGTCGATCTCGATCCAGGCCGAGATGTCGGAACCACGCACGACGGTGCTCCCCGTCCCCTCCTCGTTCTCCGGCACGAAACCGAAGACCACGCGTGCGGGGAACCCCAACCGATCGGCCATCAGCGCGGCCGCCACCGCGTACTGCTCGGCGTCGCCGATCATGCGACCCCCGGAGAACAGTTCCGCGATGCGGTCGAGGGAGTGACCGGAGCGGCTGGCGGGCTCGTCGTCGGACAGCCCGTGGCTGATGAAACCGTCCGCACGGATGGAGTCGATCGCCGCGACCAGGCGGGCCCCGGCGGCGCCGTCCACGCCACCCACGTATCCGTCGAGAGCGGTCGCCAGGTCGTCCGGAACTTCCGTGATCCGCGGTACCTCCGCAGATCCCGGCACCGCGTCGGCGAGGTCTGCGTAGCTCGGCTGATCGGGGATCACCGCGGTGAGGTGGTAGCTGTCTCCCGTGTCGAGACCGCGCACGTCGGCCGCGGTGCCGCTCGTGTCGTTGAAGGCGAAGCCGTCCTCCAACCCTGCGGCCCCGTCGCCGAGGAAGGTGATGTCGGCCAGGGTGCCGACGGTCGGAACCCATACCCCTGCATATCCGTCGACCGTCACCACGAGGTCCACGGTCTCCCCGTCGAGGGTCGAGCGGTCGATCGCCGACGGCAACCGCACGAAGATGCCGGATGCCGAGTCGACGGTCGCACTGCCGACGGCGTAGATGACTCCGTCGTAGCTGTCGAGGGTGGCGATGCGGATGCGCGCTCCCGCAGGCAGGCCCGACACCTCGAGCATCGTGGTCTCCGCCGCGTCATCCCGAAGGTAGCGCCGGAATCCCGACAACGGACTCGCGTAGTCGCGCGGATCGAACGGCTGCGCGACCGCGTTCCGGAGTACGTCGCGCTCCCCCGTCACCGGCACGGCGGCGACCGCGAGGACCGAGCCGGTGCCGGCGACCGCGAGGATGACGAGGGCCGAGATCAGAGTGCGCGCCTCGACACCGAGCCGGAACTCAGCCGCACCTGCCTCCCTCGCGAAACGGCGCGTCGCGGCGCGACGCCGACGCCAGCGCCACCAGCTGGCCCACACCACGCAGGCGGCGAGCATCGCGAGTCCGAGCGTGATCGGGAGCGTCGGGGTGTCCGGGCCGAACAGGATGGCCACGATGAACACGACGGCGGGAGGGATTGCGGCGAGTTCCCCGTACCTCGCGCGCAGGGCGATGCTGCCGGCGATCACCGTCGCGGACAGCAGAAGCACCAGGGCCGGGACGAGGAGCGACTGGTAGTCGCCGACCGGCAGGGTGATCGTCAGCAGCTGCTTCCAGCCGAGTGCGACGGCCGTGAACAGCTCCACGAGTCCCTCGATGCTGGGGAGGAATCCCGCGACCGCCTTACCGGGGACCGCGAGCGGGACCCCGGAGATCGCGAAGACACCGACCGTGACAAGGAACACCACCCACGCGGGCCAGCGGAAAGCGGCCCCCGCCGCCGCGATGAGCGTGCCGAGGAGGATCGCCGCGATCGCGAGGATGACGAACGCCTGCGACTGGTAGATGGGCCACAGCATCGCTGCTGCGATGCCCATCGTGAGCCACAACTGGAAGATGTCGCCGAGCGCGGCGAGGTCGATCGGGCGCTTCACGCGACCGCTGCCGTTCGCGCCAACGCGAGCCTCAGCTCGTCGAGGTACCCGATCGTGATGACGTTCAGGCCGCCCATCCGGCGCATCCCGGGCACCGCCTCGGTGTCGCACACCACGGCCACGACCTCGACATCCGGGGGAAACCGTGCCGCGCAGCTGCGGAGCTCCTGCGCGGTGGTGCGCGATCCGCAGACCAGGAAGGCGACGGAGACGCCAGGGATGTCGTCCGCGACGACGCGTGCGACGTCCCGCAGCGGGAGGGCGTCGGCGGACGCCTCCACGACGGCCAGATCGTCGAGCAGACGCTCGGGCAGGTAGGTGGCCAGCGGACGCACCGCGAAGACACGCCGTTTCGCGAACTCCGGGGTGAGCGCCGAGACCACCACCGACACCGTTCGGCCGTCGCGGATCGCCCGGACGCCCAGCGATCCGGCCACGCTCACCGCGAGCTCGAACTCCGCCTCGCTCTCGAAATCGTGGGTTGAGAGACTGAGCGCGACGACCAGGTGGCTGCGACGCGTCTGCTCGAACTGCCGCACCATGTAAGTGCCGGTCTTCGCGGTGGAGCGCCAGTGGATGTAGCGCCGGTCGTCGCCGGACTGGTATTCACGCAGAGCATGGAACGCCACGTCGCTCGACGTCAGATCGCGCGTGGGGGTGCCCTCGAGGTCGCGGATGAGGCCGGTGCTGGTCGAGGGGACGCTCACCGTTCGGGGGTGCACGACCAGCTCGAGGCGTTCCGTCCACTCGATCTCGCGGCGGACCAGCCCGAGCGGGTCGGCGCGGACCGTCCGGACCGGGCCGACGGCGATTACCCCGCGACGGAGCGTCGGGATGGCGAAGTCCTGGGTTTGCGCCGCCGACTTACGCAGGCTGGGGAGTGCCAGCTCGACCACGCCGTCGCCGACGGGCACCTCCAGTACGGTGCCGAGCGACCTCCGGGGTCCGATGTTGTGCACGGAGACGGCGCCGCGCGCCGACTCCCCCACCACCGCGCGACGGTGCGGGAGCGCCAGCGACATCCGGTACGGCGCCCGCCCGATGAGCACCAGGGCGGCGACCGCCGCCAGCCCCAGGCATGCCCAGCCCGCTACGACCAGTTCGAGCCAGCCGAGCAGGTAGCCCGCGAGGAGCGCCGCGGGGATCAGGAAGAGCACCACCCAGCCGATGGGGGTGACGACGCCCCCGAGCCGTCGCCCGAGGCGCGAGAACGCGCCCCCGACGGCGCGGGCCGCGCGAACGACCCCGACCACCGCGTCCGCGAGCAGGCCGGTGCGCGCGCCGACGAGCCGGGCGCGCGTGTTCGTGAGCCCGGCGGTGTCACCCTGGGTTGCGGAGTCGGTGCGACCCCGCGCCGATGTGCTGTTCCTCGTCGTCACACGGCTTGCCGATCACTGGGCGGCGGGGTCTCGAGCAGAAGCTGGGCGATGATGCTCGACGCGGTGACGCCGTCGAATTCGGCCTCCGGGTCGAGCACGAGACGGTGCGCCAGGACCGCTTCGGCGAGCGACTTGATGTCGTCGGGCACCACGTAGTGGCGGCCGCTGGCCGCAGCGAGCGTCTTCGAGGCCCGCACCAGGGCGAGCGCACCACGCACGCTGACACCGAGCCGCACCTCGGTGGCTGAACGGGTCGCCTCGGTCAGCCGCGAGACGTAGTCGTTGATCGAGGGGTCGACATGCACGGTCCGCGCGAGCGCGGCGAGCTCGACCACCTCCTCGGCGGTGATCACCGCCGGGATGACCGTCTCGTGGGCGCGCACGCCGGCGCCTTCGAGGATCCGGACGGTGGACGCGTGGTCGGGGTACCCGATGGACGCCTTCAGCAGGAATCGGTCGAGTTGCGCCTCGGGGAGGCGGTACGTGCCCGCCTGTTCGATGGGGTTCTGGGTGGCGATCACCATGAACGGCGCCCCCACCGGGTGCGTTGCCCCGTCGACCGTCACCCGGCCCTCCTCCATCACCTCGAGGAGCGCGGCCTGGGTCTTCGGGCTCGCACGGTTGATCTCGTCCGCCAGCACAACGTTGGCGAAGACCGGACCGTGGTGGAAGTCGAACTGCCCCGAGCGCTGGTCGTAGATGCTGACGCCGGTGATGTCTCCCGGGAGGAGATCGGGGGTGAACTGGATGCGGTTGTTCGACCCGTCGACGCTCTGGGCGATCGCCCGCGCGAGAGACGTCTTGCCGGTTCCCGGGAAGTCCTCCAGCAGCAGGTGACCCTCACTGAACAGGGTGATGAACCCCAGCCGCACGACGAAGGTCTTGCCGAGCAGCACCTGCTCGACACCGGACACCAGCCGACCGAATGTCTCGTGGAAGCTGCTCGCCTGCTCGGGCGTCATCGTCATGGGGTCGTCCTCTCGGGTGGCCGGATGTCAGTGGGGCGTCTCGGCCCAGGTGAAGGTTCGCGAATAGGTGGAGCCATTGGCGCCGACGGTCACCACGAGGTCGGGGTAGTCCGCGCCGAGGAGACCGCCCCCCACGACCTCGCACACCTGCGGTGTGGCGGGGTCGTCGGCGGCGCCGCAGGTGAAGCTCACGCTGTCGTAGCCGGGCGCGCCGGTGGTCGGCCCTCCGGTCCAGGCCCAGTATCCCTGGCCCGGGTCGAGGGCGGTGAGCGGCGCCTTGGTCTCGATCGCCACGAGGCCGGTGACCTGGATGGACACGGGCTTGCCGAGCGCGAACGCGGGCGACCATTCGGGACTGCAGAGCCGCACCTCGGGGTACTGACGGCATGCCTTGACCTCGACGGAGACGGCGTTGCCGTAGTGGCTGGTCCCGGCGGTGAGGAAGGTACCGAAGGGCACCAGCGCCGATTCGCTGGCGTCGGTGGTGCCGCCGGTGAGCCGGTACACGACGCTGTCGATGTCTGCCGAGCCTGCGGGGATGGTCGCCCCCAGCAGGCGGAAGTCCCAGGTGCCGTCTCCACGGTCGATGAGGCCGGAGACGTCGGAGGGCTGGAGCACCACCTGTCCGGGCGCGGCCCGAGGGGTCGCCGTGACCGGAGCGGACCGCGTGCAGCCCTGCCCGTTGAACGCGTAGACGGTGAACGTGTAGTCGACGTTGGGTGAAAGGCCACCGAAGGTCGTCGAGGTGGTGCTCGCGCCCAGGGTCTGCACGTTCGGACCGGTCGGCGGGGAGAACACCGGGGCCCCGCTCTCGACACCGGTCACGGTGCAGGCCGGCGCCTCCCCCGAGTGCATCGCCACGTAGTAGTTGGTGATCGGCTTGCCGTTCGCGGCGAAAGCTCCCGCCCACGCGACGGTGGCGGTGGTCCCGTCGGTGGTGGAGGCGGATGCGGTGGGGCTCGCCGCGACGATCGGCGGGCCGGCCGGTGTGGCGCTTCCCCCGGACTCGTTCCAGGTGGCGAGGGAGTTGGGCGCCTTGTTGCGGGCGCTCACCGAGAAGGCGACCGCAGTTCCGTTCGCAATGCTGGCGTTCGCGACGACGCGCGCGTACGACGTGCCCACCGGGTCCGACTCGCCCACGGACACCGTGACACTCACACCGCCGACAGTGACCACGTAGGTGTCGACCGGACTGCCGGCGCCCTGCTCGGGCTTCTTCCAGGTGACGCGCAGGCCGTGGTCGACGGGGGTGGTGGCGACGGAGGCAGGCGGCGGCGGGATGACATCCGACCAGATGAGGCCGCCGAGGGAGGTGGGTTCAGAGGCGCCGATCGCGTTCACCGCGACCACGGAGATCCGCACCGCGTTGCTGGGGCCGTTGCCGGGTGTCGTGATCGCGCAGCCGACGGTGACCGTGCAGTCCGTGGTGGACACACTGCCGTTCGCGTCGACGTTCACCCGGTAGCCCGTGATGGCCGAGTTGTTGAACGGCCCCGGCGCCCAGCCGAGCTTCAGCAGGCGGTCGCCGAACTCGGTGACGCGGAGGCTGGTCACCGGATCGGGCACATCCTGCACCGAGATGGTGACGGTGCCCCACACCATGCGGTCGGTGTCGCCGGTCGCGTCGGCCACCTGGTACTGCAGCGTCGTGTCGAGCGGTTCGGCGGCATCGGAGACGGTGACGGTGAGGCGCGAGCGGTCGGCGCTCGGCGAGACGGTGACACCGGACGGCAGCGTCGACCCGCTGAGTCCGCGGATGTCGGTGACCCGCAACGGCACGGCGGGGAACGGGTTGGTCGAGGCGTCGTTGGCGAGCACGTCGATCACGGTCGTCTCGCCTCGGCGGGTGATGCTCTGGTCGGCGATGGGACGCGCGAGCGGTCGGGTCGACGGCACCACCCGCAACTGGATGCGGCCGCTCTGACCCTCCTTGAGTGCGTCGCGCACACCCAGGGTGATGCTGGTGGAGGCGCCCTTCACGGCCGTGTCGTCGGCCTTCACCAGGAGTCGCTGGCCGTTCAACTGGTAGCTGAAGCCCACGGGAAGCGGATCGAGCACGCTGTAGGTGAGCTCGTCGATGTCGTCGTCGTAGGGGTATTTCGTGAGCTTCACCAGGTCGAGCTCCTTCTGCTGACCGGGTTCGAAGTCGACGACACCGCCGCTGAAGATCGGCGGCTGGTTCTCGCGAGGTTCGACGGTAATCGGCAGAGACAGCGTCGTCACGTGACCGTCCGGGTCGGAGGCCGACGTGCCGTCGGTGACCTCGAAGCTGATCGAGGCGGGACCCCAGTACCGGTCGGCGGAGGTGAACTGAAGAGTGTTCTCGTCCACGACCAGCGACTCGCCGTTCGCGTGGGTGGCGCGCACCGTGCTCGAATCGGTGAGCCGCACTTGGGAGCCACCCAACGCGACCACGTACTCGGACAGCTCGATCCGAAGCGTGGACTCGCTCTTCACGACCAGTTGCGGCGCCTTCGTGTTGATCTGGGGCAGCGCGTCGTCGAACCCCGGAACCCGGATGAACGCGTACGCGCGGATCGACGGTTCATCCGGATGCACCACGGCGAACGGGATGATCTGGCTGCGGTCGCCGATCACCACACGTACGCGCTTGTTGGGTAGCACCTCGGCCGAGTCGCCGAAACCGGGCACCAGCTCGACTCCCAACTGCGACACCTCGCCGTCGGCGAAGAACGCCCGTTCGAGCACGCGGACGTCGACGGTGGTGCGGTCGAGCACGTCGGTGACGCTCAGTTCGCTGTCGCTCACCGACGGACGTGCCAGCGGCGCGTCAGGCGAGACCGTCACACGGATGAAGTTGGAGCTCGTGCCGCCTGTCTCGTTCTCGATCGTGTAGATGACGCTGTAGTCGCCGGATGTCGTGGGCGGCGTGATCTGGACGATGTCGTCGCCGACGATCTCGGCGATGATCCCGTCGCCGTTCGGTTCGACCTGGCGGATGCGCAGCGGGCTGCCGTCGGGGTCCGAATCGTTGAGGAGCGCCTGGACCGAGACGGTGCGCCCCGGCCGTACGAGCACGGTGTCGAAGTTGGCCACCGGGTTGCGTGCACCTTCGAGAGCCGGCGAGATGCCGACGCGGATGGTGCCGGTGGCGCGCGCGCCCAGCCGGTCGACGACGACGTACTGGAAGATGTCGGTACCCGTCGAGTAGTCGCCCGCCTGATACTGCAGCGAGTTGCCGTCGACCGAGACGATGCTTCCCTTTTCGGGGTTGGTCGCCTGGCCGACGAGCTGAACCGCGTCGCCGTCGGGGTCGATGCCGCTGGTCGGGATCTCGATGCGGATGGTCTGCCCGGCGAGGGCGCGCGCGGTCACCGTCAACGGCACAGGCGGGTTGTTGGTGGCGGCGTTTCGCTCGCGCACGGAGATGAGCACCCGCGCCTGCGCGATCTGTCCGTCGGTTCCCCTGATCGAGTACACCGCCGAATAGTTGCCCGCCGTCTGGGGGGCGAGGTAACGCAGACGGTCTCCGGAGGCGAAGAGCAGGCCCGCGGATGCCGGGAGCGGCTCCGCG
The DNA here is from genome assembly GCA_023386365.1 of Actinomycetes bacterium. Classification (GTDB taxonomy): domain Bacteria; phylum Actinomycetota; class Actinomycetes; order Actinomycetales; family Microbacteriaceae; genus Homoserinibacter. The sequence continues at coordinate 18,805 of JAEWJX010000108.1, read as the reverse complement.
AGTTCGGGCAGCAGCGTGATCTCTTCACCGTCGGGTTGCTCGTCGTTGTCGAGCACGGGGATGTCGATCGCGTCACCCACCCGGACCGTCACCCGGTCGTCGGTCGCGATCGGCGGCTGGAGTCGCTGCGGGTGCGGGATCTCGACGACGGTGATCGTGCCTTCGGCTTCCGCGAGGCCATTGCTGATGCGGTAGTTGAAGGAGATCGGCGACTCGAGGGGCGCGCTCAACGTCACCCGGACGCGGCGCTGATCGAGCACCTCCGCCTGGACGCCCTTGGCCACCGGCACGTTCATCACACCGGTGACGACGAGCACCCCGCCGGCCGGGTCGATGTCGCTCGTGGGCGGGTCGACGGTCTGCGTGCTGTCCATCGTCATGAACAAGGTCTTCGGCACGGTGATGGGTCGTGTGGCCGCGTCGGCGGGGGCCGACACGTCGATGCGCACCGAGCCGGTCACCGTCTGGGTGCCGTCGGTGACCGTGAACTCGACGTAGTGCGTGCGCACGTCTTCCGACAGGAACGTGAAGGTCCCCGCCTCGAAACTCGGCACGATCGTCGTGCCCGCCTTCGGCGGCACGCCGCCCAGGCGGATCGCCGCGTTACCCCCGCGAACGTGGAGGAGCGGCCGGATCGTGACCTCCTGGCCGGCCGTAGCCAGCGCCACCCACGGCTCGACGATGATCGGCACCGTGCCCTGATCCTTCACCGTCACCTGCAACGACCCACCGGTCACCGCGCGGCCGTCGGAGACGGTGAGCGCGACGGCCTTGACCCCGGTGGCCTCACCGCCGTCCGTGTAGACGACCACGCCGTCCGGCTTGAAACCGACCTGATCGGGGGCCGCGATCGATGCCGCCGTCAGGTAGATCGCATCGCCGTCGGGGTCGATCCAGTCGCTCATGACCTGTGTGGAGACGCGGCCGCCCGAGGCGACGGTGGCCTTCGAGGTGCGTACCGCCTGTGGGGGCGAGTTCTCGCCCGGCTGCCGCACCGTGACCGTGACGATCGCGCTCGCCGTCCCGCCCCGCCCGTCACTGATGGTGTAGCCGAAGGAGATCGTGCCCGCGGCATCCGGCGACAGGGTCAACTGCAGCTGCTGGTTGCGGCTCACCAGGTCGAGGCGCCCGACGCTCTCATCGATCGAGTCGACCGCCGTCACCACGAGCACGTCGCCATTGGGGTCGTAGTCGTTGAGGAGCACGGGGAGCACGCTTGCGCGTCCGGGTCGGGCGCCGAACTCGTCATCGACCGCGACCGGCGGCTCCTGGACCTCTTCCAGCTCCGGCGGCGTGTCGTCGCTCGCCTCCGGCTGGTCCTCCTGGCGGTCCTCGTCGAGGATCAGGTCGTCCCAGTTGTCGATCACCTCGCCGTCGGACTGCACAGCCCAACTGGCGCCGCTGTTCTCGTCGTTCAGCACCGCTCGCGCGCCGTTCACGGCGAAGGAGAGCGCGGGACCCGCGGGCACCTCGGCGAGGTCCAGCTCGACCGGCTCGGCGGAGTCGCAACCGCGCCACGCGGAACCGTCGCTCCATGCGGCATAGCGGCATCCATCGACCACGACCGGAGCCGCCGGGACTCCCGCGGCTCCGGAGACCAGAACCGACGGCTCGCCGCCGTCGAGCGCAGCAGCGATCAGCCCGCCGCCGTGGGCGATCAGCACGCGCGCATTGGCGGGACCCGGGCGCTGCAGCCGCGGAGTCGTCCCGAGGGAGTCGTCGAGCGACCGGGAGCCGTTCAGCGTGGCGAGTTCGCGCCGGTTCACATCCAACACGGCCCAGTTCTCGCCCGCCGCCGTCAGCTGGAAGGTGTCGCCGGGCTCCGTCGCCGCCGACCACGAGACCGGCCATCTGGCGCCCACGACCAATTCGGTCGGCTCGACGCTCCACACCTCGGCGGCTTCGGGGACATACGCCAGGAGCACACCGGACTCGGTGATGACGATCCGCGAATCAGCGCCCAGGCTCAGCGTCGACGGCGACGCGGCGTCGAACGACGCCAACTCCGCCAACGGCACGAGCCACAGCTCCCCCGTCGCCTGCTCGAACACAGCGACGCGATCACCGGCCAGAAGCACCTCGGGCTGCTGGGGCGGGAGCGCGATGTCGTCACCGAGCTCCGAGTGCGCGGGATCGACCTCCTGAACGGTCGCGCTGGCCGCGTCGACCAGCAGCACGGTGCCGCCCGACTGGACGATCTGCGGGTCGTCGGCGTCGCTCGGGATGACACTGTCGAGTTCCAGCACCTCCGTGTTGGCCCGGCCGATCGCCTGGCGCTCGCCACCGACCACCCACACCGACGGGTCGGTGAGGTCCATGCGCTGCGCCGTGTAGCCGCTCGAGACGATCGCGAGCGTCGCGACCAGTGCGGTCACCACCGTTCCGCTCGTCACGGTGGCGACAAGCGAACGGTGGGAAGCGAACCAGGACGACACGGCTCAGCCCTCGGCCACGTCCACGCACTTTTCGGCGCTCTGGGGGCCCGGCGTGCCGTTACGGTTCACGGTGACGACGACGCAGACGGTGTCGCCCGGGTCGGCGTCGACCACGAAGACCGCGGCCTCCTGGAGGCTCGGCGTCGACACGATGCCCTCGTCGGTGACGGTGATCTGGTAGCGGTCACCTTCTGCGATGCCCGGGTCCGCCCAACTGAACGTGACGCGGCCCCCGGACTGCAGTTCGGCCTGCACGTCCGACACGACCGGGATGTCGGAGCCCACGGTGCGCAGCAGTACGAAGAGCGCCGTCGCGCCCAAGGCCGCGACCAGCACCGCTGCGCCGGCGATCACCCAGGCGAGGCGCCGGAAGCCGGCCCCCTCCTCACGGGTTCGGCTCTTCGAGAACGGTCCCGACGGGACGCTCGGCTCCCGCACTGTGCCTGCGGGGGCGTAAGGGGTGGCGGGCGCCGGACGCCGTCGCCGCTTGCGACCGTCACGCGGAGGCGACGACCCGGTCGCCACGGGGCGCAGCCGGGTGCGGTCCTCCTCGTCGGCGACCGTGCCGAGCGCCCAGTCGTCCATCGCGATCTCGGCCGGCGTCTGCGGCATCCCGAGCTCTGTCTCGACCAGCTGCAGCTCGCGGACCAACTCGAGTGCGCTGGCGGGGCGGTTCTCCGGTTTGCGCGACATGGCCCGACGCAGCACCTCTTCGAGGCTCGCCGGCACATCCGGTCGGCCGATCGGCTGCGGCTTCGCCCGCGCGATCCGCCCCATCAGGTCGCTCGAGGAGTTCGCTCCCCCGGGGATCTCGAACGGCGACCGCCCCGCGAGCAGCGAGTACACGGTCGCGGCGAGCGACCACACCTCGGATGCGAGGGTGCCGGGCGTCTCGTCGAGCAGCACCTCGGGTGCCGACCACGGGATCGACAGACCCACCGAGTCCTGGTCTTTCTGCCCGCTCAGGGTCGACGCGATCCCGAAGTCGGACAGCACCGGATGCCCGTACGCCGTCAGGAGGATGTTCGACGGCTTGATGTCCCGGTGCAGCACCCCCGCCTGGTGGGCGGTCTCGATGGCCGACCCGATCTTGATGCCGATGCGCAGCACCTCCGGCACCGGCAAGGGCTCGCGCCGGTACCGCTCGCTCAGCGACGCCGAGCACAACTCCATGACGAGGTACGGTCGGCCGTCACTGGAGACGCTCGCCTGATACACCGTCAGGATCGACGGATGCGCGCTCAGCTGCGCCATCAGGTTGGCCTCGGCCTGGAACATCTGGCGGACCTGGTCGTTGACGACCTCGCTCAGCATCACCTTCACGGCCACCTGGCGACGGGGCATGTTCTGCTCGTAGAGGAACACGTCGGCGAACCCGCCCGAGCCGAGGACGTGCACGTACGAGAACCCCGGAAGAACCGGAGGCTGCGACGGAAGACGACGAACCACGTCTACCCCCTCGCCCCTGCGGAGTCTTCATTGTAGACAGACGGTTCCACCGGGTCCGGTGCGTCGAGCACGTCGACCACCACGACCGTGACGTTGTCACGACCGCCCGCCGCGAGCGCCGCATCGACGAGCGCTCCGGCCGTCTCGACCGCCGAGAGACGGGCGGCGAGGTGGAGATGGATGCGCTCCGCGGAGAGTTCCTTCGTGAGGCCGTCCGAGCACAGGAGCAACCGCATCCCGCTCTCCACCGGGAGCATCCAGTAGTCGGGTCGCGGCTCCTCGCGGAAGCCGAGCGCTCGCGTCACCACGTTGGACTCGGGGTGGCTCTCGGCCTCGTGGGGCGACAGGACGCCCGCGTCGACGAGTTCCTGCACCACCGAGTGGTCGCGGGTGATCTGGGTGAGCTCGTTGCCGAGGAAGCGGTACACGCGACTGTCACCCACGTTGAAGACCACGAAATGGGGGCTCTCGCCGCCGAGGTCGAGCACCGCACCGGTGACCGTGGTGCCCGCGCCGAGGGGCAGGTGCTCGGCGATGTCGTCGATGTCGTGCGCGGCGAGCGAGAGCGCCGCCCCCACCGCCGACACATCGACGTCGTGACGTCCGGCGAGCGCGCCGAGCCGATCGACCGCCGCAGCGCTCGCCCGGTCGCCGGCGGCGTGGCCGCCCATGCCGTCGGCCACCGCGAACACGGGCGGATCAACGATGAGGCTGTCTTCGTTGGCGTGCCGTCGATGACCCACGTCGGTGACGGCCGCCCAGGCGAGCACCACGGAGTCATCCGGGCGTCCGGGGATCGCGAACACCTTGCGGGCGGCGTCTTCGCCGTGCCGGGTCATCTCGCCGCCTCCCCGCGTCCGGGGTGCAGGATCTCCACCACGACACCCTCGCCGAGATCGATCCGTGTTCCCGGTGTGACCACGACCGACTCGCCGCGGCGCAACGTGAGCGTCGGCGAACCGGGCACCCGCACCTCGCTGCCGTTCAAGGTGCGCATGTCGGTGGCGACGATCGTCGCCCCCTGCTCGCGGAGTTCGAGGTGCGTAGCTGAGATGCCGCCGTCGGGGCTGTCGACCGTGACCAGGCGCGGCTGCACCGAACTCGGCACGCGGGTGATGCGTGGACGCCGGCCGACGTGGGCGGGTCGGTCGAGCTCGATCGGCTCGCCGTCGCCGACGCGGATGCGGTAGTGCGGGCGCAGCGCAGCGGGAACGGGCGGCAGGTCACGGATCGCGGGCTTCTCTGCACGGGGCGCCACACCCTTCACGATCGTGTCGCCGAGAGCCACCTCGACATCGTCGGTGTCGATCGCCGTGCGCACGAGCGCGGCGTGCACAGCCTGCGGGATGGTGTCGTCATCCTCGTCCACGCGCACATCACCCCCCGACGTCATCCTTCTATTCTCCCGTGCGACGACGCCCGGACCGTATCCCCCGTGGGGGTGTGGGGAGAACTTCGACGACGATTACTCGCCGATGTACGACATGACGTGCTTGATCCGCGTGTAGTCCTCGAAACCGTATGCCGAGAGGTCCTTGCCGTAGCCGGAGTGCTTGAAGCCTCCGTGCGGCATTTCGGCGACGAGCGGGATGTGGGTGTTGATCCACACGCACCCGAAATCGAGGCGCTTGGCGAACCGCATCGCGCGGGCGTGGTCGCGGGTCCAGACGCTGGAGGAGAGACCGTACTGCACGCCGTTGGCCCACTCGAGGGCCTGCCCTTCGTCGGAGAATCGCTGCACGGTGAGCACCGGTCCGAAGAACTCGGTCTGGATCGCGTCGTCGCTCTGTCGCAGGTTGGTGACGACCGTCGGCTCGATGAAGTACCCGGTGCGGTCGACCCGCACCCCGCCCGTGCGCACCTCGGCGTGGCTCGGAAGGTCGCCCAGCATCCCGAGGACGCGGTCGAGCTGGTTGCTGTTGTTCACGGGCCCGTAGAACGTGTCGGCGTCGTGCGGGTCACCCGTGGCGACGTTGCCCTTCACATAGGCGAGCATCGCCGCGACGAACTCGTCGTGGACGTTCTCGTGCACCAGGATGCGGGTGGCCGCCGTGCAGTCCTGACCGGCGTTGAAGTAGCCGGCGATCGCGATCCCCTCGACGGCCTTCTCGATGTCGGCGTCGTCGAACACGATGACCGGCGCCTTGCCGCCGAGCTCGAGATGCACCCGCTTGAGGTCGGATGCCGCCGAACGGGCGACCTCCATGCCGGCCCGCACCGAACCGGTGATGGAGACCATCTGCGGGGTCTTGTGCTCGATCATCTTCGCGCCCGTCGTGCGGTCGCCGGTGATCACGTTCAGCACGCCGGCCGGGAGGAACTCGGCCGCGATCTCGGCGAGCAGCAGCGTCGTCTGCGGGGTGGTGTCGGACGGCTTCAGCACGCTCGTGTTGCCCGCGGCGATCGCGGGGGCGAACTTCCACACCGCCATGTTGAGCGGGTAGTTCCACGGGGTGACCTGACCGACGACGCCGATCGGCTCGCGCCGGATCGAGCTCGTGTGGTCCTTCATGTACTCGGCGGTCGCGCGTCCTTCCAGGTTGCGCGCGGCTCCCGCGAAGAAGCGGATCTGGTCGACCGAGAGCATGATCTCGTCGTCCACCAGGGTGGCGCGCGGCTTGCCGGTGTCCTGCGACTCGAGGTCGGCGAACTCCTCGGCCCGCTCCTCCATTCGGTCCGCGATGCGGAACAGCGCCAGCTGGCGCTCCGCGGGTGTCGACTCGCCCCACGACTCGAAGGCCGAAGCGGCGGCGGAGAACGCGGCATCCACATCCGCCTGACCCGAAACGGGAGAGGCGGCATAGCTCTGCTCGGTCGCCGGATCGATGACCGCGAAGCTGTCGTCGCCACGGGCGTCGACGTACTCACCGTTGATGAAGTTGCGCAGGATGCGTTCAGCCATGCCCTCACCCTAATCGTTGAGGCCGAGCCCCGGAACTGCTGATTTCGTCGCGGATCGCACCCGGTGATACGGATTCACTTGTTCGACCCCTCCGAGAATGAGAGAATCAAGCGCATGACGCCACGAAGCCGCCCGATCGCCCTCGACGACGTCTCGAAGGCGATCATCGAGCAGCTCCAGGAGGACGGTCGGCGCTCCTACGCAGAGATCGGCAAGGCCGTCGGGCTGAGCGAGGCGGCCGTGCGTCAGCGTGTGCAGAAGCTCACGGAGTCCGGCGTCATGCAGGTCGTCGCCGTGACCGACCCCATGCAGCTCGGCTTCTTCCGCCAGGCGATGGTCGGCATCCGGGTCACCGGAGACAGCCGCACGATCGCCGAACGACTCGCCGAGATCCCCGCCGTCGACTACGTCGTCCTCACGGCGGGCAGCTTCGACATCCTCGCGGAGGTCGTCTGCGAAGACGATGACGACCTCATCGAACTGCTCAACCAACGCATCCGCCGTATCGACGGCGTCCAATCGACGGAGACCTTCGTCTATCTGAAGCTGCAGAAGCAGCTCTACAACTGGGGAACCAGGTGATCGCACCATGACCATGACCGACAACGCCCTGAACGTGCAGACCGAAGCGGAGCTGCAGCAGAAGGCCAAGGACCACCTCTGGATGCATTTCGCGCGCCAGTCGGTGCTCGAAGAGCACGGTGCGCCCATCATCGTGAAGGGCCAGGGCCACCACATCTGGGACTCCCACGGCAAGAAGTACTTCGACGGCCTGTCGGGGCTGTTCGTGGTGAACGCCGGCCACGGGCGCAAGCGCCTCGCCGAGGTCGCCGCCAAGCAGGCCGAGGAGCTCGCCTTCTTCCCGCTGTGGTCGTACGCGCATCCCTCGGCGATCGAGCTGGCAGACCGACTCGCGGACTACGCGCCGGGCGACCTCAACCGCGTGTTCTTCACCACCGGTGGCGGCGAAGCCGTCGAGACCGCCTTCAAGCTCGCCAAGTACTACTGGAAGCTGCAGGGACGCCCCACCAAGCACAAGGTGATCTCGCGCTACGTCGCGTACCACGGCACCCCGCAGGGAGCACTCGCCATCACCGGCATCCCCGCCATGAAGGAGATGTTCGAGCCCATCACCCCGGGCGGCTTCCGTGTGCCCAACACGAACTTCTACCGCGCGGCCGAGATGGGCTACGAAGGTACCTCGCTCGAGTCGTTCGGCCAGTGGGCGGCGAACCGCATCGAGGAGATGATCCAGTTCGAAGGCCCCGAGACGGTCGCCGCCGTGTTCCTCGAGCCGGTGCAGAACTCCGGCGGATGCTTCCCTCCTCCCCCGGGCTACTTCCAGCGGGTGCGCGAGATCTGCGACAAGTACGACGTGCTGCTCGTCGCGGATGAGGTGATCACCGGGTTCGGGCGCATCGGCGACATGTTCGCCTCGACGACCTACGACATCCGCCCCGACATGATCACCTGCGCGAAGGGCATGACGAGCGGGTACTCCCCGATCGGCGCGACCATCATCTCGGACCGCATCTACGAGCCGTTCCGGCACGGGTCGACCGCGTTCTACCACGGCTACACCTTCGGCGGGCACCCGGTCTCGAGTGCCGTCGCGCTCGAGAACCTGCGCATCTTCGAAGAGGAAGGCCTCACCGAGCGGGTGAAGCAGAACTCCCCGATCTTCCGTTCCACCCTCGAGAAGCTGCTCGACCTGCCGATCGTCGGCGACGTGCGCGGCGACGGCTACTTCTTCGGAATCGAGCTCGTGAAAGACAAGGCCACCCGCGAGACGTTCGACGACGACGAGTCGGAGCGGCTGCTGCGAGGCTTCCTGTCGAAGGCCCTGTTCGACGCCGGCCTCTACTGCCGAGCCGACGACCGTGGCGACCCGGTGGTGCAGTTGGCGCCGCCGCTCACCATCGGCCCGGCCGAGTTCGACGAGATCGAGGGAACCCTGCGTTCGGTGCTCACCGAGGCGTGGTCGCGCCTCTGACCGTGGCATACCGCGGACTGTCGTACTGGCATGACTCGGTCGCGGCCGCGGGCGACGCGCTGACGCGTCGCCCCGGCATCGACGGCGACACCGATGCCGACGTGGTGATCGTGGGCGGCGGCCTCACCGGACTCTGGACCGCCTGGTACCTGAGCGAGCGCGAACCGACGGCGCGCATCCTCGTCGTCGAGAAGGAGATCGCGGGATTCGGCGCGTCGGGTCGGAACGGCGGCTGGTGCAGCGCGCTCTTCCCGCGGTCGACGGGGTCGCTCGCCAAGAAGCACGGCCGCGACGCCGCCCTCGCGATGCGCCGCGCCATGATCGACACCGTCGGCGAGGTGGGGCGCGCCGCAGAGCACGCCGGCATCGACTGCGACTACGTCTCGGGCGGCACCGTGCTCTACGCGCGGTCGGCCGTGCAGGAGCGCGCGGCGCGGGCGGATGTCGCCGACGCCGCCGACTACGGCGTGGACCCGCTCGAGTGGTGGGACGCCGACCGGGTCGCGGCCTCCAGCGCGGTGGGGGCGGTGTTCGACCCGCACTGCGCGCGCCTTCACCCGGCGAAGCTGGTGCGCGGACTCGCCCGTGCCCTCGACGCCCGCGGCGTGATCATCGCGGAAGGCACCACGGTCACGCATTACGGTCCCGGCCGCGTCGAAACCGACCGCGGCTCGGTGACCTGCGACCGGATCGTGATCGCCGTCGAAGGCTACGGCGCCGGTCTCCCCCAGACCCACCGCCGCATCCTGCCGCTGTACTCGCTCATGATCGCGACGGAGCCGCTGCCGACCGCGTTCTGGGATGAGGTCGCGATCCCACACGGGCGCACCTTCAGCGACTACCGGCACCTGCTCATCTACGGACAACGAACCGCCGACGACCGATTCGCCTTCGGGGGCCGCGGGGCGCGCTACCACTGGGGAAGCGCGATCCGACCCGAGTACGACCGCTCGGAGAACGTCTTCACCCACCTCCGGCGCACCCTCGGGGAGCTGTTCCCGGCCATCGGAGACGCGGCGGTCACGCACCGGTGGGGCGGTCCCCTGGGGGTGCCCCGTGATTGGCACGCCGCCGTGCGCTACGACCCCGCCACGCGCATCGGCTGGGCGGGGGGCTACGTGGGAGACGGGCTGTCGACCACCAACCTGGCCGGGCGCACGCTCGCCGACCTTCTGACCGGGGCCGACACCGAACTCACGGCGCTCCCCTGGGTCGGACATCGATCCCCCGACTGGGAGCCGGAACCGCTGCGATTCCTGGGAGCGAACGCCGGGCTCGTCGCGATGACGACCGCGGATGTCGAGGAACGCGTCACCGGTCGGGCCTCCCTCATCGCGCGGGTGATGGGACCGTTGATCGGGCACTGAGCCTCCCCTCGCACGACGCGTCGGGCTAGCGTGGACGACGAGGGGGAACACGGATGACCGAGAGCGCCCACGCCGACCCGGAGACCACGCCGGCCGCCCACAGCCGACGCGAGACGCATCCGGGCGTCTCCACGCTCGTGCTGCTCGGCTTCGTCGTGCTGGCGGTCGGAGTGGGCCTGGGCGGGGCGCTCTCGACGAGCGATGCGGTCACGGGCTGGTACGCACACGCCGAGAAGCCGGCCTGGACGCCCCCCAACATCGTGTTCGGCCCCGTCTGGACGGCTCTCTACCTGATGATGGCGGTCGCCGCCTGGCTGGTATGGCGGCGCCGGCACGAGGTCGACGTGCGTCCGGCTCTGGTGGCGTACTTCGCTCAGTTGCTGCTCAACGCGCTCTGGACCCCGGTCTTCTTCGGGCTCTATCCGACGATCGGCACCACGGCGCTGTGGCTGTCGTTCGCCATCATCGTGGCGCTCTTCCTCGCGGTGCTCTTCACGATCCTGCGCTTCTGGCCTGTTCACCGGATGGCAGCGGTGCTCCTGATGCCCTACCTCGCCTGGATCGTCTACGCCTCCAGCCTCAACGCGGCGATCGCCGCCTACGCGAGCTGATCAGGCCGGGAAGAGTGCATCGATCGCGGCGACCTCGTCGGCATCCGGTCGCCACGCCGAACCGGCGGCGGCGTTCGCACGCACCTGTTCGGGTCGCGTCGCCCCCGCGATGACGCTCGACAGCTCCGGCTTCGCGAGGAACCATCCGAAGGTCGCCTCGAGCAGACCGATGCCGCGTGCGGCCGCGAACTGCTCGAACGCCTCGATCGCATCCCACGGAGCCTGCTCGGCGACGTGGGGACGCTGCCGCGAGATGCGGGTGTCCGCGGGGCGCTCGGTACGGCCGAACTTGCCCGTGAAGAGCCCGTTCGCGAGCGGGAAGAACGGCAGGAAGCCGAGCCCGCGCTCACGGACGGCAGGAAGGACGTCGCCCTCGACGGCTCGCGCGAGCAGGCTGTACTCGTTCTGTGCGGACACGAAGCTGTGCAGCCCGGCCGCATCGGCCGCGTCATCGGCGGCACGGATGGCGTCGCCGTCTAGGTTGGAGTGGCCGATGGCGCGCACCTTCCCTTCGACGACGAGTTCATCGAGCGCCGCGAGCGTCTCCTCGATGGGGGTGGCCGGGTCGGGGGTGTGCAGCTGGTACAGGTCGATGTGATCGGTGCCGAGCCGGGTGAGGGAACCCTCGACCGCGGCACGGATGTAGGCGCGCCCGCCGCGCGCCCCGACCTCGGCCAGAGGCGAGGGGTAGTCCTGGTGTCCGAATTTGGTCGCGATGACCGCCTCGTCGCGCCGCACGCGCAACGCCGCACCGAGCAGGGTCTCGGAGAGTCCGTACTCGGCGCCGTAGATGTCGGCGGTGTCGAAGAAGGTCACGCCGGCGTCGAGCGCAGCGATGACGACCTCGGTGGCACCGTCCTGCGTCTCGGTGAGGGTGCCCGGTCGACCGAGGTTGTTGCATCCGAGTCCGACGGCCGTGACACGGAGGCCGGACGGGCCGAGGGCGCGCAGTTCCATGCCTCGAGCGTACGCGTCCGCTCCTCCCCCGTTCGCCTTCGCTCGTCTCATCGCGCAATGTCCGATTCCCGCCGGTCGGCGTCGGCGGCCGGGATTACGCTCGACCCATGACCACCCCCGCCCAGGCCCCCGCAGCCCTCCGCCGCCTCGACACCCCCATCGGTCGAATCGAGGTCGTCGGTGATGGCGCCGCCATCATCTCGCTGGCGATCGAACGCAACGGCACGCTGCCCCACGACGACTACGACGAACGCCGCGATTCCGTCACCGACCGCGCCGTCGCCCAGCTCGAGGAGTACTTCGCGGGGGCCCGGCACGACTTCGACGTCCCCGTCTCGCTTGCCGGAACCGCATTCCAGCTCGCCGTGTGGGAGCAACTGGTCGACCTCGAATGGGGTGAGGTGATCTCGTACGGCGAGCTCGGCCACGCCACCGGACGTCAGACTGCCGGCCGCGCCGTCGGCGGCGCCGTGGGGGCGAACCCCGTACCCATCATCGTTCCGTGCCACCGGGTTCTCGGCACCGACCGCCGCATCACCGGCTACTCCGGCGGCGAAGGCATCCCGACGAAGTCCTGGCTGCTCGACCATGAAGGCATCGCCCACAAGAACCCCACCCCGCTGCGCGGAGAGGCGACCACGCTCGACATCCCCGAGTTCGGTGGCGAGAGCGACGCCGCGTGACCTCCGCGAGCCTGCGTCAGGGGTCTGACGGCCTCGACCGGTGCGGATGGGTGGGCGACGACGCGGAGTACCGGCGTTACCACGACGAGGAATGGGGCCGACCGTTGCACGGCGACCGCGCTCTCTTCGAGAAGATGAGTCTCGAAGGCTTCCAGGCGGGACTGTCCTGGATCACCATCCTCCGCCGCCGCCCCACATTTCGCGCAGCGTTCCGCGATTTCGACCTCGAGTCCGTCGCGGCCTTCGATGACGCCGATGTCGAACGACTCATGGGCGACACCGGGATCATCCGCAATCGCGCGAAGATCGAGGCGACGATCTCGAACGCGCGCATCGCGCTCGAACTGACACGCGCGGATCCCGGCGCACTCGACCGCCTGATCTGGTCATTCCAGCCCGACCATGCGGACCGCGCTCGTCCCGCGTCACTCTCCGGGGTGCCGGCCGTCACTGCGGACGCCACTGCCCTCAGCAAGGCCCTCAAGAAGGCCGGCTTCCGCTTCGTCGGACCGACCACGATGTATGCGCTCATGCAGTCCGCGGGCCTCGTCGACGACCACGTCTCCGGATGCTGGCGGGCCGCCTGACCTCAGACCACGAGGTCGAGCTCGCCGGCCGCGCCCGGCTCCAGCCTCACATCGGCCGAGCGCGCCCACGCGAGAAGAGAGTCCACATCCGGGTGATCGACGCCCGCAAGGAGCAGCTTCCGCGTGAGCATCCCCTTGCCGGCCTTGTTGAAGTGATTGAGCGCGCGCCGCTTGCCACCCTCGTCGGTGACCACGCGCACGAAGAGGGAGCGACCGCCGGCGGGAGCCGGGCCGAGCGCCGCGTACGCCTCCGAACGTAGGTCGAGGATCAGCCCCGGGACCGACTCGAGCGCGGCCGAGACGGCAGCGCGCCAGTGCGCCTTCAACGGCACCCCCGGGAGCCGCGAGTCGGCCGAGAGCCGGTAGGCGGGAATCGGGTCCAGCGCGCGGGTCACGCCGAACAATGCCGAAGCGATCGCCACACGCTCGTGGGCGAAGGCACGAACTGCAGCCGACAGGCTGCCCGCGTCGAGTGCGTCGTACAGCACACCGTCGTAGCGGTCGATCGACGGCATCACGGGCGCCCGACGGAGCCGGCGGTTGCGTTCCGCCTCGGCCGCCTGCTTCGGTCCCAGCTTCAGCGCCGCCATCGCCGCGTCGAGCTCCGACGACAACTCCGACAGAGCAGCAAGCGCGCGTCGCCGCGACGTGGTGAGGTTCGGAAAAGCCAACTGTGCGAGGTCGAGGCGGCTGCCCTCGACTCCGCCCTCCCGTTTCGTTTCCGAGGGCGGCAGCAGGATCAGCACGTCAGCGGTCGAGGAACGCGAGCGCGCGTTCGACGTTGACACCGAGAGGTTCGACCGAGTCGAGAGTGATGCGAGAGATAGCCCCGCTCGCGCCCGACCATTCCTCCCACTCGTCGAGACTCTGCTCGACGGCGAATGCGCCGGGGAGGGCCGTCTCGGCGAGACGCTCCGCGCGTGCCGCGAGACGCTCCCGGTGGAGTTCAGCGTCCGAGCACACCACCTCGATGAACCGGATGTCTGACTTCTGACGCTCGGCCAGCTTCACCCACTGCTCGCGCGCCGGATTCACGGCGTTGACGGCGTCGACGATGATGCTGCCGTCGCCCGCGAGGATCGCGTCGGCGAACGCCTCGGCCACCAGGTAGGCGGCGAGACCGGTCGGCTGGTCCGCGTCGATGCCGGCAGAGAGGATCGCGGTCTCGATCGGGTCGACCGAGATCACGGGCACTCCCCTGCGGTTACCCACGACCTCAGCGATCGTGCTCTTTCCCGCTGCAGGGAGACCCGCCATCACGATGAGCATGGCTCTACTCTATGCCTGCACGTTCGCCGATCGTCCGGAGACGATCAGACGAGTTCGGCGTTCCCCGCGACGATGGTGACCGTGTCGCCCTGAACGGAGAGGAAGCCATCCTCGACACGGGCCGTCACGACGCTGCCGTCGGCGGCCGTGACCCGCGACTCGCCGGGGGCGAGGATCGCGAGGATGGGCTCGTGACCGGCCAGGATGCCGATCTCTCCCTCAGTGGTGCGGGCGATGACCTGCGTGGCCTCGCCCGACCACAGTTCGCGTTCCGCCGAGACGACGGAGACGTTGAGGGCGGCCATGATCAGCCGTTCTCCTTCTGCAGCTGAGCCCACTTCTCTTCGACGTCGGAGATCGAACCCACGTTGAAGAAGGCCTGCTCGGCGACGTGGTCGAAGTCACCGCGCACGATCGAGTCGAACGACTCAATGGTGTCGCGCAGCGGGACGGTCGAACCCTCGACGCCCGTGAACTTCTTCGCCATGTAGGTGTTCTGCGAGAGGAACTGCTGGATGCGGCGGGCGCGGGAGACGGTGATCTTGTCTTCCTCGGAGAGCTCGTCGACACCGAGGATCGCGATGATCTCCTGCAGTTCCTTGTTCTTCTGCAGGATCGCCTTCACCGAGGTGGCCACGCGGTAGTGGTCCTCGCCCAAGTAGCGGGGGTCCATGATGCGGCTGGTCGAGCTCAGCGGGTCGACCGCCGGGTACAGACCCTTCGACGCGATCTCGCGCGAGAGCTCGGTGGTCGCGTCGAGGTGCGCGAAGGTGGTCGCCGGGGCCGGGTCGGTGTAGTCGTCGGCCGGCACGTAGATCGCCTGAAGCGAGGTGATCGAGTGACCACGCGTCGAGGTGATGCGCTCCTGGAGGATGCCCATCTCGTCGGCGAGGTTCGGCTGGTAGCCCACCGCGGACGGCATGCGGCCGAGGAGGGTCGACACCTCGGAACCGGCCTGCGTGAAGCGGAAGATGTTGTCGATGAAGAGGAGCACGTCCTGCTTCTGCACGTCACGGAAGTACTCCGCCATCGTGAGGGCCGACAGCGCGACGCGCAGACGCGTTCCCGGCGGCTCGTCCATCTGGCCGAAGACGAGGGCGGTCTTGTCGAAGACGCCCGCCTCCTCCATCTCGTGGATGAGGTCGTTGCCCTCACGCGTGCGCTCGCCGACGCCGGCGAAGACCGAGACGCCGCCGTGGTCCTGCGCGACGCGCTGGATCATCTCCTGGATGAGCACCGTCTTGCCGACGCCCGCGCCGCCGAAGAGGCCGATCTTGCCGCCCTGCACGTACGGGGTGAGCAGGTCGATGACCTTGATGCCGGTCTCGAAGAGCTGCGTCTTCGACTCGAGCTGGTCGAAGGCCGGGGGCTTGCGGTGGATCGGCCAGCGCTCGGTGATCTCGATCTTCTCGCCGGGCTCGGCGTTCAGCACCTCGCCGATGACGTTGAAGACCTTGCCCTTGGTCACGTCGCCGACGGGCACCGAGATGGCGGCGCCCGTGTCGCGCACCTCCTGGCCGCGGACGAGGCCGTCGGTCGGCTTGAGCGCGATCGCGCGCACGAGGTCGTCGCCGAGGTGCTGGGCGACCTCGAGCGTGAGCGTCGTCGTCGTGCCGGCGACCGTGAGCTCGGTCTGCAGCGCGTTGTAGATGTCGGGGATCGCGTCGTGCGGGAACTCGATGTCGACGACCGGCCCGGTGACACGCGCGATGCGTCCGACGCCGCCCGCGGCCTCGGTGTTCTTCGCCGCGGTCGCCTTCGCGGCCGGCTTCTTGGCGGTGGTGGCAGTAGCCATCTCTCGTCCTCTTCTTCTGTCGTCGTTACTTCACGAGCGCGTCGGCGCCGCCGACGATCTCGGAGATCTGCTGGGTGATCTCCGACTGGCGGGCGTTGTTCGCCAGTCGGGTGTAGTCCTTGATGAGCTTGTCGGCGTTGTCGCTCGCGGCCTTCATCGCCTTCTGCGTCGCGGCGTGCTTGGCGGCCGCCGACTGCAGCATCGCGTTGAACAGGCGGCTCTCGATGTAGACCGGGAGCAGCGCGTCGAGCACCGCGTCGGCCTCCGGCTCGAACTCGTAGAGCGGCAGCGGCGCGTGGTCGGCATCCACCTCTTCGACGCCCTCGACGACCTCGAGCGGGAGCAGACGCACGGTCTGCGGGTCCTGCACGAGCATCGACACGAAGCGGTTGTAGACGATGTGGATCTCGTCGACGCCGCCCTCCGCCGTGGGCTGCACGAACTTGCCGACGATGGCCTCGGCGATCTCCTTGGCCGTCTCGAACTCGGGGTTGTCGGTGCCGCCCGTCCACTGCTGCTCGGAGTCGCGGCGGCGGAACGCGAAGTACTGCACCGCCTTGCGTCCGACCAGGTAGTGCACGACCTCCTTGCCCTCGCGCTCGAGGCGCGTGCGCAGCTCGCTCGCCTCGCGGATGACCTGCGAGTTGAACGCGCCCGCGAGGCCGCGGTCGGAGGTGAAGAGCACGATCGCCGCCCGCGTCGGGTTCTCGGCCTCGGTCGTCAGGATGTGGTCGACGTTCGAGTAGGTCGCGACCGCCGAGACGGCGCGCGTGACCGCGCGCGCGTACGGCGTCGAGGCCTGAACGCGCTGCTGCGCCTTCTGGATGCGCGACGCCGAGATCAGCTCCATGGCGCGAGTGATCTTCTTGGTGGTCTGGGCCGTCCGGATCTTCTGCCGGTAGACCCTCAGCTGGGCTCCCATATCGGTTCCGTCTCAGCGCTCAGCGGCGCGACTTGACGATCTTCTCCTGGTTGATGTCGTCCAGGGGGATCTCGTCGAACTGCTCGGTGCCGGGGCTGTCCAGCCCGCGGCCGTCGCCGGTCTGGAACTCCTTCTTGAACTTCTCGACCGCCGTCTCGAGCTCGCCGACGGTGTCGTCGTCGAGCACGTTGGTGTCGCGCAGCTTGTCGAGGATCTTCGAGTTGCGCTTGAGCGAGTCCAGCAGCTCGCGCTCGAACCGCAGCACGTCCTCCACCGGCACCTCGTCGAGGTGGCCGTTCGTGCCGGCCCAGATCGAGACGACCTGCTCCTCCACGGGGTACGGCGAGTACTGCGGCTGACGCAGCAGCTCGGTGAGACGGGCGCCGCGGGCGAGCTGACGACGGGAGGCCGCATCCAGGTCGGACGCGAACATCGCGAACGCCTCGAGCGAGCGGTACTGCGCGAGCTCGAGCTTCAGCGTGCCGGAGACCTTCTTGATGCTCTTCACCTGGGCGTCGCCGCCGACGCGCGACACCGAGATGCCGACGTCGACCGCGGGGCGCTGGTTCGAGTTGAAGAGATCGGACTGGAGGAAGATCTGGCCGTCGGTGATCGAGATCACGTTGGTCGGGATGTACGCCGAGACGTCGTTCGCCTTGGTCTCGATGATCGGCAGGCCGGTCATCGAGCCCGCGCCGAGCTCGTCCGAGAGCTTCGCGCAGCGCTCGAGCAGACGCGAGTGCAGGTAGAAGACGTCACCCGGGTAGGCCTCGCGGCCCGGCGGGCGACGCAGGAGCAGCGACACCGCACGGTAGGCCTCGGCCTGCTTGGTGAGGTCGTCGAAGATGATGAGCACGTGCGCGCCGCCGTACATCCAGTGCTGGCCGATCGCCGAGCCGGTGTAGGGCGCGAGGTACTTGAAGCCCGCCGGGTCGGACGCGGGAGCGGCGACGATCGTCGTGTACTCCATGGCGCCGGCATCCTCGAGCGCGCCCTTGACGGCGGCGATCGTGGAGCCCTTCTGACCGATGGCGACGTAGATGCAGCGCACCTGCTTGGTCTTGTCGCCCGAGTCCCAGTTGGCCTTCTGGTTGATGATCGTGTCGATCGCGATGGCCGTCTTGCCGGTCTGGCGGTCGCCGATGATGAGCTGACGCTGGCCGCGGCCGACCGGGATCATCGCGTCGATCGCCTTGATGCCGGTCTGCATCGGCTCGTGCACCGACTTGCGCTGCATGACGCCGGGGGCCTGGAGCTCGAGGGCGCGGCGCCCCTCGGCCTGGATCTCGCCGAGACCGTCGATCGGCTGGCCGAGCGGGTCGACCACGCGGCCGAGGTAGCCGTCGCCCACGGGCACCGAGAGGATCTCGCCCGTGCGGGTGACCTGCATGCCCTCCTCGATGCCGGTGAACTCGCCGAGCACGATGACGCCGATCTCGTTCTCGTCGAGGTTGAGCGCGAGGCCGAGGGTGCCGTCGGCGAACCGGAGCAGCTCGTTCGCCATGACGCCGGGGAGTCCCTCGACGTGGGCGATGCCGTCGGCGGCGTCGACGACCGTGCCGACCTCGGTGGTCGACGCGGCGCTCGGCTTGTAGCCGGCGACGAAGTCCTTGAGGGCGTCGCGGATCTCGTCGGGGCTGATGGTGATGTCTGCCATTGTCTTCTCTGTCTGCTGTCGAAGCGGGAGCGGTGGGCGCCGGGTCAGCCGGCGAGCTGGAGTCGGAGGTCGGTCAGTCGCGACGAGACGGTGCCGTCGACGACCTCGTCGCCGACCTGCACGCGCAGGCCGCCGAGCACGGACGGGTCGACGATCACGTCGACGCGCACCTCGCGGC
>JAEWJX010000041.1 GCA_023386365.1 Actinomycetes bacterium | reverse complement strand
GCGGCGGCCGCAACCCGACTAGCGGCCGCCGAGTCTCCGCGTAGCGAGGAGCAGGGCTCCTGCCGCGAGGAGGCCAGCGACGAGAATGACTCCGGGGATCAGGAGTTCGCTGCCCGTCTGAGCCAGTCGGGGTGTTTCCGCGGGGCCGCCCGAGTTGCCGCCGCCGGGGGCGGGGGCTGCGTCGACCGTGTAGACGACCCAGTTCTCGGTGCGGTTGCCCGCGAGATCGGTGGCGACGACACGGAACTCGTGGGTTCCGGGCGTCGCGGTGGGAAGGGTGGCACCGGCCGCGACGGGCCCCGTGCAGGTGTCGATGCCCGATCCGATGTCGTCGCAGGTGAAGTCGACGACGACGCGCTCGTTCTGGGCGTAGTGCCCGTTCGGCAGGATCGAGGGCGCATCCCCCTGCGGCTCGACGATGTCGATCACCGGACGGTCGACGTCGACCGCGAGGTTCAGCGTGCGGCCCTCGCTGCGGTTGCCCGCCGCATCCTGCGCCCAGTAGGTGACCTGGAACTCGCCGGTGCGGTCGATGGTGAACTCGGTGGTCTCGGTGGTGGCGTCACCCGAGACGGTGCCCGTCTCGGTGTAGTACTCCCAGTGCACGCGGGCCACGCCGGTGTCGTCGTCGGATGCCGTGAGGGCGATCGTGACGGGGCCTGCGTACCAGCCGCTCGCGGGTTCCTCGGGCACCTCGGCGTCGACCACCGGGTCGGTGGTGTCGACGGGGCCGACCGTGTAGTTGCGCCACACGCGGAACGAGTTGCCCGCGTTGTCGGTGGCGACGACCGCGAAGGTGAAGCTGCCGCGCTCGCTCGTGTCGATGCGTCCCATGTCGGGCCGGTCGCCGATGCAGGTGTCGAGTCCGGAGGTCGCGTCGGTGCACTGGTACTCGGCGATCACTTCCTCGCCGATGTCGTAGTTGGCGCCCTCGACGATGCCGTGCAGGCTGATGTCGGGGTGCACCGTGTCGATGCGGACGGGAAGCTCGGCCCACTCGGAGAAGTTGCCCTGGGCGTCGCGGCCGCGGTAGGTGATCGTGTGCTCGCCCTCACCGGTGACGTTGAAGGACGTGCCCGGGTAGCTCACCTGCTCGCCTCCGCCGTCGAGGGTGAAGTAGCCCTGCCAATAGCCCGAGCCGCTGTCGGCGCCCGCGAGGGTCACCCGCACGGTGGTCTGGCGGAACCAGCCGGCGGCGTTCGGCGCCGCGGGGAGGGTCGAGGCGCTCATCACGGGCGGTTCGGTCTCGGCCTCGTTCACGCGCACCGTGACGGAGTTCTCGTAGCGGACCCCTTCGTGGTCGATCCACACGCGGGCGAGATAGGTGCCGTTGGGCAGGTCCGGGTACGTGTAGGTGTAGGTGCGCGTGCCCTGCAGCTCGAGGTCGTGGCTATCCCACGTGCCATCGGGGCCGACGATCTCGGAGTGCACCTCGAAGTCGGGACCCGAGACGCCGTTGATCACCGGGATGGTGTGCAGGTTGAGTCCGGGGGCGCCGACGCTGGTCGACAGGTCGAGGGTCCAGTCGGCGGTCGTGTAGCTGACGTCGTAGTCGGGGGTGACCGGCGCGGCTCCCACATTGCGAAGCGTCAGCGTCCAGACGCCGTCCGGCATCCCCTGCCAGAAGATGGTGCTCTGGTGGTACGACCCGAAGTCGGTGACGGGGGTGCGTCCACCGCCGCCCGGACGGGTGATCGTGACCTCCAGGTCGTCACCTTCGGCCCAGACGTAGACGTAGCGCGCGCCGGCGACGGTGTACGGGACCTCGAGAGTGGCGCCGGGCGCGATGGTGTCCGGGTCGGGGTCGTTGGTCGACGTGGCGGTGGGCGTCGGGACGTCGCCCGCGCGCACGGCGCGGACCTGCGGCGCGTCGGCGGGCTGCTCTTCGGCAGGTTCGTCGGAGGGCTCTTCGGCCGCGGGCTCCTCGGCAGGCTCCTCGGCCGACCCTTCGGCCGCGGGCTCCTCGGCAGGCAGTTCCTCCGCGGGGCCCTCGGGTGTCGGCTCTGCGGGCGCCTGCTCGTCGACGACCGTGGTGGTCGTGTCGTCGGCGGGCAGTTCGTCCGCTGCCGCGATCGCCGCGGGCGTGACCACCGAGACGGCCAGGAGGCCGGTCAGTGCCGCGGCGATGATGCCGCGCTTCAGGGAGACAGACATGGGGTGGGGGTTTCCTTTCGGGAGGGCGCGTTGCGCCGGTGATGAGACTCGTGAACCCGGTGGCCCACGCCCCAGAGGCAGACGCCCTGGATGGGGCGCGGGCCGTCTCCGGGACATTCCTGGGACATCCGACCGGGAAGGCCGGGCCGGTTCCGGGTGACGTCGGAACCGGCCCGGGGCGTTCAGCTGCGGCGGGTGCGGCGCAGCGTCAGTGCGAGACCGCCGAGCATGGCGAGGGCGAACCCGAGTGCGGCCGTGGTGACGAGACCGTCGGCGCCGGTCGCCGCGAGACGGGGCCGCGCCGGGGTGCCGATGGGGCCGTCGCCTTCGCCGGGCTCCTCGCCCGGGTCGACCACGGGCGCTGCGTCGACGATGTACTCGACCACCCGCTCGGCGCGGTGTCCGGCGAGGTCGGTCGCCACGAAGAGCACCTCGTGGGTCCCGGGTGACCCGGTCGGCAGCAGGTCGCCGTCCTCGACCGCGACTCCTCCGATGGAGGCCGCGCAGGTGTCTACGCCCGCTCCCATGTCGTCGCAGCCGAACTCGAGTTCGACGACCTCGTCCTCGGAGTAGTGACCGTTGGGCAGGATCGAGGGCAGTTCAACGGGCGAGATGACGTTGGTCCACGGAGCGTCGGAGTCGACGTACAGCTGCAGGTCGACGCTCTCGCTGCGGTTGCCCTCCGTGTCCTCGGCCCAGTAGCTGAGCGTGTAGAACTGGGTGCGGTCGAAGGTCACCTCAGCGGTGTCGGCCTCGACGTCGCGGCTGACCACGCCCTGCGTCGTGGCGTACTCGTAGTGGATGCGACGGATGCCGCTGGCGTCGCTCGCCGCGAGCCGCACGGTCACCTCGTCGAGGTACCAGCCGCTGGCCGGCACCGCCGGCACGTCGACCTCGATCACCGGGTCGGTGGTGTCGGGTTCGACCACGGTGTAACTGCGCTCGGTCTCGAAGGTGTTTCCGGCCATGTCGGTGGCGATCACCGTGAAGGTGTGCATGCCGGGCGTCGAGGTGGGCAGGAAGTCGCCGTTGCCGACGTCGCCGACGCAGGTCTGGATGCCGGACAGCGCATCCGTGCAGGCGTACTCGATGGCGACGAGCGCGTCCTGCTCGATCTCCTGACCGTCGGTGAATCCGTTCAGGGTCACCCCGGGCAGCGTGGAGTCGATGTTGATCTGGCGGGTGGCGAGGGCGCTGGTGTTGTTCTGCAGGTCGGTGGCCTGGTAGCGCACCTGATGGGTCCCCTCGGTGGTGATGCGCGTGGAGACGCCGTTGCGGCCGCCGTTCGTGAGGGTCGACGAGTCGACGGCCCACGCGATGTGGTCGAGTCCGGCGCCCGCGTCGGTCGCCGCGATCTGCACGTCGACCGCTCCGGGGAACCATCCGCCGGCGCCCGGCTGCTGCGTGGTGGTGAGGGTGACGCTGGGCGGGGTGGTCTCGGCCGCCGCGACCTTGCTGACGCGTGCCGAGACGCGGTGCACGCCCAGCACGATCATGTCGACCTCGACCACGTACAGCCCCGGTGCCAGCCCGGTGAAGACGGTGGTGAAGGAGACCGTGCCGCTGATCCCCTGCGTGCGCACGACGCCGTCGGGGCCGATGACGCGCGCGTTGCCCGTCGCCACCTGCGTGACCCCGCCGCGGCTGGGGTAGGTGCTCACCCGCAGGTCGGGCTGGCCCTGACTCATCACCGAGGTCGAGCGGATGTCGGCGGTCTCCCACCCGAAGGCGTACGGGATCGACTGCGCGGTGGCGGCGGTGTTGCGGATCGCGATGACGACCTCACCGTCGGCCACGTCGGTCGCCAGCCAGATATCGGCGAACCCACCCGCCGCGGTCACCGTCTGCGTCGTGCCCGCGGCGTCGGTGACGGTGAGCTGGAAGTTCGTGCCGGTCGCGACGGCGCGCAGGCTCGTGGCGTCGTCGACCGTCGTCGTCGCGGTCCACGTCTGGCCTGCGGCGATGGTGGAGGCGGTGCCGATGAGCGACGCGGGGGGCGCGGCGGCCGGGGCCGGCTTCCCGAGCGTCTTGGCGGGCTCGGCCGCGGGCCCGGGTTCGGGGTGGGGCTCCTCGGCGGCGGGCTCTTCGGCGGCGGGTTCTTCTGCGGGCGCGGCCGCCGGCTCGGTCGGCGTCTCGTCGGGTGCGACGCCTTGCGGCGCCTCCTCGGCGACTGCGGCCGTCTCCTCGACGGGCAGTTCGCTCGCGGATGCGACCACGGCGGGGATCAGGAGCGTCGCCGCGGCGAGTGCTGCGACGGTCGCGCCGGCGGCGAGCCGGCGCGCAGGGGTGAACGACATTCGGGGTGTCCTCTCGGTGGACGGTGCGAGTGCGCACCGCCATCCGAGATTCGTCGGCCCGGTGTCCTAGGCCCTAGGGGCGGATGTCCTCAATTCACTACCCGAATGGGGTAGTCAATCAACTCCGACGCCCGCCTCACGCGCCATCACGATGAGCCCACTGCGATCCGGAGCCCCCAACTTCGCCGCGATCCCGTACACGTAGTTGCGCACCGTCTTGCCCGTGAGCACCAGCGTGCGGGCGATCGTCGGGTTGTCCTGCCCGCGCGCCACCAGCTCCAGCACCTCGCGCTCACGCTCCGTCAGCTCGGGGAACGCGTACCCGCCGGTGCGCTTCGCATCCGTCAGGTACGACACCGCCCGGCGCGCCACATCCGCACCCAGCAGCATGTCGCCCGCGGCGACCGCATGGATCGCCCGCTGAACCTCCTCGGGGGCGGCCGTCTTCAGCAAGTACCCCCGCGCACCCGAACGCACGGCCGCGAACAGCGACTCGTCGTCGCCGAGCATCGTCAACACGAGCACCCCGATATCAGGACGCTCCCGGGTGATGCGGCGGGTCGCGTCGATGCCGGAGCTCCCGGATGCCAGGTCGAGATCCATGAGCACGACGGCGGGCTGCGTCGCCAGCACCACCTCCACCGCCTCGTCGGCGGTCTCGGCGGAACCGACCACCTCGACCTTGTCGAGCGTCTCGAGCAACGAGATGATCCCGATCCGGAACAGGGGGTGGTCGTCGACGACGACGACGCGGATGGACGGGGACTCGGACATCAGATGTGCTCCATGATTCGGCGGGTGGTGGGAAGCGTGAGGGTGACGGTGGTGCCGGAACGTCCGGACGAGAGCTCGAAGGCGGCGCCCGACTCGGCGGCATGCTCGCGCATGGTGGCGAGCCCGACGCCGCCGCGGACGCCCGTCGTGTCGAAGCCGTGGCCGTCGTCGCGCACCACCAGGGCGACGCCACCCGAGTCGTGCTCGCCGACGCCGATCGAGACGCGGCCCGCGCCGGCATGGCGCACCGCGTTGTGCACGGCCTCGGCCGCCACCAGGTACACGGAGCGGGCGGACTCGGCGGGCACCCGCCAGGCGGCCGGGGCGTCGACGTGCACCTCGACGCCGGACCCGGCGAAGTCGGCGGCGAGCTCCGCCAGTTCCACCGACAACTCGAAGACCGTGCCGTCGCGTCGCACGCTGCGCGCCACACGGCGCACCTCGGCGAGCTGCTCGCGCAGATCGCGCGCGAGCCGCACCGCGAGGTCGCCGGCCGCGCTCCGATCGGTGCCGCGCAGGTTGTCGACCGCGGCCAGCCCGAAGCCGACCCCGGCGAGCGCCGGCCCGATCCCGTCGTGCAGTTCGCGGCGGAGCGTGCGCCGCTCATCCTGTCGGGCCGCGACGAGCGCATCGCGCGCGGCGCTCAACCGTGCGCTCGCGAGCGCCAGCCGCAACGCCGTCGCCACGACCCCGGCGAGGCCCTCCAGTTCGCGCACCGTGCTGCGCGAGAGCTTCTCCCCCGCCCGCGGGTGCACCCGGATCTCGCCGATGCGGGCACCCGCCACACGCAACTCGACACGGATCGGCTCGCCGTCGGGGCTCCCCGCGACCGCGGTGGGGGCGCCCGGTTCGACCGGGACGATCTCGACCGCTGCCACGCCCAGTGCGCCCCGCAGACCGACCGCGAGGCCCGTGAGCCCCTCGGCGCCCGAATCGAACTCACCGACCCGCTCACCCAGGCGCTGCAACAACTGAGCGGGGTCGCCATCCGGCCCGTACACGAGGCGGTCGATCCCGGCCGCCATCCAGGCGCGGGCAGGCTGCAGGGCGACCGCGACGACGGCCGCCGCGATGATCCCCACCGCGACCGGGTCGAGGGGCAGTGCCGACGCGAGCAGCTCGCCGACGATCAGGTACGAGGTGACCGCGGCGACCGTCAGGATCGTCCACAACAGCACCCGCGACACCGCGAGGTCAATGCCGCGCAGGCGCGTGCCCAACACGAGCACGAGCGCCGCAGAGGGGTAGAAGATCTGGCCGATGACGGGCGCGACCATGCCGAAGTCCCACACCACCTGCGGCACGCTCTCGTCGCCGGGCAGGACCAGCGCCAGGTACGACGCCGTCAGGAAGATGTGCCCGACCGCCAGCCAGCCGACCCGTGCGCGCCTGCCGGCGGTCGCCGCGCGCCACTCCCGAACGACCCACACGGCGACGACCGCCGAGAGCATCACCGCGCACACCGCCGCCACCCCGTACACGTACGGCAATGACTGCTGCACGGCGGGCGAGTTGACCGCGAACGGGTTCACGGGCCCGTCGGTACCGGGCACGATCGGGGCCTGGTTGACGAGCGCAGGCAGGAACGCCACCACCGCGAGCGCGAGCCCGGTCGCGACGACGGTGATCGCACCCCGACCGAGCGGGCGGCCCCGCAACAACAGCACCGGGACGATCGTCGTGGCGACGGTGCCGGGGATGTAGCCCCAGCCTGCGGCGTGCGCGAGCAGACCCCAGAGCGGCAGGCCCGGAATCTCCACGCCCAACAGGCCCCACTGCACGCCGAACGCGGCGATCGCCGAACCCACCGAATGAACCGCGAAGAGCACCGCCACCGGATGCGGTCGCCGGGCGATCAGCACGGCGCTCAATGCGCCGTAGATGAGCGCCACGACGACACCGATGTCGTCGAACCGCGACTGCACGATCGGCGGCGACGCCGACAGGAAGACACCCGGCACCGGCAACTCCGGCAGGCGGTACACCCACGCGATCACGATGGAGGCGAGCGCCGGAAGCCAGGATGCGAGCAGCACCGCGAGCGCGGCGACGCGGCGGGCGGTCATCGGGGAAGCTCCACGACGAGAGAACGCGTCCGATCGCCCGAAGTGTCGGCGAAGGTGCCGCCCAGCTCGTCGATGCGGTCGCGGATCGAGCCAAGGATGGCGGCCTCGTCGATCTCGCCCGCGTGACCGTCGACGGTCAGCGAGATCCGCACCACGCGCGGGAGGGTCTCCAGTTCGATGTCGGCGCGGCGCGCGCCGGGCGCGCGGCGCACCAGCAGCACCAGCTCGGCGACGAGGTGGTGCACGGCCGCCTCGCGACCCTCGGGGATGGCGTCGCCGAGCACCCCGC
This sequence comes from Actinomycetes bacterium, assembly GCA_023386365.1. Lineage (GTDB taxonomy): Bacteria > Actinomycetota > Actinomycetes > Actinomycetales > Microbacteriaceae > Homoserinibacter. Next base: position 60,287 of record JAEWJX010000041.1, on the reverse strand, counting down.
GCACGTCGATCTCGAGCTTGGCGCTCGTGAAGCGTGCGGCGAGCTCGCGCAGGGCCGTGTCGAGGTCGCCCGAGTCGAGGGCGCCGGGCAGCAGGGTGCGCGCCAGGTCGCGCACCTCGGTGGTGCGCTCCGCCAGCTCGAGTCGCACCGCAGCCAGTTCGACCCCCGCCGCCGCATCGCCCGCCGCCACGAGGGCAGGCACCCGGTCGAGCCGGTCGGCGCTGCGAGCCAACCCCGGCCCGAGGCCCTGGTCGAGCTCACGTGCGACCATGCGGCGCTCCTCCGCGCCGACCTCGCGCGCCCGCTCCCCCGCATCCAGGATCTCGCGGTTCACCTCGGCAAGACGCACCGCGATGGCGAGCACCCCCGACACCCGGTCCAGCACGCGGAGGGCACGACGGTCGACGCGCTGGCGGCCGGGGGCGGCCGCGTCGATCCACCCAACCTCACCATCCGACCCCCGCAGCGGGATGCGCGACACCGGACCGCCGGATCCGCCGGAGACGGCGAGCACGCCACCCGGTTCCGCCGAGCGCAGCTCGAGGTGCGCGAGCCGCAGGGCGACACGCAGTTCGTCGGCGAGGGAGCGCAGGTCGTCGCCGTCGACGCCGTCCGGGAGGCGGTCGCCGAGCGCGCGCACCAACTGGGCCGGGTCGGCCGCGTCGCCGTACACCAGCTCGTCGACGCGCCCCTGGATCCAGCGCTGCAGCGGCTCCAGCCCCAACGCCAGCACGGCCACGCCGATGACACCGGCGATGAGCGGAGCGACCGGGAAGGCGAGGGCGAGTGTCGTCGCGACGGCCGTGTACGCGGTCACCAGAACCGCCACCAGCATCACGTTCACCAGCGCCCGGTTCACGGTCAGCTCGATGCCGCCCACCCGGCGACCGAGCGCGAACACGATGACCGCCGCCGGCATGAACAGCAGCGCCACGAGCGGCGCGATCGGCGCCACCCGGTCGAAGGTGAGTGCCAGGTCCGGCCACGCCGGCAGGAAGATCGGCGAGGCGAACACGACGAGCAACGCCTGGCCGAGCACGATCCAGCCCTGGCCGTGGCGGTCCGTAATCGGGCCGGCCCAACGGCGCCAGCACGCAACCCCGAGGCTCACCACCCCGACGGCCACGGCGAGCGTGAACGAGGTGACGATGATGACGATGAGCACCTGCTGCACCACCGGGTCGGGGATCGCGAGCGGGTTCGCCGGCTGCCCCTCGCGCTGGCGGAACGGGGCGAGCACGGCCGGCAACAGGCTCACGGTGAGACCGAAGCCGACGAGCCCCCGGGTCGCCGGGGCGAGGGGCCGCTGGGTCAGCAGCAGCGGCAGGATCGAGAAGCTCGCCAGCGCCCCCGGGATCCACGGGCGGTCCGCGAGGTGCGCGAGCAGGCCCTCCGCATCCGCAGGCAGTTCCAGGCGCGCGAGCACCGTCAGCAGCCCCGACAGCCCCGCCCCGATGCCCTGCACGGCGAGGATCACGCCCACGAACCGGGCCCCGCGTGAGATCAGCAGGCCCGCCACCCCGCCCCACACGATCGCGTAGCCGAGGTAGATGACCCAGAAGTCGCCCTTCACCGTGTATGGCGGACCGATCACCAACGACAGCACGATCATCGCCAGGGCGAGCGCCCACGCGACGACGGTCACCGTGATCCCGGCGACGAGCGCCACGCGGCGCGGGCGCGTGGGAGCCCACTGCGGGTCGAACCGCGTCGCGACGGGGGCGCTCATGGCATGCATCCTTCCGCCTCCGCGGCCACTCGAAGACCAGGATGCCGTGTCCTGCGTCCCGGTATCCAGGGGCGGATGTCCTCGCGGGGCGGGTCAGACCTCGTCGCGCGCCGCGACGGCGAGGTCGGGATGGTCGGCGAACACACCGTCGACGCCGGTGGAGAGCACCGCGTCGAACTCGGCGCGCCAGTCGCCCCACTCGCGGGCGGCGCCGCCCGAACGGTGGGACGCCGTGAGGAAACGGTTCTCCGGCCGCAGGGTCCAGGTGTACACGTCGAGGCCGCGACGGTGCGCCCGGTCAACGAGTTCGACCCCCGCACGCACATCCGGTTTCAGCAGGCGCCCCTTGTCGACGCTGATGCCGTCGACGCGGGTGGCCAGGTCGTCGAGACCCTCGTCGGTGAGCTGTGACGTGTAGTCGGGTGCGGATGCGCCGAACCGCGCCACCAGGTCGGGGGCTGTGCCCTTGCCCTCCAGCAGGTAGACGGTGCGGGTGTCGAGTCCGCGCTGGCGCACCTCGCCGAGCACGGTCTCCTCGAAGCTCTCCACCACCAGCGGCCCGTCGAACCCGGCGAGCGCCGATGCGACGAGCTCACCGAGCGGCAGCCCCTCGGCGTCGAAGTGGGTGGCGTGCTTCACCTCGGCGACCAGCCCCAGGGCGCGGCCGTGACGCTCCGACGCCTCCGCGATCAGCTCCAGCAGGTCGGAGAGTCGCAGGATCGGGTACCGGCCGTCGAAGGTCGCCGACGCGGGACGCACCCCCGGCAGCCGCTCCGTGGCGCGCAGGGTGGCGAGCTCCGCCCAGGTGAAGTCCTCGGTGAACCAGCCGGTGAGGTTCTGGCCGTCGATGCGTTTCGTCGTGCGGCGGCCCTCGAACTCCGGATGCTGCGCCACATCGGTGGTGCCGGAGATCTCGTTCTCGTGCCGCAGCACCAGCACCCCGTCGCGGGTGGCGACGATGTCGGGCTCCACCGCATCCGCACCGAGCGCGAACGCCAGCTCGTACGCCGCCCGGGTGTGCTCGGGGCGGTACCCGCTCGCCCCGCGGTGCCCGATGACCCACGGGCTCCGGTGCGCGCTCACCCGGCCACGATATCCGTTCGATCCTGCCGATACGCTGACGACTCATGAGCACTCCCGCGCCCGCACCCGGCACGGGTGGGTGGCGCGAGCCGACCTCGCTGCTGACCCTGCGTTTCGGCGACGCGTCCCTGCGGCTGTGGGCGGGCGTGTGGTGGATCGTCGGCGGCGGGTTGGCGATCGCCGGCTCGAACACGTTCTCGTTGTGGGTGCTCGGCCTCGGCACCCTGTTCAGCGTGGCGGGCTGGTGCGTGCTGCCGTCCGCCGGGTGGCGCCGCACGGTGGCCGTCGGGCCGGCCGTGTTCGCGATGTGGCTGCTGCTGACCGGACCGCGTTTCGTGGTGGTGCTCGTGATCCCCTACCTGTGCTGGCTCCTGGTGCGGCACCGGCCGCCGCTCACGGGCGTCACGGCGATCCCCGTCGTGGTGATGGCGATCCTCGTCGGCAACGTGTTCGGCGGCGACTACAGCCGGATGCCGGAGGCGCTGCTCGTGGTCGGCGTGACCATGGTGGTCTCGGCGTGGGCGGCGTCGCTCATCGCGCGCGCGATGGCGCGTCGGCGGGCCTGATCAGGCGTATTCGAGCGCGTCGACGCGGCGGGCCTCGAGGGATGCGACGATCGCGTCGAGTCGTGCACCACCGGGGGCGAAGAGGCCGCCGAGCCCGGCGCCGACGATCGCGAACGGCAGCTCCACGACGTTGTCATCGGACCCGTCGGTGACCGTCACGACGATCCCGCCTCCGGAACGGCCCATCCGGGTGACCCGGGTGGCGCGGATGCCGGCGACCCGATGCCAGGGGGCACGACCCACGCGCAGCAGGTTCTCGGGCGAGCCGGACCACACTTCGAGGCCGCTGTCGTCGGCGACGAGGGTGAGCCCGAGGGGCATCACCGGCAGGTCGACGCCGAGGGCGTGCGCGCCTCGCGCGATGCCGGGCGCACGCTGCGCGGGGACGACGACCGCGTCGGGGCGCACCTGCGACAGCACGGCGGCGCGCTGACCGGCGCGCACCGACCAGACCATCGCCACGCCGAACGCGGTGAGCACGCTGAGGGCGACGACGGCGGCGAGCACCAGGAAGTCGACGGCAGCGGTGAGGGTGACCCCGCCGCTGAAGCTCACGGCGGCGGAGAGGCCGAGCGCGCCGAGGAAGCCGAGGAACAGGGGCGTGGGGCTCGCGTGGCCGGCACGGAGCGTCTGTGCGCGCTCCTGCGAACCCTCATCGTTCCGCCCCATGCCTGGAAGCGTATGAGTCGCTCCGCCGCCACGGGAGTCCCCTGAACGGGGCCCCGATCTGTCAGACGGTCTCCGGCTCGCCTTCGGGGGCGTGTGGCACGGCGGGGGTCGGTTCTGCTCCGATGGCGATCGCGCGTCGTCCGGCGGGGATGAGCGCGGCGATCGCGACGACGACGAAAGTGAGCACGCCGGCCCCGATCAGCACCCACTGCACGGGCACCACATCGGCGAGCGGTCCGAAGACGAGCATGCCGATCGGCATGGCGGTGGCCATGACGACGCCGACGAACCCGAACACGCGCCCCTGGAACTCGGGCTCGACCCGTTCCTGCAGCAGCGTGGTCGACGGGGTGGAGAAGAACGGCACAGCCAGCCCGACGAGCAGCATGAACGCGAAGAACACCCACATGTTGCTGGAGAGGCCGAGGGCGAGCGTCAGCACACCGAACAGCACCGACGCGGCCAGGATCATCACGACCTTGTTCTTGAGACCACCCCACACGGCGATGAGCACCCCGCCGCCGAGCATGCCGATGCTGAAGGCGAGCTCGTTGACGGTGAGCTTCCACACCTCGTCGCCGAACTCGCGCACCACCATCAGCGGCGTGAGCATGGAGGGCGCCACGGTGAGCACGAACACGATGCCGAACAGCACCAGCAGCCAGCGCACGAACGCGTGCGTGAAGGTGTAGCGCACACCCTTCGCGAGGTCGGTGAAGTACCCGGTGTCGACCACCGTGCGCACCGTCGGCACGGCGATCAGCAGCAGCAGGGCGATGCCGATGATCGCGGTGACCACATCCACCCAGAAGATCGCCACGATCGACATCGACGCATAGATGCCCGCGGCGGCGGCCGGCGCGATGAGCATCATCGCCGACGAGATCGACTGGAAGACACCGTTCACCCGCAGCAGATGCTCGGTGGGTACCAGCTGCGGGATGAGTGCCGCGACAGCGGGTTGCTGGATGCCGGCGCCGGTGGAGCGGATCGCGAGCGTCAGGTAGATGAGCCACAGCTCCTGGTACCCGCTCATCATGAAGATCGCGAGCGCGAGCGTGGTGACGGCGATCGACCCGTCGGCCAGGATGATCAGCCACTTGCGGTTAAGCCGGTCGGCCCACACCCCGCCAAAGATCGACACGATCGCCTGCGGCAGCATGCCGAACACGGCCGACGCCATCAGCACGACACCCGACTTCGTCTCGAGCGTGAGATGCCACATGATCGCGTACTGCACGAGCATCGACCCGAACATCGAGATCGTCTGACCGCTGAGGAAGATCGAGATGTCGCGCTTCCAGGCGCGCTGAACGGTCTTCTCCCCGGCGGTGGTCATTGACTCAGTGTGACATCCGCCACCGACGGCCCGCCTCCGCCGAACGGCGGAGGAACGCGGGGACTACTCCCACTCGATGGTCCCCGGCGGCTTCGACGTGACGTCGAGCACGACCCGGTTGACGCCGGCGACCTCGTTCGTGATGCGGTTGGAGACGCGGGCCAGCCACTCGTACGGCAGGCGCGTCCAGTCGGCGGTCATCGCGTCCTCGGACGACACGGGACGCAGCACGATCGGGTGGCCGTAGGTGCGCCCGTCGCCCTGCACACCCACCGAGCGCACATCCGCCAGCAGCACGACCGGGCACTGCCAGATCTCGCCGTCGAGACCGGCGGCGGTGAGCTCGGTGCGCACGATCAGGTCGGCGGCGCGCAGCGTCTCGAGGCGCTCTTCGGTGACCTCGCCCACGATGCGGATGCCGAGCCCGGGGCCCGGGAACGGGTGGCGGCCGACGATCACCTCGGGGATGCCGAGCTCGCGGCCGATGGCGCGCACCTCGTCCTTGAAGAGGGTGCGCAGCGGCTCCACCAGCTCGAACTGCAGATCTTCGGGGAGCCCGCCCACGTTGTGGTGGCTCTTGATGTTGGCGGTGCCGGTGCCGCCACCGGACTCGACCACATCCGGGTAGAGGGTGCCCTGCACGAGGAAGCGGATCGGGTCTCCGTCGGCGGCGGACTCGGCGATCAGGTCGGCCTGCGCCTGCTCGAAGGTGCGGATGAACTCGCGCCCGATGATCTTGCGCTTCTCTTCGGGGTCGGTGACGCCGGCCAGCGCGGTGAGGAAGCGCTCGCGTGCGTCGACCGTCACCAGGCGCACGCCGATGGCGCTCACATAGTCGGTCTCGACCTGCTCGCGCTCGCCCGCCCGCAGCAGACCGTGGTCGACGAACACGCACACCAGCTGGTCGCCGACCGCCTTGTGCACGAGGGCCGCGGCGACCGCCGAGTCGACACCGCCCGAGAGGGCGCACAGCACGCGGCCGGTTCCCACCTGGGCGCGGATGCGCTCCACCTGCTCGGCGATGACGTTGCCCGAGTTCCAGTCGGCGGGGATGCCCGCGGCACGGTGCAGGAAGTTCTCCAGCACGCGCTGGCCGAACTCGGAGTGCTTCACCTCGGGGTGCCACTGCACGCCGTACAGCTTGCGCTCGTCGTTCGCGAACGCGGCCACCGGGGTCGAGTCGGATGCAGCGAGCACGTCGAACCCGTCGGGGGCCTTCACGACGGAGTCGCCGTGACTCATCCACGCGGTCTGCTCGATGGGCTGCTCGGCGAGCAGCGTGCCGCCGTCGGTGCCGCCGACGAGCCGCACCTCGGTGGAGCCGTACTCGCGCGCACCCGTCTTGGCGACCTCGCCACCGAGCTGGCGCGCCATCACCTGGAAGCCGTAGCAGATGCCCAGCGTCGGGACGCCGAGTTCGAGGATGCCCTCGTCGAGGTCGGGCGAGCCCTCCTCGTAGACGCTCGAGGGTCCGCCGGAGAGCACGATCCCGACCGGGTTCTTCTCCGCGAGGTCGGCTGCCGAGATGGTGTGGGGCACGATCTCGCTGTACACGCCGGCCTCGCGCACGCGCCGCGCGATCAGCTGCGCGTACTGGGCGCCGAAGTCGACGACGAGAACGGGACGCTGCGCGGTCTGCTCGCTCACGCGCGCACCTCCTTGGCGGCCTCTGCCGCATCCGTGGGCTGGGTGCCGGCGGTGTTCGCGATGCGCTCGTTGATGTAGCGCGGCACCTGGAACTCGAAGTAGTACGACAGGAACGGGATGATGCCGCCGAGCGCGATGAACAGGAACCGCCCGAAGCTGTAGCGCGCGAGACGCCACATGATGAAGTCGCACGCCAGGTAGAGGACGTACAGCCAGCCGTGCACGGCGAGGATCACGAACGACAGGTTGATGAGGCCCTGCTCTTCGATGAGCTCCTTCGGCACCAACTGGATGCCGTACGCCGTCGAGAAGGCGATGTCGACGTGGTAGATGTAGCGCATCACCATCATGACGACGAGCAGCAGCAGGAAGGTACCGGTGATCGCCGCCGAGACCCGGTAGACCTTGAGCGCCAACCGGAGTCGGGGCACGTCGGAGGGGCGGGGTCCTGAGGGCATGCGTCTAGCTTAAGGCGCCGCGGAGGCGGCGGCTGCCGCGTCGGCCTCCTCCTGCTCGCGCTCCCAGACGTCGCGCACCACGCGGTACCAGAGGTACACGGCGAAGCCGGCGAAGATCACCCATTCGGCGGCGTAGAACAGGTTCAGCCAGTTGAGGCTCACGTCACGGAACGGCGGCGGCTGGTGGATGGCGTCGAGGCCGGGGGTGGGCTGCTCGAGCACCACATACCCCGCGTAGACGGGGCCGGGTTCTGCCCACACGTTGATGAGCTCGCCGATCGAGAGGGCCCGCCGCTCCCCGTTCTCGACGTCGTTCACCTCGGGGGATTCCGTCGGCAGGTAGCGTCCGGCGACCGCGAGCGGACCGTCGAGCGGCACGTCGGCTTCGGCGGCGGCCGCAGCATCCGCATCCGGCGCCCAGCCGAGGCCCACAGCGAGCGAGACGCCCTCGTCGGTGACGACATGCGCCACCAGCCATGCGCCGTCGACGCCGTCGTTGTCGCGCCCGGTGAGCACGCTGAAGTCGCCCGGCACAACGGTGCCGGATGCCGTCACCTGTTGTCCGATCGACGGATCCGTCATCGGCTTCTGCGGTTCGGCGACGGTCGACAGCGGCACGGGCGTCTCGGTCTCGGGCTCTTCGATGGTGGTGTTCTGGATGCTGCGCTCCAGCTGCCACTGTCCGAGCGCCGCGAAGGCGGCGGCCACCGCGAGCGCGAGCACCAGGGCGCCGATCCAGCGCGGGCGACGCGCCACGGTGAAGAACTGTGCGGCGGTGGGGCGCGGCGGGCGCGGGCGCTCGTCCGCGCCGGGTTCGGATGCGTCGGTCATGTCAGTACTCCGGGTCGACTTCGCGCACCCGGCGGACGTCGTCTTCGGTGAGGCGGTCGGACTGGCTGCGGGCCTGTTCGGCGAGGCGCGCCTCGCGTTCGAGAGCGGAGTCGACATCCGGTGCCGTGTCTTCGAGCACCGCGTCGGCGTCGACGACGGGCGCCGCGGGCGGGGTGGCGACCTCGTCGGTCACCTCGCCCGCCATGATCGCTTCGGCGAGCGCCAGCTCCCGGTCGCGTTCCACGTCGAGTTCGTGGCGCACCTCCGGCTTGCGCCGGCGGAACAGTGCGCCGATGCGCTCCGAGTTGACGGCCAGCAGCGGCCCGATGATCGCCATCACCAGCACGTAGAGGCCGGCAAACGGGGTGAGGCGGGGATCGAGCCCGCCCGCGGTCGCGAGGGTCGCCAGGATGAGGGCGAACTCGCCGCGATTCACGAGGATCACTGCCGTGTTGAGACCCGCCTGCGGCCCGAAGCCGTTCAGCCAGGCCACGAACTGGCCCGCCGCGATGTTCAGGATGATCGTCATCACGATCGCCACCGCGACGGGAACCAGCACCTCGCCGAAGGTCGACGGGTCGAGGGCGAGACCGAAGCTGAGGAAGAAGAACGCCCCGAAGACGTCACGCAGCGGTGTGGCGAACGCCTCAATGCGCCCGCGGTAGCGGGTGGCTCCCAGCGCCAGGCCGATCAGGAACGCCCCGATCGCATCCGTCACCCCGAGCAGCTCGCCGATGCCACCGAATGCGACCGCGAGGCCGAAGATCAGGATCGTGAAGAGCTCGTCGTCCTTCGTCTGGATGAGGCGCGACACCACCCGCCCGCCCCAGCGGGCGACGGCGAACATCACCACCAGGAACGCGAACGCCACCACCAGTTTCAGCACGACCGCCCAGAAGTCGGTCTCGCCCGAGATCACGACCGACACGATCGCCAGGTAGACGGCGATGAAGATGTCCTCCACCACCGTGACGCCGAGGATCATCGGCGTCTCGGGGTTGGCGAGTCGCCGCAACTCGATGAGCAGCTTCGTGACGATGGCGCTCGAACTGGTGGCCGTCATGCCGGCGATCACGAGCGCCTCGCGGGTGCCCCATCCGACCATGAAGCCGAAGGCGAACCCGATGCCCATGTTCACGATGATGTAGCTGCCGCCCGAGATGAGCAGCTTGCCGGCGTTGCTGAAGAACTCGTCCTGATCGAACTCCAGCCCCAGGTTGAAGAGCAGGAAGATCAGGCCGAAGATCGCGATCAGTTCGACGTACTCCGAGTCGAACTCGATCGGGAACAGGTGGAAATGCGGGCTCGCCAGCAGCCCCACCAGCATGTAGATCGGGATCGATGGCAGGCCGATGAGCTTGCCCACCCGGCCCAGCGCGTACGCGATGAGGAACAGGATTCCGAGGACGAGGAGTTCTTCACCGAGGTGCATGCGTCAGCCCCCGGGCGGAGCGTCGCTCGAGCGCGCCTTGAACTCGCCCGTGCGGTAGAACTGGAAAGCTTTCGCGACCTTCTCGGGCGCACCCGCCACCACGAGGGTGTCGCCGGGGAACACCCGGAAGTCGCCGTCGGGGCCCGGGTTGGCGGAGTCGCCGCGCACGACGGCCACGACGGTCACCCCCGGCAGCCCGCGCTCGGTCATCGAGCCGAGCGGCTGCCCGGCGATGTGGTGGTCGTAGTCGACCGGGAACCAGTCGATCGACAGCCCCGGGATCTGGTCGAGTCCGGAGAGCGACTCCGTGATCTGCGTGCCGCCGAGCAGCTCGGCCAGCGTGCGCGCCTCGTCTTCGTCGAGGCGCAGCGACACCTTGCGGCCGTCGCCGTCTTCCGCGTCGGCGAACGAGATGAGGTCGGATGCACCGGAGCGGTGGGTGATCACGCCCACCTTGCCGCCGTCATCGGTGACGAAGGTGTGCAACACCCCCACCCCGGGGAGTTTGACCCGTCGGACGTCGACCATGGCTGCTCCTCACACGGTTCGGGATACTTCCACCCTATCCGGGCGAATCCGCCCCGGCTGGGCCCACGGCCGCTGCACCTGGGGACGGGCGCTGCGGCGACACATGAGGAGGAGCAGAGCACCCGTCTCTGTGCCCCCTGTGCGCCCCGATCAGACCTCGCGGGCCGCCAGTCGCACCCGGTCGGCGGCGGCGTCATCCGGTTCGAGCTGGCTGGCGCGCTCTGCCTCCACCCGCTCCAGGTAACGCTCCACCTCATGCTCGACGCGATCCGCATCCCAGCCGAGCACCTCGCCCATGAGCTTCGCCGCGACCGGAGCCGCGGAGACACCGCGGTCCCAGGCCTCGATGGACATGCGGGTGCGGCGGGCGAGCACGTCGTCGAGGTGCAGCGCACCCTCGCTCGTGACCGCGTAGACGACCTCGGCCGCCAGGTAGTCCTCCGTGCCGGGCAGCAGCTCCGCGAGCTCGCGACGCTCACGGGTGAGCTCGAGCACCTCCTTGGCGTGCACACCGTAGCGGTTCAGCAGGTGACCGACGGCACCGACGGGAACGTCGAAGCGCCGCGCGATGCGACCTCGACGGTTCCAGGCCGCGCTGTAGCCCTCCGCGCCGGACAGGCCGATGTCTTCGGTGACCGACTCCGGGGTCGGGTGCTCGAGCCCACGCGCAACCGCATCCACGGTGTCTTTCGCCATCACCCGGTACGTGGTGAGCTTGCCGCCCGCCACCACCACGAGCCCCGGTACCGGCGTCGCGACGATGTGCTCGCGGCTCAGCTTGCTGGTCTCGTCGCTCTCACCAGCGAGCAGGGGCCGGAGCCCGGCGAATACCCCCTCGACGTCGTCGCGGGTGAGTGGGGTCGCGAGCACCGTGTTGATGTGCTCGAGGATGTAGTCGATGTCGGCCGCCGTCGCCGCCGGGTGCGCGAGGTCGAGATTCCAGTCGGTGTCGGTGGTGCCGATCAGCCAGTGCCGACCCCACGGGATCAGAAACAGCACGCTCTTCTCGGTGCGCAGCAGCAGGCCGATGGTGCCCCGGATGCGATCGCGCGGCACCACGAGGTGCACCCCCTTCGACGCGCGCACCCGGAACGGACGCACGCCCGCCATGCCCTGGATCTCATCCGTCCACACGCCGGTCGCGGAGACCACCTGGCGGGCGCGGATCTCGAACCGCTCGCCCGTCTCGCGGTCGAGCGCCTCCACGCCAACCACTCGGGCGCCCTCGCGCAGCAGCCCCTCGACCTTGACGCGACTGGCGGCGTGCGCACCGTACTCGGCGGCGGTGCGCGCCAGCGATGCCACGTAGCGCGCGTCGTCGACCTGCGCGTCGAAGTAGACGAGCCCCCCGCGGAAAGCGTTCGGGGCCAGGTCGGGTGCCGCCTTCGAGAGTTGCCGCTTCGAGAGGTGGCGGTGGTGGGGAACACCGGGCGGGCGGCCGCCCGTCCAGGAGAAGAGGTCGTAGAGGGTCATGCCGGCGCCGATGTACAGGCGCTCGAACAGCGGGAAGCGCACCGGGTAGAGGAACTTGACCGGCTTCACCAGGTGAGGCGCGATGCGCTGCAGCAGAAGGCCGCGCTCGCCGAGCGCCTCACGCACGAGACGGAAGTCGAGCTGCTCGAGGTAGCGGATTCCGCCGTGCACCAGTTTCGAGCTGCGACTGCTCGTGCCCGAGCCCCAGTCGCGGGCCTCGACGATGCCGGTGCTGAGTCCGCGCGTCGCCGCATCCAGCGCCGTCCCCGCGCCGACGATGCCGCCGCCGATCACCAGCACATCGAGTTCTCGCGTGCGGAGCGATTCGATCGCCGCCGCACGCCCTTCCGGTCCAAGCCCGTTCACGACACCAGCCTACGCCCGAATGTGTGCACGTGCACACACGGCGACGAAACGTGACGCGGATGCCGCATCCGCGGCCCGAGAGGTGGCGTCAGCTGCGCGTGTACGGCGCCACGACGACCTCGACCCGCTGGAACTCCTTCAGGTCGGAGTAGCCGGTCGTCGCCATCGAACGGCGCAGCGCACCGATCAGGTTCACCTGGCCGTCGGGGTGCGCCGACGGGCCGAACAGCACACGCTCCAGCGGGGCGATCGTGCCCACCTCGACGCGGTTGCCGCGCGGCAGCTCCGGGTGGTGCGCTTCGGCACCCCAGTGCCAGCCGCCGCCGGGCGCCTCCTCGGCGCGGGCCAACGTCGACCCGAGCATCACCGCATCCGCACCCATCGAGATCGCCTTCACGATGTCGCCGCTCGTGCCGAGGCCGCCATCCGCGATCACGTGCACGTAGCGCCCGCCCGACTCGTCGAGGTAGTCGCGGCGCGCGCCCGCGACATCCGCCACCGCGGTGGCCATCGGAGCGTGGATGCCGAGGCTGGTGCGGGTGGTGCTGGCCGCTCCCCCGCCGAAGCCGACGAGCACACCCGCCGCGCCCGTGCGCATCAGGTGCAGGGCCGCCGTGTAGGTGGCGGCGCCGCCGACGATCACCGGCACGTCGAGCTCGTAGATGAACTTCTTGAGGTTGAGGGGTTCGACCGCCTTGCTGACGTGCTCGGCGCTCACCGTGGTGCCGCGGATCACGAAGAGGTCGACACCGGCGTCGACGACGGCCTTGTAGTGCTCCTGCGTGCGCTGCGGGCTGAGCGCGCCCGCGACGGGCACCCCCGCGGCGCGGATCTCGGCGAGGCGCTCCTTGATGAGCTCCGGCTTCACCGGCTCCGCGTACAGCTGCTGCATGCGGGCGGTGGCGGTGGCGGCGTCGAGCCCGCGGATCTCGTCGAGCACCGGCTGCGGATTCTCGTAGCGGGTCCACACGCCTTCGAGGTCGAGCACGCCGAGACCGCCGAGACGCCCGATCGCGATCGCCGTGGCGGGGCTCACGACGGAATCCATGGGGGCTGCGATCACCGGGATGTCGAAGGTGAACGCGTCGATCGTCCAGCTGACGCTCACGTCCTGCGGATCGCGCGTGCGTCGGCTCGGCACGATCGCGATGTCGTCGAAGGCGTACGCCCGCTTTGCCCGCTTGGCCCGCCCGATCTCGATGTCGCTCACCGCTCCACCCTACCGGCGCTCTCTCGTGGGTTGACTTAGCTCCAGCTACGTACGCTCGGACCCCGCTGCATCCGGGTCCGAGCGGAGCGATCTGGGTCCGGTCACGAACAACTGTCGCCGAGGTACGCCCGCAGCCTCGAGCAGGGACACCAGCAGGTCGCGATCCCACAGGTCAGACCACACCAGGCGCACCACCCCCGCGGCACGACGACGAACCCGATCCTCACGTCGCTTCTCCCGCCACACCGCATCAGTCGGCTCCAGGCCCTCCTGGAAGCCCGCACCGTACTTCACCCGGCCATCGAACTCACCCGCGACGTCGACACCGGGCCACCAGAAGTCGAGCCGCATCGTGCCCTCGGCATCCCGTAGTTCATGTTGCAGCTCGGGCACGACGAAACCTGCCTCGAAGATGGCGGCCCGCGCGACCGACTCCCCCGGCGACTCCGAACCCGCGTCCGCGAACTCGGCGGCCGCCAGCGCCGCCGCCCGTCCGCGGCGAGAGGTGCGACTGCTGATCGCGGTGAAGAGATCGTCCCGCTCGAGACCGCGCGCCAACAGCCAGTCCATGGCGACCACGCCGCTTCGGAAACCGAGACCGCTCGCGAGGTCGATGGCGGTCCGGGCCGGAGAGGTGAGCGGCAGGCCCCGATGCGATGTCACGGGCGCATCGCGAGCGCCGACAACCGTGCGGCGGACACCCGGTTCGGAGGTGCCACCACCGCGGTACCGAGTGAGCAGGCTCACCTCGTCTGGCCACGACACAATGAGCGGCATCCCCCAGACGGCGGCCGCCGAGATCCCGCACAACATCGCATCCTCGACTTCGCTGCAGACCACGGCCGCGCGGAGGACGTGCTGGTCGGCGGGATCGAGCGAACGCCAGAGAGCCGACTCGCAGTAGGCACCCCGCCGCAGGCGGAAGAGTCGCCCGGCGCGAAGCTCCCGGCGGATGCTCGCCGCGGTGTGGCCGACCGCGAGCAGGTCGCGCGTGTGGATGACGGATGCGCTGAGGTCTCGACTCGACATGAGTGCAGCTTGGGCGAGTTCGCGACGCGCGATCCGAACCTCTCCGCACGCGGAGGAGAACGTCGCACTAGTGCCGACTGGGAGGAGGCGACCTCGGGTATCGGACCCAGTTCCGGACGCTCGGACCCCGTTGCAACAGGGTCCGAATGGAGTTAGCTGGAGCTAGCTCAACCCACGATCAGCGGGAGTAGTTCGGGGCCTCCACGACCATCTGGATGTCGTGGGGGTGCGACTCCTTCAGGCCCGCCGGGGTGATGCGCACGAACTTGCCGCGGTTCTTCAGCTCGTCGATCGAACGGGCGCCCACGTAGAACATCGACTGACGGAGGCCGCCGACGAGCTGGTAGACGACCGCGCCGAGCGAGCCGCGGTAGGCCACGCGCCCCTCGATGCCCTCGGGGATCAGCTGCGCATCCGACGGCACATCGGCCTGGAAGTAGCGGTCACGCGAGTAGGAGGTCTTCTTGCCGCGGTCCGACATCGCACCGAGCGACCCCATACCGCGGTAGTTCTTGTACTGCTTGCCGCCCACGTAGACGAGGTCGCCGGGCGACTCATCGGTGCCGGCGAGCAGGGAACCGAGCATCACCGTGTTGGCGCCGGCGACGAGCGCCTTCGCAATGTCGCCCGAGTACTGCAGACCACCGTCGGCGATCACCGGCACACCGTGCTCGCGGGCAGCGAGCGACGCCTCGTAGACGGCCGTCACCTGGGGCACGCCCACGCCGGCCACCACACGGGTGGTGCAGATCGAGCCGGGACCCACGCCCACCTTCACCGCATCCGCACCCGCCTCGACGAGCGCCTGCGCGCCCGACCGGGTGGCCACGTTGCCGCCGATCACGTCGATGTGCGCGAACGCCGAGTCGGACTTGAGGCGGCGGATGATGTCGAGCACGCCCGCCGAGTCGCCGTTGGCGGTGTCGACCACGATCACGTCGACGCCCGCATCGCGCAGCGCGCCCGCGCGCTCCCACGCGTCGCCGAAGAAGCCGATCGCGGCGCCGACCCGCAGGCGGCCCTCCTCGTCCTTCGTGGCGTTGGGGTACTTCTCGGTCTTCTCGAAGTCCTTCACCGTGATGAGCCCGCGGAGGCGACCGTGCTCGTCGACCAGAGGAAGCTTCTCGATCTTGTGCTGCGCGAAGATCGCGACCGCGTCATCCGGGTCGATGCCCTCGCGGGCGGTGACGAGCGGCGCCTTCGTCATGACGTCGCGCACCAGGGTCGTCGACGCCTCGAACGGCGAGACGAACCGCATGTCGCGGTTGGTGATGATGCCGACCAGCGTGCCGTCGCCCTCGACGACCGGCAGCCCCGACACCCGGAACTGACCGCACAGCGCGTCGACCTCGGCGACCGTCGCATCCGGGGTGGTCGTGACCGGGTTGGTGATCATGCCCGACTCGGAACGCTTCACCTTGTCGGCGTGCGTGGCCTGATCGTCGATCGACAGGTTGCGGTGCAGGATGCCGATGCCGCCCTGGCGGGCCATCGCGATCGCCATCCGCGACTCGGTCACCGTGTCCATGGCGCTCGACAGAAGCGGAGCGGCGACACGGATGCGGCGCGTGAGCTGGGAGGACGTGTCGGCCTCGCTCGGGATGACGTCGGTGTGCCCGGGCAGCAGCATGACGTCGTCGTAGGTGAGTCCGACGAATCCAAACGGATCGGGCTGGTTCATGGTGTCCTCTGGGGTCGCGATGAGGTGAGCCCGGCTGCTGCATCGAAGACCGGTACTCCATGTTAACGGTTCGGCGCCGAAGACATTCCGAAGAAGGATCCGGGTTGGACGGACGCCCATGACACGCCCATACTGTTCGAACGCGAATGCTTGTCTTCGAAACACGAAGGCAACATGGCGTAAGTAACGTCAAGGTCGACGAAGCCCAGGAGCCTCGTCGTGTCCCGAGGTCTTGGAGGTTCCGTGGCTCACGCTCGAACAGCGGCCGCACCACGGTTGCATCGCACGAATCGAACGATGATCGTCCTGCTCATCGTCGTCGCGACAGCAATGGCGCTCTTTTCATTCAGTTCGCAGGCGGCGCACGCCGACGAAGTCGACACCGACAAGTACGACTTCCGCGTCAGCGGCAACGTGCAGCTCGACGGTGAACCTCTCGAAGGTGTCGAGATCAACGTGTCCGGCAACGGCATCGACACGGATGTCAACACCAGCGCCGACGGCAAGTGGGCCGTCGGCGTGCCGGAGAAGAACGCCGAATACACGGTCACCCTCAACGAGGAGACGCTGCCGGAAGGCATCGCCGTCGTCGAGGAGGGCAACGACGCACCCAACGTGAAGAAGGTGACCGTCGGCCCCGGCGGTCGCGTCTCGGCCAACTTCTTCATCGGCGAGGGCACCCGCAACACGACCAGCTTCTTCGACCAGTTCGTCTCGCGGGCCATCAACGGCCTCAACTTCGGACTCATGCTCGCGCTCGCCGCGATCGGTCTGTCGCTCGTGTACGGAACCACCGGCCTCTCCAACTTCGCGCACGCGGAGATGGTGACGTTCGGCGCCGTCGCCGCCTACTTCTTCTCCGTCGGACTCGGATGGGCGATCTGGCTGGCGATCCCCGCCGCCGTGCTCGTCGGAGGGGCTGCCGGATGGGGTCTGGATGCCGGACTCTGGAGACCCCTGAGGAAACGCGGGGTCGGCATCGTGCAGCTGATGATCGTCTCGATCGGCCTATCGCTGGCTGCCCGCTACACGATCCAGTTCTTCATCGGCGGTGGCACCCTGCAGCTACCCGGCTCCGACTCGCCGCGCATCACCCTCTTCGGGTCGGTGGCGCTCAGCGTGATCGACATGGTCTCGATGGCAATCAGCCTCGTCGTGATCCTGATCTTCGCCTGGTGGCTGGTGTTCACCCGCATCGGCAAGGCCACCCGCGCCGTCAGCGACAACCCGTCGCTGGCCGCCGCATCCGGCATCGACGTGGATCGCGTGATCCGGATCGTGTGGATCGTCGCCGCGGTGCTGGCGGCCCTCGCCGGCATCCTGTGGGCCTACTTCCGTCCCGGCATCAAGTGGGACATGGGTGCGCAGATCCTGCTGCTCGTGTTCGCGGCGGTCACCCTCGGTGGCCTCGGCACCGCGTTCGGCGCCCTCGTCGGATCGATCATCGTCGGACTCCTGGTGGAGCTCTCGAGCCTCTGGATCCCGTCCGACCTCAAGTACGTGGGTGCGCTTGCCGTGCTCATCATCATCCTGCTGTTCCGACCACAGGGCATCCTCGGTCGCAAAGAGAGAGTGGGGTAACGGGCCATGGACTGGCTGCAGATCCTCTCCAACACGGCGTCGTCGATCCTGGCGCCGACGACCATGGCCTACGCCCTCGCGGCGATCGGCCTGTCCGTGCACTTCGGCTTCGCGGGCCTGCTCAACATGGGTATCGCCGGCTTCATGGCGGTCGGTGCATACGGCTACGCGATCTCGATCCTCACCTTCGGTCTCCCGTGGTGGGGGGCGGCGCTCGTCGGCCTCGGCGCGTCGGCGATCTTCGCGCTCATCCTCGGCATCCCGACGCTGCGACTTCGCGGCGACTACCTCGCCATCGTGACGATCGCGGCCGCCGAAGTGCTGCGACTGCTGTTCCTCACGACCGCGTTCGACGACGTGACCGGCTCGGCTGACGGCCTCAACGGCTACCACGCCAGCTTCCGCGCCTCGAACCCGATCCCGCCCGGCACCTACGGCTTCGGCCCGTGGATCTACAACGAGACCGGATGGTGGGTGCGCATCATCGGCCTCGTCACCATCGCGGTGGCGGTGCTGCTGGTCTGGTCGCTCATGCGCAGCCCGTGGGGTCGCGTACTGAAGGGCATCCGCGAGGACGAGGATGCGGTGCGCGCCCTCGGCAAGAACGTGTTCTCGTTCAAGATGCAGGCGCTCGTCATCGGTGGTGTCATCGCCGCAGCGGGAGGCATCATCTACGCCCTCCCGTCGGCGGTCAGCCCCGGCGACTACGTCACCTCGCTCACGTTCTTCGTGTGGACGGCGCTGCTGCTCGGTGGCGCGGCCACCATCTTCGGACCGGTGCTCGGTGCGGTGCTCTACTGGCTGGTGTTCACGTTCCTCGGCAACCTGCTGCCGGCACTCGTCGACTCCGGCATCCTGCCCTTCATCTCCAACATCCAGGCGGCCACGCTGCGGTACATCCTCGTCGGCATCGCCCTGATGCTGCTGGTGATCTTCCGCCCGCAGGGCATCCTCGGCAACAAGAAGGAGCTGACCTTTGTCAAGTGAGACTCCCGGCGCCCCCGTCGCCCGCACCAAGACCACGGGACTGCACACCGGCGAGATCCGCCCCGGCGTCGCGAAGACCAACCCGGTCATCGTGGTCGACGGCCTGGTGCGACGCTTCGGCGGTCTGACGGCTGTCGACGTCGAGCACCTGGAGGTTCCGGCGAACGCGATCACCGCGCTCATCGGGCCGAACGGTGCCGGCAAGACCACCCTATTCAACCTGCTCACCGGATTCGACAAGCCGGACGCCGGCACCTGGTCGTTCCAGGGTCAGTCGATCTCGGGGGTGCCCGCCTACAAGGTCGCGCAGCGCGGCCAGGTGCGCACCTTCCAGCTGACGAAGGCCCTCGGCCTGCTGACGGTGCTCGAGAACATGAAGCTCGGCGCGAAGGGCCAGCGGGGCGAGAGCTTCTTCTCGAGCCTCTTCCCCGGCCTGTGGCGCAAGCAGGACAAGGACATCGAGGCGAAAGCCCGCGTGCTGCTGGAGAAGTTCAAGCTCGACGCGAAAGAGAAGGACTTCGCTGCCAGCCTCTCCGGCGGGCAGCGCAAGCTGCTCGAGATGGCGCGCGCGCTCATGTCCGACCCCAGCCTGGTGATGCTCGACGAGCCGATGGCCGGCGTCAACCCGGCCCTCACCCAGTCGCTGCTCGACCACATCCTCAACCTGAAGGATGAAGGCATGACGGTGCTCTTCGTGGAGCACGACATGCACATGGTGCGCCACATCGCCGACTGGGTGGTCGTGATGGCCGAAGGTCGCGTCGTGGCCGAGGGTCCGCCGGACACCGTGATGAAGGACCCCGCCGTCATCGACGCCTACCTGGGCGCGCACCAGGAGCTCGACCTCGGCGTCGTCACCGGGCGCTACAGCGCCGACGAAGCCGCCCCGACGACCGACGCGGAGGCGTCGGATGCCGTGGAGGCATCCGTCATCGCCGAAGAAGCGGTCGCCGAATCCGACACCGACGAGGGAGAAGCCAAGTGAGCACGGCACCCGAAGCCCAGGCGGCATCCGCCGTCGCGAGCGACGAGATGGTCGTCTTCGTCGACGACATCCAGGCCGGATACCTGCCGGGCGTGAACATCCTGAACGGGTGCAGCCTCACCGCCCGCAAGGGGGAGCTGATCGGCATCATCGGCCCGAACGGTGCCGGCAAGTCGACGCTGCTGAAGGCTATCTTCGGCCTCGTCAACGTGCGCAGCGGCACCATCACGCTCAACGGCCAGGAGATCACCAACCTGAAGGCCAACAAGCTGGTGGAGCGCGGCGTCGGCTTCGTGCCGCAGACGAACAACGTGTTCCCGTCGCTCACCATCGAAGAGAACCTGCAGATGGGGCTCTACCAGCGTCCCGCTGTGTACGCGGAGCGCCTCGAGTTCGTGACCGGGATCTTCGCCGAACTCGGCAAGCGGCTCAAGCAGCGCGCCGGGTCGCTGTCGGGCGGTGAACGTCAGATGGTGGCCATGTCGCGCGCCCTCATGATGGACCCGCAGGTGCTGCTGCTCGACGAGCCCTCCGCGGGCCTGTCGCCGGTGCGCCAGGACGAGGCCTTCATCCGCGTCTCCGAGATCAACAAAGCCGGCGTGACGACCATCATGGTCGAGCAGAACGCCCGCCGCTGCCTGCAGATCTGCGACCGCGGCTACGTGCTCGACCAGGGCCGCGACGCCTACGAGGGGACCGGACGCGAGCTGCTGAACGACCCGAAGGTCATCGGCCTGTACCTCGGCACACTCGGCACCTGACCAGTCGGCTTCGAGGGGCCCCGTCGCGATGCGCGTCGGGGCCCCTTCTTCGTCCCCAGGGGACGGGTGTGCCGGGCATGGGAAGAGCCCCTGACCGCCGGGGCGGCCAGGGGCTCTTCGTAATTACCTATCCCTCGTAGGGGACGTAGGTGTTGTCGTCACCGTACTGGTAGATGCCGATCGACGCCTCGGTGGGGTCACCGACCTCGTCGAAGGTCACCGGACCCGACCAGCCGTCGTAGTCCGCCACGCCACCCGCGAGGATGATGTCGGCGCACTCGGCGAACGTTGCGCACTTCTCACCGTCGCCCGAACCACCGGAGACCTCCTGCAGCTTGGCAGCGATCTCGGCACCGTCGGTCGACTGCGCGGCGAGCGACGCGAGCGCGATCAGGATGACGGCGTCGTACGACTCGGCGGCGTAGAGGTACTCGGACAGCTCCGGCTTGCCCTCAGCGGCAACCCACTCGTCGAGCGACGAGGTGAAGTCGGTGATGGTGTCGAGCGAGAGGCCCGGGTAGGTGCCCTTGGCGCCCGCGAGGGTGCCCGCGGGGAACTCGTCTCCGAAGTTGGCGAGGTTGCCGTCGACGAAGTAGAGGTCCTCGGCCGGGAACTGGCCCACGAGGTTGGGGATGATGGTCTTGACCTCTTCGAACGTGATCAGCGCGATCGCGTCCGGAGCGGCGGCGAGGACCTCGGCGATCTGCGCGTCGAAGCTCGTGTCACCCGTGTTGTAGGTGGGGGCGGCCACGACCTCGCCACCGGCGGCCTCGAAGGCCTCCGTGACGTACTTCGCGAGACCGGTGCCGTACGAGTCGTTCAGCACGATCATGCCGAGCGTCTGGTGGCCGTCCTCGGCGATCAGGTTTCCGAGCACCTCACCCTGGAGCACGTCCGACGGGGCGGTACGGAAGTAGAGCCCGTTGTCGTCGTAGGTGCTGAAGGCGTCGGAGGTGTTGGCGGGCGAGAACTGGATCACGCCGGCGCCGACCACCTGGTCGATGAACTTGAGCGAGGTACCGGAAGACGCGGCGCCGACGATGGCCGACACGTCCTCTCCGAGGAGACGCGGGATCTCGGTCTCGTACGCCTTGTTGTCGGTGTCGCCCGAGTCGCCGTAGACGACGTCGAGGGTGAGGCCGGTGGTCTCGCTGTAGGCGTTGACGTCCGACGCGGCGAAGCCGACACCGGCCTCCTCGGGCGGGCCGAGGAAGGCGAGGTTACCGGTCTGAGGAAGGGCCGTGCCGATCTTCAGTGCCAGGTCTTCGGCCGGGGCCGACGGGGTCTCGGGGTCGGAAGCCGCACAGCCGCTCAGTGCGAGGGCGGTCGCGCTGATGAGCGCGACGCCACCGATGAGGGCCTTGGCCTTCCGAGTGCGAGTGGCCTCTGCGGCCCGGGAAAATGCACCCATGATGCTCCTTGGTGTGAACAGGTCGCGCACGTCAGGTACGCACGCGTGTTGTTACCGTACGGGCGCTGGGGGGCGCGCACAATACGGTGGTGTTACAGGGCTGTAACGCGATGCAATCGTTATCGGCGTACCGCGGATGCCGCGGTCAGCCGCTGACCGTCGTGGTGCGCGCCAACTTGTTCTCGGCGTTGTACGCGAAGACTCCGTAGGCGGCAGTCGTGGGATCTCCGGCGTCGTCGAGACGCAGCGGACCGGCGATCCCCTCGTAGGCGATGTCCGGTTCCGTGGACAGCACGTCGAGACACTCGCCGAAACTGCTGCACCGGATGCCGTCGCGGGTGGAGGCGACCACGCGCGACGCGATCGAGGCCGAACCGTCGTCGCCCGCGAGGATGGCGGCGAGGGCGGCGATCACGGTCGCGTCGTACGCTTCGGCCGCGTAGCGCACGTCGCCGAGCCCCGGATCCTCGACCTTCAGCTTCGCGATGAACGCATCATCGGGCTGAACGCCCTCCAGGATGCCGTTCGCGGCGTTCAGGGTGCCCGCTGGGAGCGCCTGCGAGTAGTCGGCCAGGTTCTGGCTCGTCAGCCACAGTTTGGCGCCCCCGTAGCCCGCCCCGGTGAGCGCCACGATGAGCGAGCGGGTGAGTTCGCCGTTGTCGGGGGTGGCGAGCACCACGGCATCCGGTTTCGCTTTCGTGATCGCCGACACGGCCGAGGCGACCGAGGCGGCGGCGGTCGCCTCCGCGGTGGCCACCAGCTCCCCGTCGTGGTCGGCGAGCGACGCCTCCAGCGGCGACACGATGGTGGCCGTCAGCTCATCGCCGGTCGTGACCAGGCCCACCGAGACGACGTCCTTCTCGGGCAGCAGGCTGCCGAGAAGGGTGCCCTGGTGCGGATAGCTGGGGATGGTGCGGAAGAAGAGCCCGTCGGTGTCGAGGCTGCTGAGCTGGGGGTAGGTGGCGGCGGGCGAGATGAAGGGGATGCCGGCCTCGACCGCTTTCGGGAGCAGGCGCTCCGCGAGCACCGACGACGAGGGCCCGATGATGACGTCGACACCCTCCTCGACGAGGGCGGCGAACGACGCCTCCGCCGTCTCGGTGGTGGCGTCTCCGGAGTCGCGGTTGACGACCTCGACGGGCGCCCCCAGCACTCCCCCGGCGGAGTTGATCTCGCGGATGGCGGCGTTCACCCCGGCCACCTGCGCGGCGCCGAGGAACGCGGTGGCGCCGGTCGTGGGGAAGAGGGTGCCGATGCGGAGGACGCCGTCGCCGGTGGGTGCGATGGTCTCGGTGGGCGTCGGGGTGGGGGTAGGCATGGGGGCCGCCGTGCAGGCGGCGAGGAGTGCGGCGAGTCCTGCGGCGGCGACCAGGCCGATTGCTCGGCTGCGGGGCGGGAGCGCGCGCGGCATCCGGAGTCCTTTCCTCGGCGGCCGTTCGGCCGGGCTCGCGGCGACCCTACCGCGGGGTCACGCGGTCGGGAGGGAGGCGCGGCGGCCCGCGCGGGCGGCGC
Organism: Actinomycetes bacterium; assembly: GCA_023386365.1. GTDB lineage: Bacteria > Actinomycetota > Actinomycetes > Actinomycetales > Microbacteriaceae > Homoserinibacter. The sequence continues at coordinate 37,009 of JAEWJX010000041.1, read as the reverse complement.
GCACCATGTCGACCGTGAGCAGCACGAGGGCGACCCACACGAGGCCGAAGCCGATCCAACGCCCCAGCGGCATGGGTTCGTGCAGCAGGAACACCCCGATCAGGAACTGCAGGATGGGCGCCAGGTACTGGGTGAGGCCGAGTGCCACGAGCGGCAGACGGCGGGCCGCCGCCGCGAAGAGCAGCAGCGGGGTGGCGGTGATCACACCGGTCGCGATCATCAGGAACGAGTGGACGGGGCTGACCTGTCCGAAGGTGAGGCCAACGGTCGCCCCCGTGATGAGCAGCTGGATGATGGCGACCGGCGTCAGCCACGCCGTCTCGAGGGTGAGGCCGCTGACCGCATCCACCTGGGCACCGACCCGCTTCTTGATGAAGCCGTAGAAGCCGAACGACAGGGCCAGCACCAGGGCGATCCACGGGAACGCGCCGTAGCCGACCGCGATCACCAGGATCGCCGCGACCGAGATGCCGACCGCGGCCCACTGGAGGGGGCGCAGCCGTTCGCGCAGCACCACCACTCCCAAGGCGACCGTGATGACCGGGTTGATGAAGTAGCCGAGCGACCCCTCGACGACGTGCCCGGTGAGGGTGGCGATCACGAAGACCTGCCAGTTCACGTAGATGAGCACCCCGGCGAGCGCCATCGCGAACAGCACCCGGGGTTGGCGGCTCAGCCCGATGAAGGCGCGCCAGCCGCGCGTCACGGTCAGCAGGATCGCGCAGAACCCGAGCGACATGAGGATGCGGAAGGCGACGATCTCCCACGGGCTCGCGGGAGCGAGCAGAAGGAAGAAGCCGGGAAGGAAGCCCCACAGGCCGTAGGCGGTGACTGCGTAGGCGAGCCCGGCGCCTTGGCCGCCGCCTCGGGGTGCGGGCGGGGGCGTCGAGGCGGTCACTTGACGAGGCTAGCCGCGGCGGGAACGCCCCGCAGACGCGAAAGGCCCCGATGGCAGAGCCACGGGGCCTTTCGGCGGGATGTCGTTGTCGACACCGCTGACAAACTCAGCGGACGACGACCGCCAGCACGTCGCGGGCCGAGAGGACGAGCAGGTCTTCCCCGCCGAACTTCACCTCAGTGCCGCCGTACTTGGAGTAGATGACCTTGTCGCCGACGGCGACGTCGAGCGGAACGCGGTTGCCGTTGTCGTCGATGCGGCCGGGGCCCACGGCCACGACCTCGCCCTCCTGGGGCTTCTCCTTGGCGGTGTCCGGGATGACCAGACCCGACGCGGTGACCTGCTCGGCTTCGACCTGCTTGATGACGATGCGATCCTCGAGCGGCTTGATGGAGACCGACACGTGTGACCTCTTTCTCAGACTTGGGGGTTGGCACACTGCCTTCGAGAGTGCCAGGACAACTATAGGCCCCCGTTAGCACTCATTCAATCCGACTGCCAACCGGGATACGGTGTGGGGATGACGCCCGACGAACTGCGCGCACTTCTGTCGCCGGAAGGGCTTCGGCTGCTCGACGAGGTCGGCGAGGTTCGGGCGGATGCGGATGTGCTGCGGATCGTGTCGCGACTGCGCGCCGCCGGGCACCCGCCGGAGCTGGTCGCCGCGGTGCTGAGTCAGGCCCGTCTGCGCACGCGCGGCCGCGCCAAGTTCCTCGACTTCGCGGACCGGATGCTGTTCACCCCCGACGGACTCGAGCAGGCGACCCGGCTGCCGGTGGCCGCCCAGCACGCGGGTCGCTTCGCCCGCGCCGGCTTCACCTCCGTCGCCGACCTCGGCTGCGGGATCGGCGCGGATGCGATGGCGTTCGCCGGCCTCGGCCTGCGCGTGGTCGCCGTCGACCGCGACGAGGTGACGGCCGCGGTCGCCGCCTACAACCTGGCGCCGTTCCCGGACGCACGGGTGCTGCAGGGCGACGCCCTCGCCGATGAGCCCGACGACGTCGATGCGTTGTGGTTCGACCCCGCGCGCCGCGCGGCGGGGCGGCGGCAGAACGATCCCGCCGACTGGTCGCCGCCGCTCGATGCCGTGTTCGCCCGCGCCGCGCAGAAGCCCACAGGGGTGAAACTCGGCCCGGCGCTCGATCACGAGCTGCTGCCCGAGGGCGTCGAGGCCCAGTGGGTGTCGGTGGACCGCGACGTCGTGGAACTGGTGGTGTGGTCGGGCGCCCTCGCACGCGACGGTGTCGGGCGGTCGGCGCTGCTGCTCGGCGGCGGAGCACCCGCCGAGCTCACCGCGCCGGCCGAGGCACCCGACGCGGATGCGGGGGAGCTCGGCGCGTACCTGCTCGAACCCGACGGCGCCGTCATCCGGGCTCGCCTCATCGGCGAGCTGGCACGCCGCGTCGACGGGCGGATGCTCGACCCGACGATCGCCTGGATCACGACGGATGAGCAGCCCGAGACCCCGTTCGGTCAAGCGTTCCGGGTTCGCGAGGAGCTGCCGTTCGACGAACGCAAGCTCAAATCGGCGCTCCGCGAGCGGGGCATCGGCACGCTCGAGATCAAGAAGCGTGGCGTCGACGTCGACCCGGCCGCATTCCGCACGCGCCTCGCGCTGAAGGGCACGGGGGCGGCGACGCTCGTGCTCACCCGCTCAGCGGGCCGACGGGTGGCGATCCTCGCCGACCGCGTCACACGCTGACCGGAGACGCAAGAAGGGCGGATGCCGCGCATCCGCCCTCCCCGTGAACCGCTTCGAGCTCAGTACCCGTACGAGTTGACGAGCGCGAAGTAGGCGATGATGCCGACGATCGAGACCAGGCCGATGATGACGCTGAGGCCGATGGCCACGAAACCGGTGATGATACCGGTGAGCGACATCCACTTCGGGGCGGCCGGCTCCTTCTTCTTCGACTGGAAGCCGAGGACGACCGCGACGATGCCGGGGATCAGACCGAAGCCGTAGGCAAACGCGAGCAGCACGCCCAGGATGCCGAGGATGAACGACACGATGGCGAGGGTCTGCTTGACCGGTGCACCGGCGGGTGCGTAGCCGGGCGCCGCGGCGGGCGCCGCGTACGGGTTCGCGGCCGGAGCGGCCGGAGCGGCCGGAGCGGCCGGAGCGACAGGCTCAGCCGGGGCTGCGGGGGTGACGGGCTCGGAAGCGGCCGGGGTCGGCTCTTCCGGAGTCGACGGGGTACTGGTGGGGTCGGTCATTTCCGAACTCCTTCTCGGTGGTGGACTCCGACAATGCTCCCAGCGGCCCCAGGGCCTGTCAACGCGGCCGGGGACCTCGCTAGAGCCAGCCGCCGGACGAGGGGGTCGCGATCCAGAGGATGACGAACAGCAGCCACAGCGCCCCGAGTGCGACGAAGATGTAGCCGATCACGAGTCCGGCGATCGCCAGCCCTCGCCCCTCCTCGCCGGTCCGCGCGATCTGACTGAGGGCGATGTGGCCGGTCACCACTCCTCCGATCGCCGAAGCGAAGGTGAGGAACGCGGCGAGGGAGAGCACGATCGACGCGATCGCGAGCCCGTTGGTGCGCCGCCCGTAGGGGTTCGCGCTGAGCGGGCGGTACGGGTTGGTCGTGGGATCGGACACTCAGTAGCTGCCGCTCGCCCACATCGTGCCGAAGATCGCCACCATGAACAGGATGTAGAGCAGGATGAACCCGGTCATCACGTACCCCACGACGATGCCGGTGATCGCCATGCCGCGGCCGCCCTCTCCGGTGCGCTTGATCTGCGACAGCGCGATGTGGCCGGTGATGACACCGCCGATCGCGGTGATCCAGGTGAGGAGGCCCACCAGAGACAGCACCATCGAGGTGATCGCGAGCGGGTTGGTGCGCGGCGCGTACGCGTAGGCCGCACCGCCGACGCTGTAGGGCGCCGGTGAGTACGGCGCGGGGACGGTGGGGTTCGGCTGGTAGGCGGGTGCCGCCTGATAGGCGGTGGCAGGCGCGTAGGGGTTCGTCTGCGCGTCGGGGGCGGGCGGCACCGGGGCGGCCGGCGCCTGCTGGCCGTACGGGTTCTGGGCGACGTACGGGTTCTGGGCCACGTAGGGGTTCTGCGCCACATACGGGTTCGGCGCGACGTAGCCGGGCGTGGCCGCCTCAGCCGGCTCGACAGGCGGCGTGGGCTGCTCGGGCTGCTCGGGCGTCGGGTTGGTGGTGGTGTCGGACAAGCGGGTCCCCTTCCGTGTCCCGCCATGGTGGCAGGCGCATCCGACCGGCGGCAAACCGACGGGAGAACTCAGGCCTGAATAGAGGTGACGGGCAGCGTCGAGTCGCCCCCGAACCCGAGACCCGACGGCGCGTGACCGGCGGCGATCAGCTGGGCGGCGAGCGCCGCGATCATGGCGCCGTTGTCGGTGCAGAGCGAGAGCGGCGGGATGCGGAGCGCGATCCCGGCGGCGGCGCACCGCTCCTCGGCCGCCTCACGCAGCCGACGGTTCGCCACCACGCCGCCGCCCAGCAGGAGGCGCGGCACCCCCAGATCGCGGCAGGCGGCGAGCGCCTTCGTGAGCAGCACGTCGACGACGGCTTCGCGGAAGCTGGCCGCCACATCCGCCACCGGCACCTCGTCGCCGGCCGCCCGCGCCGACTCGACGTGGCGGGCGACGGCGGTCTTGAGTCCCGAGAACGAGAAGTCGTAGCGGTGACGTTCGAGGTCTTTCGCGGCGGTGAGCCCCCGCGGGAACCGGATCGCGGTCGGATCCCCCGTGGCCGCCGCCCGGTCTATCTCGGGGCCGCCCGGGTAGGGCAGTCCGAGCAGACGCGCCACCTTGTCGAACGCCTCACCGGCGGCATCGTCGATGGTCTCGCCGAGCAGTTCGACATCCGACACCAGGTCGCGCACCAGCAGCAACGAGGTGTGCCCGCCGGAGACCAGAAGCGCGATGGTGGGTAGTTCGAGCTCACCCTCGCCGACGAGCGGATCGTGGCGCAGCACATCCGCGCCCACATGGCCGACGAGGTGGTTGACCGCGTAGAGGGGCTTCTCGAGCGACACGGCGAGCGCCTTGGCAGCACCCACACCCACCATGAGCGCGCCGGCCAGGCCGGGGCCGCTGGTGACCGCGATCGCGTCGACCTCGTCGAGACGGATGCCGGCGGTCTGCAACGCCTCCTCAAGGGTGGGTGTCAGCGCTTCGAGGTGGGCGCGGGCGGCGATCTCGGGCACCACCCCTCCGTAGCGGGCGTGCTCGTCCATCGAGGAGGCGATGACGTTGGCGAGCAGATCGGTGCCGCGCACGATGCCGATCCCGGTCTCGTCGCAGCTCGTCTCGATGCCGAGCACGATCGGTGCGTCTGCGCTCACGACAGCTCCGCCTTCATGATCACGGCGTCGACGCCATCGGGCTGGTAGTAGGCGGGGCGGATGCCGATGCGCTCGAAGCCGCGGGTCACGTAGAGCGCCTCCGCGGCGGGGTTGTCGGCCCGCACCTCGAGGAACACCTCGAACGCCTCCCGCTCGCGCGCCTCGGAGAGCAGGGCGTCGAGCAGCGCGGCGCCGATCCCCTGACGTCGGGCGGATGCGGCGACGGCGATCGTCTGCACGTCGCCCTGACCGCTGCCTCGGGGTGCGAGGAGCCCCGCGTAGCCGATGAGGGTTCCGGTGTCGTCGACCGCGGCGAGGTAGTGGCCGTGCGGTCCGGTGAGTTCGGCCTGCAGCATCGCACGCGACCACGCGTCGGTGGGGAAGGTCACCGTTTCGAGGGCGTCGATCGCCTCGAGGTCGTCGAGGGTCGCCGCGCGCAGGTGCCAGCTCATCCGAGCACCTTCTTGGGGGCGGAGAGAGTGACATCGGGCGCCCGCAGGTAGACGGGTTCGGTGGGCCCAGGCACCGCACCCGCGTCGAGACGCGCGAGCGCGAGCCGACCGAGGGCACCCGCGTCGATCGTCGCGGCGTCGATGCGGCGGTAACCGGATGCGGCGGTTACGGTGTCGAGGTCGGCGGCCGGCACCAGCGCCGGGCCCTCCAGCCGTATCGGCAGGCCGTCGGCGCCCGGCGCCGCATACCGCGACCATGCCAGCTCGCGGCGCCGCGCATCCGTCAGCACCAGCACCGCATCCGACTGACCGAATGCGACCGCGTCGTGCGACACGGCGGTGAGCACCGGCCGACCGATGCCGAAGGCGAAGGTGCGTGCGGCGGCGATCCCCACCCGCAGTCCGGTGAACGGCCCCGGACCCATCCCGACGGCGACCGCCTCCAGGTCCCGCGGTGACACCCCTGCCTCGTCGAGAGCGTCGCGGATGAAATCGCCGATCAGCTCCGCGTGGCCGCGCGTGTCTGCACTGGTGCGCACGGCATGAACACCGTCGCGATCGACGACGGCGACACTCGTCCCCGTGGAGGTGTCGATCGCCAGCAGCACCGCACCAGCCTACGTGTGCGCGCTCCCCCGAGCAGGGTCAGAGGTCGACGCCCACCCACCGGGAACCGTGCGCCCGCAGCGTCACGCGCCGGGGCGCGTCATCCGCCTCCGGATCACCGCCCACCGGTCGCACGATGTCGAGCTCGAGCCACGAATCGACCGCACCGTCGAGCTTGCCCGCACCCCACTCCACCACGGTGATCGAGCCGTCGAGGTCGAGGTCCAGGTCGTCGACCTCCGCCGCCGACCCCAGCCGGTACGCGTCGACGTGCACCAGCGGCACCCCGGACACGGTCGGATGCGTGCGCGCCAGCACGAAGGTGGGGCTGGTGACCGCACCGCGCGCGCCGAGCGCCGCGCCGAGACCCCGCGTGAGCGTGGTCTTACCCGCGCCGAGCTCGCCGTTCAACAGGACCACGTCGCCCGCGCGCAGCACCCGCGCAAGCCGAGCCCCGAGTGCCTCCATCGCATCCGCGTCGGGAACCACCAGGTCGATCGACGCGCTCACGCCTGCGCCACCCGCGCGACCCGCGGTCCCACCCGCGTGACGATCTCGTAGCCGATCGTTCCGGCGGCGGTCGCCCACTGGTCGGCGCTGGGTGCCCCCTCGGCGGGGTCGCCCCACACGACGACCTCGTCGCCGACCGCGATCGGTGCGTCGCCCACGTCCACCACGAACTGGTCCATCGCGATCCGGCCGACCTGCGGATGACGCCGGCCGCCGATCGCCACCTCGGCGCGGCCCGACGCATGCCGAGGGATGCCGTCGGCATAGCCGAGCGGGACGAGGGCGAGCGTCGTCTCACGGTCGGCGCGGTGGGTGTAGCCGTACGAGACGCCGGTACCGGCGGGCACACGACGCACTGCCGCGACCGAGGTGGTGAGCGACATCACCGGGCGCAGCCCGAGGGCGGCCGGATCGACGGTCGGATCGGGCGCGACCCCGTACAGCGCGATGCCCAGCCGCACGAGATCGAAGCGGGCATCGGGCTGCGTCACCGCGGCCAGGCTGGCGGCAAGGTGCCGCACCTCCGGGGTCAGCCCCGCAGCCTCGGCGTCCGCCACGAGAGCGGCGAACACCTCCCGCTGGGCGGCGTCGTCGACCGGAGACGCACCGGACAGGTGACTCATGAGCCCCCGCACGCGCAAACGGCCCTCCCGCTCGAGGAGCGCAGCCCGCTCGATCACCGCCTCCGCATCGGCCGGCGCGACACCGTTGCGACTGAGCCCGGTGTCGAACTTGAGGTGAACCGCCGCGCCGACGCCTGCGGCGGCATCGAGCTGATTCAGGGAACTGACGGCGACATCGACGTCGGCCTCGGCCGCGTCGGCGAAGTCGGCCGGCGATCCGTGCAGCCACGCCAACACCGGGGTGCGGATGCCGGCGGCACGAAGCGCCAGGGCTTCGTCGACGTCGGCGACGCCCAGCCAGTCGACCCCCGCATCCGCGAGCGCCGCAGCCACCGGCAGCATGCCGTGGCCGTACGCGTCGGCCTTCACCACACCCATCACGGCCGACGGCGCGACCAGGCCGCGCAGCACCGCGAGGTTCGAGGTCAGCGCATCGAGTCGGATGCGCGCCTCACGTCGCGGAGCGTTCACGGCAGCGCCTCCGCGACCACCGTGGCGACAGCCACTCCCGCGTCGTGGCTCATCGACACGTGGAGCGCGTCGATGCCGCGCCGCTGGAGCAGCGCCGCGAGCGGACCCTCGATGACAAATCCCGGATTGCCCGTGGCGTCGCTCGCGATCGCCATGTCGACCCAGTGCACGTCTTCCGCGTCACCGAGGGCTTTGACCAGGGCTTCCTTCGCGGCGAACCGCGCGGCGAGCGATCGCAGCGCGAGGCCACGTTCGCTCTCAGCGAACAACCGTTCGCCGAGCCTCGGGGTCCGCGACATGGCGCGCTCGAACCGGGCAAGGTCGACCACGTCGACGCCCAGTCCGACGATCACGCTCACTCCACCGTGACGGACTTCGCCAGGTTGCGCGGCTGGTCCACGTCGAGACCCTTCGCCGTCGCCAGCTCCATGCCGAAGACGTGCAACGGCACCACGGCGAGCAGCGGCTCGAAGAACGGCGCCGCGAGCGGGATACGGATGACCTCGTCAGCGAACGGCACCACGGCCACGTCGCCCAGCTCGGCCACCGCGATCACACGTGCACCGCGGGCACGGATCTCCTGAATGTTGGAGACGACCTTCTTGTGCAGCGACGAAGGGTCGCGGGGGCTCGGCACCACCACGAACACGATCTGGCCCGGCTCGATCAGCGCGATCGGACCGTGCTTCAGCTCGCCCGCCGCGAAGCCTTCGGCGTGGATGTACGCCAGCTCCTTCAGCTTCAGGGCACCCTCGAGCGCCACCGGGAAACCGACGTGGCGCCCCAGGAACAGGACCGACTGGGTGTCGCTCATCCAGTGCGCCAGCTCGGCGATGCGGCCCGACGCCGACTCGACAACCTGCTGGATCTTCGCCGGCACCGCCTCGAGTTCGGTCAGCTGCGCCGACACCTCCGCCGGGTTCAGCGTGCCCCGCAGCGTCGCCAGGTGCAGGCCGAGCAGGTACAGCGCCGTCACCTGGGCGACGAACGCCTTCGTCGACGCGACCGCGACCTCCGGACCGGCGTGGGTGTAGAGCACGCCATCCGACTCACGCGGGATGGTCGCGCCCTGGGTGTTGCAGATCGACAGCGTGCGCGCCCCCGCCTCGCGGGCGTACCGCACCGCCATCAGGGTGTCCATCGTCTCGCCCGACTGGCTCACCGACACCACGAGGGTGCGCTCGTCGAGCACCGGGTCGCGGTAGCGGAACTCGTGCGACAGCTCCACATCGACCGGTACGCGGGCCCACGCCTCGATCGCGTACTTGCCGAGCATGCCCGCGTAGGCGGCGGTGCCGCACCCGAGGATCAGCACCCGGTTGATGCCGGAGAGCGATTCGGCGATGCCGTCGAGCTCGGGAAGGGTGACCGCACCCTCGTGCACGCGCCCGCGGATCGTGTTGGCGACCGCCTCCGGCTCCTCAGCGATCTCCTTCTTCATGAAGCTCGGCCATCCGCCCTTCTCGGCGGCGGACGCGTCCCACTCGATGGCGAACTCGTTCGCCACCGCGGGAGCACCCGCAAAGTCGATCACCTCGACCGAGTCGGGGCGGATGGTGACGATCTGGTCTTCGCCGATCTCCATCGCGCGACGCGTGTGCTCGACGAACGCCGCCACATCCGAGCCGAGGAAGTTCTCGCCCTCACCGAGGCCGATCACGAGCGGCGAGCTGCGGCGAGCGCCGACCACCACACCCGGCGCATCCTTGTGCAGCGCGAGCAGAGTGAAGGCGCCCTCGAGGCGCTCGACCGTGCGGCGCATGGCCTCGGTCAGGTCACCGGTCTCACGGTAGACGCGACCCATGAGCAGGGCGGCGACCTCGGTGTCGGTCTCGCTCTCGAACGTGTCACCCTCGGCGGCGAGCTCGGCCTTCAGCTCGGCGAAGTTCTCGATGATGCCGTTGTGGATCAGTGCGAGCCGGCCGCCGTCACCGAAATGCGGATGCGCGTTCACATCCGTGGGGCCGCCGTGCGTGGCCCAGCGGGTGTGGCCGATGGCGGTGTGGCCGTCGGCGATGGGCGACTCGGCGAGCTCGTCGACCAGCACGCCCAGCTTGCCGGCGCGCTTACGCGAACGGATCTCGCCGTCGTCGGCGAGCACCGCCACACCCGACGAGTCGTACCCGCGATACTCGAGCCGCTTGAGGCCCCCGATCAGGACGTCGAGGCTGCTGCCCGGGCCCACGTAGCCCACAATTCCGCACATGGGCTCGATTCTAGGCGACCGCGCGGGGAACCCCCTGAGCGGGACTACGCTCGGAGGGATGTCCGACCTCGGTGAGCGTGCGCCCTCGGCGACCCCGTTCCTCGAACTCGATCGCGCGGCGTGGGCGGCCCTCGCCCCGCAGGCCGCGAACCCGCTCTCGGAAGAGGAGCTGGTGCGGCTGCGCGGACTGGGCGACTCCCTCGATCTGCGCGAGGTGGCCGAGGTGTACGTGCCGCTCAGCCGGCTGCTGAACCTGTATGCGGTCGGCGCCCGGCAGCTGCATCGCTCCACCCGCGACTTCCTCGGTCAGGACGACCCGCCCACCCCGTTCGTGATCGGTGTGGCCGGGTCGGTCGCGGTCGGCAAGTCCACGATCGCGCGTCTGCTGCGGGAGCTGCTGGCGCGCTGGGACGACACCCCGCGCGTCGAACTGGTCACCACCGACGGGTTCCTGCTTCCGAACGCCGAACTTGAGCGTCGGGGCCTCATGACCCGCAAGGGCTTCCCCGAGAGCTACGACCGTCGGGCTCTGCTCCGCTTCGTCAGCCGGGTGAAGAGCGGTGTCGAGGAGGTGCGGGCGCCCGTGTACTCGCACCTCGTGTACGACATCGTCCCGGATGCGGAGATCGTGGTGCGCCGCCCCGACATCCTCATCGTCGAGGGCCTCAACGTGCTGCAGCCGCCCGCGCCGGGCGCCCGCCTCGCCGTCAGCGACCTGTTCGACTTCACCGTCTACGTGGATGCGCGCACCATCGACATCGAGCGTTGGTACGTCGACCGCTTCCTGCGCCTGCAGCGCGGCGCGTTCGCCGACCCGCGGTCGTACTTCCACCGCTACGCGTCGCTCAGCGAAGACGAGGCGATCACCCGGGCTCGCGCGATCTGGCACGAGATCAACGGCCCCAACCTGGAGCAGAACATCGCCCCCACGCGGCCGCGCGCGTCGCTCGTGCTGCGCAAAGCATCCGACCACACCGTGTCGAACGTGCTCATCCGGAAGGTGTGACGACGCCGGAGGCGCCGCCACACTCCCGAAACCTACGCCACCGGCTCCAGCACGAACACCGGGATCGGGCGCTCGGTCTTCGTCTGGTAGCCGTCGTAGGCGGGCCACACCTCGGTCGCGCGCGCCCACCAGAGCGTCTTCTCATCTCCGGTGACCTCGCGGGCGAGGTAGTCGCGCTTCACGGGGCCGTCCTGCAGTTCGACGTGCGGGTTGGCCACCAGGTTGTGGAACCAGTTCGGGTGCTCGGGGGCGCCGCCCTTCGAGGCGACCACCGCGTACACCCCGTCGTGCTCCACACGCATGAGGGCGTTCTTGCGCAGCTTGCCGCTCTTGGCGCCCACCGAGGTGAGCACGATGATCGGCTTGCCCTGCAGCTCGTTCGCGTCGGCACCGTTGGAGGCTTCGAACGCCTCCGCCTGCTTGCGCGCCCAGGCCGATGTGCTCGGCGCGTACTCTCCGGTCAGCGGCATGCTGCCCCCTTCGTCGTCGTCTAGGAGGACAACGCGAGGCGCTCGCGCACGATTCCCGCGAGCTCGTCCGCCACCTGCTGGGCCTCGTCGGCGTCGCGCGACTCGACCATGACCCGTACGAGCGGCTCGGTGCCGGACGGACGCAGGAGCACGCGGCCGTTGTCGCCGAGGGCGGCACCGTGGCGGGCGACCGCCTCCGCGATCACCTCGTCGTCGCCGAGCGCGTGATGGTCGACACCGCGCACGTTCACGAGCACCTGCGGATACACATCCATCACGGCGGCGAGTTCGGCGGCCGTCTTGCCGGTGCGCACCATCTCGGCCGCGAACTGCAGGCCGCTCAGGATGCCGTCGCCGGTGGTGGCGTAGTCGCTGAAGATGATGTGGCCCGACTGCTCGCCACCGAGCGACAGGCCGTGCTCGGCCATCGCCTCGAGCACGTAGCGGTCGCCGACGGCGGTCTCCACGATCCGGATGCCGTGCTCGGCCATGGCGACACGCAGCCCGAGGTTGCTCATCGTCGTCACCGCGAGGGTGTCGTGCGCGAGGAGTCCGCGGTTCTTGAGCGACACCGCGAGCACCGCCATGAGGCGGTCGCCGTCGATGACGTTGCCGTCGGCATCCACCGCGAGGCAGCGGTCGGCGTCGCCGTCGTGCGCGATACCGAGGTCGGCGCCCGCCAGACGCACCGCGTCCTGCAGCTTCTCGAGATGGGTCGAGCCGAGACCCTCGTTGATGTTGAGCCCGTCGGGTTCCGCACCGATCACCGTGACCTGCGCCCCCGCATCCGAGAACACCTCGGGCGAGACGCCCGCCGCGGCGCCGTGGGCGCAGTCGAGCACCACATGCAGGCCGTCGAGGCGCACATCGAGGGTGCCGAGCAGGTGCAGCAGGTAGCGGTCCTCGGCGTCGGCGAAACGGCGGATGCGGCCCACGCCGGCGCCCGTCGGTGCCAGCTTCGGCTGCGCGAGGGCCGCCTCGATGCGGTCCTCGACCTCGTCGGGCAGCTTCACGCCACCCAGGGCGAAGAACTTGATGCCGTTGTCGGGCGCCGGGTTATGCGACGCCGACACCATGACACCGAAGTCGGCGCCGATGTCACCCACCAGGAAGGCGGCGGCAGGCGTCGGGATGACACCGGCATCGAGCACGTCGATCCCGGAGCTCGCCAGCCCGGCCGCGACGGCAGCGGAGATGAACTCGCCCGAGACACGCGGGTCGCGCGCGAGGACGGCGCGCGAACGGCGCCCCTCGCCACGCACGATGTCGGCGTGGCGACCCTGCGTGAGCACACGGGCAGCGGCCTGCGCGAGGCCGAGGGCCAGGTCGGCGGTGATCACATCACCGTTCGCCAGCCCCCGGACCCCGTCAGTACCGAAGAGACGCGGCATACGCGTTCAGACCTCGAAGGATTAACGCTTCGAGAACTGCGAGGCCTTGCGGGCCTTCTTGAGACCGGCCTTCTTGCGCTCGATGACGCGAGCGTCGCGCGAAAGGAAGCCGGCCTTCTTGAGCGCCGGGCGGTTGTTCTCGCGGTCGATCTCGTTCAGCGCACGGGCGATCGCGAGACGCAGGGCGCCCGCCTGGCCCGAGGGGCCGCCACCCGTGATCTTCGCGATCACGTCGTACGAGCCGAGCAGGTCGAGGACCTTGAACGGGTCGTTGATCAGCTGCTGGTGCAGCTTGTTCGGGAAGTAGTCCTCGAGGGTGCGGCCGTTCACGGTGAACGAGCTGCCACCGGGGACCAGGCGCACGCGCGCGATGGCCTCCTTGCGGCGGCCCACGGCAGCGCCGGGCACGTTGAGGACGGCACGCGGGGCGCGGGGCGCCTCGTCAGCCGGGGTTTCGGTCGAGAAGGAGGTCAGAACCTCGTCCGACACGGTGTCTTCGATCTTCGCCATCAGTGATGTCCTTGGAAGTCTCTCGGCGCTTACTGCGCGACCTGGGTGAGGGTGTACTGCTTGGGCTGCTGCGCGGCGTGCGGGTGCTCGGCGCCGGCGTACACCTTCAGCTTCTTGATCTGGGCGCGGCCCAGCGAGTTCTTCGGCAGCATGCCGCGGATGGCCTTCTCGACGGCGCGGGTCGGGTGCTTCTCGAGCATCTCGACGTAGCTGGTCGCGGTGAGGCCGCCCGGGTAACCCGAGTGGCGGTACGCCATCTTCTTCTCGAGCTTCTGGCCGGTGAGGGCCACCTTCTCGGCGTTGACGATGATGACGAAGTCGCCCATGTCCATGTGGGGGGCGAAGGTCGCCTTGTGCTTGCCGCGGAGGATGGCGGCGGCGTGAGTGGCGAGGCGGCCGAGCACGATGTCGGTGGCGTCGATGACGATCCACTCGCGCTTGATGTCCGCCGGCTTGGGGCTGAACGTACGCGTCACGGAATGACTGCTTTCTGGTCGGTGGTGTTCGTGAATCCCACTCCGGTGTGCGTTCCGAATCCGATGGTTCGGAACCCGACGGTGGAGGGCCCAACTGGTCGCCCACGCGGTGCGCAGACAACCTGTACAGATTAGTCGACGGGACCCTCGTCGGTCAAACCGCCGATCGCGGGCCGCTTCGCCCTCGTCTGCTCGGCCCGCGCCGCGAGCTCCTCATCGGCCGGATACCCCACCTCGACGAGCGTCAGCCCCCGCGACGGCAGCACGACGAACTCGCTCCCCCGCTGCGCCTCATCGCGGATGCCGGCCGCGCGATCCGGGGCGAACCGCCCCTCCCCCGCCGCCACGCACGCACCCACCAGCGCCCGCACCATCGAGTGGCAGAACGCGTCGGCACGCACACGGGCCACCAGCACCCCGTCGTCGTCGCGCGACCACGAGAACTCCTGCAGCGTGCGGATGGTGGTCGCCCCCTCACGCGGACGGCAGTACGCCGCGAAATCATGCAGCCCCAGCAGGCTCGCCGCCGCCGCATCCATCGCATCCACCGCCAGAGCAGCCGGATGCCAGAGAGTGAAGGAGCGCACGCGCGGATCACGCAGCGCTGAGGCATCCGCGATCCGATACTCGTACCGACGCCACACGGCCGAGAAGCGTGCGTCGAACCCGGCGGGCGCCTCGCTCGCCGCGAGAACCTGCACGTCGGCGGCCTGGCCGAAGATGCCGTTCAGCCGACGCGCCAGCGATGCCGCCCCCGCGGCTCCCGCCCCCCGACCCTTCGGGCGTCGGTCGAGCACCGCGAGCTGCGCCGGGGTGAGGTCGAGGTGGGCCACCTGACCGACCGCGTGCACCCCCACATCCGTGCGCCCCGCGACCGTCACCCGCGGCGCCTCGCCGACGCGACCGAACAGAGTCTCGAGGGCGTCCTCGAGGACACCCTGCACGGTGCGGAGGCCGGGCTGACGCGCCCAGCCGGTGAAGTCGGTGCCGTCGTAGGCGAGATCGAGCCGGACGCGCGTCGAGGCTTCCGGGATCGTCACGAGGCGAGTTTAGGCTGTTACGGGAACACCGCCCATGACCGCATCGACCACCGACCACGACGCGTCCGCCGCTCCCGCGCCGGGCGCATCCACGTCTGCCCCGAGAACGAACCGGGTGCCCGGTCTCGACGGGTTGCGCGCATTCGCGGTGGCCGTCGTGGTCGCATTCCACCTGACCCCCGGCGCCGTCATCGGCGGGTACCTGGGCGTCGACGTGTTCTTCGTCGTCAGCGGGTTCATCATCACGCGCCTGCTGCTCACCGAACGTGCGCGCAGCGGCCGCATCCGGTTGGGCGCCTTCTGGAAGCGGCGGGCGCGGCGCCTCCTGCCCGCCCTGGTGGTGCTGCTGCTCGCCTGCAGCACCGCCGCAATGCTCATCGGCGGCGACGTGCTGGTGGGACTCGGCGGCCAGCTGCTCACCGCCCTCACCTTCTCGAGCAACTGGTACTTCATCGCCACCGGTTCGGACTACTTCGCCGAGGCGGCACCCGAGCTCTTCCGCAACCTGTGGTCGCTCGCCGTCGAGGAGCAGTTCTACCTGCTGTGGCCGGTCCTCGTCATCCTCGTCATCCTCCGCACCCCACGAACCGGCCGCATCGTGCTGCTCGGGATCGCCACCCTCGCATCCGCCCTCGCGATGGCCCTGCTGCTGACCCCCGGCGACCCGACCCGGGTCTACTACGGCACCGGCACCCACGCCTTCGGTCTGACCCTCGGCGCCCTGCTCGCCGTTGCCGCCCAGTGGTGGCCGACCCGCCAGCTGGTGTGGCCGCGTGCGGCGCGCCACACCCTGGGATGGGCGGGGTTCGTGGCGCTCGCCGGACTCGTGGCGTTGTCGCTGCTCATGGCCGGCACCACCGACCTGCCCTACCGTGGGGGACTCCTCGGCGTGGCCGCCCTCACCGCGGTGGTGATCGCCGCACTTCTCGTTCCCGGCTCGCCGGTCGCGCGGGTGCTCGAACTTCCGCCGCTGCGCTGGGTCGGCGAACGCAGCTACGGCATCTACCTGTGGCACTGGCCCGTGTTCGTGCTGCTCGCCGCCGGCCTCCCCACCTGGACCGCGGAACCGGCGCTCGCCTGGGCCCTCGGTGGTATCGCGCTTGCCGTCACCCTGCTCGCCTCCGCCCTCAGCTACCGCTTCGTCGAGACCGGGATCCGCCGCGACGGGTTCCGTGGCGCCACCCGAGACTGGGCCATCGGATGGCGGCGGTCGCGACGCGCCGCGATCGCCAGCGCCACCGCGCTCGCCCTGGTCGTGGTCGGCACGGCGGGCACCGCGGTCGCGCTGGTGATGCAGCCGGACCGTTCCAGCGTCGAGCAGCGGATCGAGGCGGGTCGCGACGCGATCGAGAACACCCCGTCCGCAACCCCCACCCCTGCCCCCGAGGACACCCCGGCCGCCCCGCCCCGCGCCCTCCAGGGCGACCAGATCACCGCCATCGGCGACTCCGTGATGCTCGCCGCGGTACCGGAACTCCAGGCCGCCTTGCCCGGCATCCAGATCGACGCGGTCGTGTCGCGGCAGATGTCGACCGCACCCGGCATCCTGCAGGGTCTCGAGGATGCGGGCGCCCTGCGCCCCGTCGTCGTCGTCGCGCTCGGCACCAACGGCTCCATCAGCCGCGACACCCTCGAAGAGGTGCGGCGCGTGCTGGGGCCCGAACGCGAGCTGGTGGTCGTGACGGCGCAGGCGCCGCGCGGATGGATCCCCACCGTCAACGAGCGGCTCGCCTCCTTCGCGTGGCAGTACCGCAACGTGGAGCTCGCCGACTGGTACACCGCCGTGCAGCCGCACCTGGGCGAGTTGGCCCGCGACCAGGTGCACTTCGGTCCCGTGGGCGCCGGCATCTTCACCGGCACCATCAAGGAGGCCCTGCAGCGGTTGGCCGCCCTGCCACCCCTGCGCGACGACGTCGCCGACGAGTCGCTGCCGCGCCCGGTCTGAGGTCCCTCACCGATCCGTCCAGGAATGCGAGAAGCCCCGCTCGCGATGAGCGGGGCTTCTCGTGGAACGGATGCGGGAGTTACTTCTCCTCGGACTCCGCGGCCTCGTCGGCGGCGAGGGTCTCGTCGGCGGCGGGAGCCTCCTCGACGACCTCCTCCGACGCCTCGGTCTCCTCGACCGGAGTCTCCTCGGCGGCGGGCTTCGCCTCCGCCTTCGGGGCCTCGGTGCGGGCGGCCGACTTCTTCGACGATGCCGGCTTCTTCACGACCGGCTCGAGCACGAGCTCGATGACCGCCATGGGCGCGTTGTCGCCCTTGCGGTAGCCGGTCTTGATGATGCGGGTGTATCCACCCTCACGCTCGGCGACGAGCGGCGCGATCTCGGTGAAGAGCTCGTGCACGACCGTCTTGTCGTGGATGACGGACAGCACGCGGCGACGCGCGTGCAGGTCGCCACGCTTGGCGAAGGTGATGAGACGCTCGGCCAGCGGGCGGAGGCGCTTGGCCTTCGTCTCGGTGGTCGTGATGCTCTTGTGGGTGAAGAGGGCCGCGGCGAGGTTCGCAAGCAGCAGGCGCTCGTGCGCCGGACCGCCGCCGAGACGGGGACCCTTGGTGGGCTGAGGCATGATCAGTCGTTCTCCAGGAAGTGTTTCAGGTCAGGAAGCGGGACTCAGACGGTCTCGTCGTCGTCGTATCCGCCGTAGAAGTGCGCACCGTCGAAGCCGGGCACGCTGTCCTTGAGCGAGAGGCCGAGCTCAACGAGCTTGTCCTTGACCTCGTCCACGGACTTCTGACCGAAGTTGCGGATGTTCATGAGCTGCGTCTCCGAGAGGGCGACGAGCTCGCTGACGGTGTTGATGCCCTCGCGCTTGAGGCAGTTGTAGCTGCGCACCGAGAGGTCGAGGTCTTCGATCGGCATCGAGAGCTCGCTCGAGAGGACGGCGTCGACCGGGGCGGGCCCGATCTCGATGCCCTCAGCGGCGGTGTTCAGCTCGCGGGCGAGGCCGAACAGCTCGACGAGGGTGCGTCCGGCGGAGGCGATGGCGTCGCGCGGCGAGATCGCCGGCTTCGTCTCGACGTCGACCACCAGGCGGTCGAAGTCGGTGCGCTCACCGGCACGGGTCGCCTCGACGCGGTAGGTCACCTTGAGCACGGGCGAGTAGATCGAGTCGATCGGGATCTGGCCCGCCTCGCTGAACTCGCTGCGGTTCTGGGTGGCCGACACGTAGCCACGACCGCGCTCGATCGTGAGCTCCAGGTCGAACTTGGCCTTGTCGTTGAGGGTCGCGATGACCAGGTCGGGGTTGTGGATCTCCACACCGGCCGGGGCCGAGATGTCGGCCGCGGTGACCTGACCGGCACCCTGCTTGCGCAGGTAGGCGGTGATGGGCTCGTCGTGCTCGCTCGAGACGACCAGGTTCTTGATGTTCAGGACGATCTCGACGACGTCCTCCTTGACACCGGGGATGGTGTCGAACTCGTGCTGGATGCCGTCGAGTCGGATGCTCGTGACCGCCGCGCCCGGGATGGACGACAGCAGGGTGCGACGCATCGAGTTACCGAGCGTGTAGCCGAAGCCGGGCTCGAGGGGCTCGATCACGAAAGCGGAGCGGAACTCCGAGATGTTCTCCTCGGAGAGAGTGGGACGCTGTGCAATAAGCACGTGGTTTCCTTTCGGCGAGGGCGTCCGCCATATGACGCCCACGACAGTTGCGGCGGGTGGCTGGGCCGCCGTGTTGTGAAGTTGTGAAGTCGTTGCCGTTCCGGATGGCCGGGCCGAGAGAGGCGCCGGCCATCCGGGTCACGTGTTAGACGCGGCGGCGCTTGGGGGGACGGCACCCGTTGTGCGCCTGCGGCGTCACATCGTTGATGGTGCCGACCTCGAGGCCCGCGGCCTGAAGCGAACGGATCGCGGTCTCGCGTCCCGAGCCGGGGCCCTTGACGAAGACGTCGACCTTCTTCATGCCGTGCTCCTGCGCCTGGCGCGCGGCCGACTCGGCGGCGAGCTGCGCGGCGTAGGGGGTCGACTTGCGCGAACCCTTGAAGCCGACGGCGCCGGACGAAGCCCAGCTGACGACGGCACCGCTCGGGTCGGTGATCGAGACGATGGTGTTGTTGAACGTCGACTTGATGTGGGCCTGGCCCACGGCGATGTTCTTCTTCTCCTTGCGACGCGCCTTGCGAGCGCCGGCCTTCGGAGCAGCCATTACTTCTTACCTGCCTTCTTCTTGCCGGCCACGGTGCGCTTCGGGCCCTTGCGAGTGCGTGCGTTGGTCTTGGTGCGCTGACCGCGGACGGGGAGGCCACGACGGTGGCGCAGGCCCTCGTACGAACCGATCTCGACCTTGCGGCGGATGTCGGCCTGAACCTCACGGCGGAGGTCACCCTCGACCTTGAAGTTGCCTTCGATGTAGTCGCGAAGGGCGACGAGCTGGTCGTCGGTCAGATCCTTCACGCGGATGTCACCGGAGATCCCGGTTTCCTTGAGGGTCGCGAGCGCACGGGTGCGGCCCACGCCGTAGATGTACGTCAGAGCGACTTCCACGCGCTTATCGCGCGGGATGTCGACGCCGGCGAGACGTGCCATGTCGGCTTCTCCTTATGGAGTCGTTCGGAGGTGTGGGGCGCCGTCGGTGCCCGGGCCTCCGACCCGGGGTGTCCCCTCTCGCGAGGTTCTGACGGTGCAGTGTGTGTATTGAGTTGTGAAACCGCGAAGCGGCGGAGGGGTTTAGCCCTGACGCTGCTTGTGACGCGGGTTCGACTTGCAGATGACCATCACGCGGCCGTTGCGGCGGATGACCTTGCAGTGGTCGCAGATGGGCTTGACGCTCGGGTTGACCTTCATGTTTCCTTCTCGCTGTCTTCGTACCTGCGCGGGCGCAGGCCGTTACTTTCCGAGCCTTACTTGTAGCGGTAGACGATGCGGCCGCGGGTCAGGTCGTAGGGGCTCAGCTCCACGATCACGCGGTCCTCGGGGAGGATGCGGATGTAGTGCTGACGCATCTTGCCCGAAATGTGGGCGAGAACCTTGTGTCCGTTGCTCAGCTCGACGCGGAACATCGCGTTCGGCAGAGCTTCGAGGACAGATCCCTCGATCTCGATGACGCCGTCTTTTTTGGCCATACCCTCTAAATCGCTATCAGTGCTGCTCGGTCATGCGGGTGATTGATTCGGTACCGCCGCCGGAAGGCAGGCGTGCCTACAGGCACAAAGCACCAAAGATCGAGCTTAGCCGATTAAACGCGGGCGCGCCAGCCGGGCGTGTCGCGAGACGGACCGCCCTGGATCAGTCCTCGTTGACCGCCGAGATGCGATCGTACAACTCCTGCGCCGTGCCCGCCGCGAGCAACGCAGCAACGTCGTCGTCGTCCGAGAACAGCACCGCGATCCGGCCCAAGATCTCGAGGTGCTCGTTCTCGCGACCGGCGATGCCGATCACGAACCGCACCTCGTCGCCATCCCAGGAGATCGCATCCGGGTAGCGGATGACGGCGAGCGCCGTCGCGTCGATGAACTCGCGGCCCTCGTTCGTGCCGTGGGGGATCGCGAGGAAGTTGCCCATCGACGTCGACACGGTGGCCTCGCGGGCCAGCATCGAGTCGACGTAGCCGGGACGGACCGCACCGGCGTCCACGAGGAGGCGTCCGACGTCGCGGATCGCCTCCTCGCGGGTGGGGGTCCGGTCGGCGAGCACCACGCGCTCCGGTGTCAGGATCTCGTCGCTCATGATGTGCTCCTCTCTCGCCGCCGGACCCGAGGGCCTACTGCGCGGCCCCTTCCTTCTGCTCCTTGACCAGCTGCACGACCTCGTCGTACTTCGGGCTGTTCATGAAGTTGTCGACCGAGATGTGGATCGCGTTCGGCGACTTCAGCCGCGCGCGCTCGGTCAGCTCCTGCTGCGTGATGATCAGATCCTCATCACCGGTGAGGTTCGCGATGGCCGCGTTCGAGACATCCGCCTCGACCCCAGCCTTCTTGAACTTGTTCCGCAGCACGGAGGCGCCCATCGCACTCGACCCCATTCCGGCGTCGCAGGCGAAGACCACCTTGTTCACGGGGCGACCGGCGACCTCGCTGACCGCGATCGTCGCGGCGAGACCGGACAGCACCGAGCTCTCCTTGCCCTTGTTCGCCTCGGTCTGCGAGACCGACGCCGCCAGACGCGCATCCGCCTCCGCCTCGAAGGCGAGGTCGCGCTTACGGCTGGCGAGCAGGATGAACATCGTGATGAGGAACGTCACGGCCGCCGAGAACACCACCGAGCAGATGACGCCGACGTAGCTGTCCTTCGCGGTCACACCCAGCACCGCCAGGATCGAGCCCGGGGCGGCCGGACCGGTGAGGCCCGAACCGAACAGCAGGTTCGTGAGGATGCCGGTGGCGCCACCCGCGATCATCGCGACCAGCAGGAACGGCTTCGCGAGGACGTACGGGAAGTACACCTCGTGGATGCCGCCGAGGAACTGGATGATGAACGCGCCGGGCGCCGTCGCGCGGGCGATGCCGACGCCGAACACCGAGATGGCCAACAGGAGGCCGGCACCGGGGCCGGGGTTCGCCTCGACGAGGAACAGCAGGCTCTTGCCCTGCTCCTCCACCATCTGGGTGCCGAGCGGAGTCAGCACACCGTGGTTGATGGCGTTGTTGAGGAACAGCACCTTCGCCGGCTCGACGATGATCGAGGCCAGCGGCAGCAGCTGCGTGTCGATGAGCCACTGCACACCGGCGCCGAGCACCTCCACGAACCACTTGATGATCGGGGCGAGTCCGAAGAACGCGGCCAGCGCGAGCAGGAAGCCCAGGATGCCGGAGGAGAAGTTGTCGACCAGCATCTCGAAGCCGGGCTTGATCTTGCCCGCCCAGATCTTGTCGACCTGCTTCAGGATCAGCGCCGCGAGCGGGCCGCAGATCATCGCACCCAGGAACATCGGGGTGCCGGCGGCGCCGACGATGATGCCCATGGTGACCACGGCGCCGATGACGCCACCGCGCACGTTGTAGACCATCTTGCCGCCGGTGTAGCCGATCAGCAGCGGCAACAGGTAGGTGATCATCGGGCCGACGAGGCCCGGCCAGCTCACGCCGTCCGCATCCTCAAAGCCACCGAGCGGCGCGAAGGGCAGCCACCCCGTCTGGATGAACAGGGCCGTGATGATGCCCCACGCGATGAACGCCGCGATGTTGGGCATGATCATGCCCGACAGGAACGTACCGAATCTCTGGACGGCGACGCGGGCTCCCCCGCCCCGCGGCGTCGTCGTTGCTGACGTCGTCGTCATTGTTGTGCCTCCTGGCTCGGATGCGGTGCTAGCGCGCCGCGGTGATGGTGTCGGCGGCCACGCGGGCCGCCTCTCGGGCTGAGGCGGCCTCGGCGGCCGCCAGGGCTGCACGGGCGATCGCGGATGCGTCGTCCGGGCTGAACCGCGCGAGGGATACGCGGACATCTGCGAGCGCCGTCGGCGACATCGACAGGCTCGTGACACCGAGACCTGCGAGCACGACGGCGAGAAGGGGGTCGGCAGCGGCTTCGCCGCACACACCCACGGGCTTGCCGGCGGCGGCGCCGGCGGCGCCCACCTCGGCCACGAGCCGCAGCACCGCCGGGTGCCACGGGTCCTGCAGCGACGCGACGCTGCCGAGTTGGCGGTCGGCGGCCATCGTGTACTGCGTGAGGTCGTTGGTGCCGATGGAGGCGAAGTCGGTGTTCGCGAGCACGCGGTCGGCGATCAGCGCCACCGACGGGATCTCCACCATGACGCCCGCCGTGCGGATGCCGATGTCGTGCAGCGCCGCCGTGATGAACCGCGTCTCCTCGACGGTCGCCACCATCGGGGCCATCACCCAGAGGTCGGCCTCCGTGTCGGCCTGCGCCGCCGCCAGAGCCGCGAGCTGATCCCGGAGCACGGACTCCGAGGCTCGCAGCGCCCGGAGCCCGCGCCGACCGAGGGCCGGGTTCTCCTCCTCACCCGGGGAGAGGAACGCCAGCGGCTTGTCGGCGCCGGCGTCGAGCAGGCGCACCACCACGCGCTTGCCCGGGAACGCGGCAAGCACCTCGCGGTAGCTCGCCGTCTGCTCCTCGACGGTCGGCGCATCCGCCGAATCGAGGAAGAGGAACTCGGTGCGGAACAGACCCACACCCTCCGCGCCGAGACGCACCGCGTCGGCGGCTTCCCCCGGCTTGCCGAGGTTCGCGAGCAGCTTGATCGGGGTGCCGTCGGCGAGAGCCCCGGGCCCGGTCGGCGCGGCGGATGCGGCGGCACGTGCGGCGATGCGGGCCTCCGCGTCGGCGCGCTCCGCAGCATCCGGCTCCACCGAGACCCGGCCGCGTTCGGCATCGACGACCACCTCGGTGCCGTCGGGCAGCGACTCCACCCCGGCCGCCCCGACGAGCGCGATGATGCCGCGCTGGCGGGCGAGGATCGCCGTGTGCGACGTGGGGCCGCCCTCGCTGGTCACGAACGCGAGCACCCGGTCCAGGTCGAGCACCGCCGTGTCGGCGGGCGCCAGATCGCGCGCCACCAGCACATACGGGTGGCCGGGGTCGACCACCAGGTCCGTCGACCGACCCTGCAGCACCGCCACCGTGCGATCCGACAGGTCGTGCAGGTCGGCCGCACGCTCCGCGAAGTACTCCCCCGCATCCGCCAGCAGCGCGGCGAACTCGGCGAACGCATCCGACACGGCCTTCTCGGCCGTCACCCCGGATGCGAGCCGCGACTCGACCCCGTCGAACAGCGCCGGGTCGTCGGTCATCAGCGCCTGCGCCTCCAGCACGTCGCGGGTCGCGTCGTCGGCACCCGCCGCACGCTCCCGAAGCTGCGCCGACACCGCGGCGAGCGCCTCCCGTGCGCGCGCCGCCTCCGCCTCGGCGCCGACCGTGCTCGCAGCATCCGACACCGTGGCGGGAGCCTGGCGCGCCACATGCAGCACCGGACCGACGACGACTCCCGTGCCGATGCCGACGCCGCGCAACTCCCGCAGTTCGATCATCCGGCGGCCTCGTCGTGGTCGGTCGTCAAGAACTCGCTCAGCTCGTCGAGCACGCGCTCGGGTTCGTCGCCCTCCACCGTGAGCACCACCTCGTCGCCGTTCTCGAAACCGGCGGCGATGATCGACAGGATGCTCGCCGCGTTCAGCGGGGCAGCCCCCGGACGGCCGATGGTCACCTTGTGGCCCGAGGCGGAAACCGCCTGCGTGAACAGCTTCGCCGGTCGGGCGTGCAGCCCGTGGCCGGATGCGATCTGCAGCGTGCGTTCCATCAGGTGATCCTCTCGCGGGGGGCCGCCACCGCGGCCAGGGTCGTATCGAGCAGTTCGTCGCCATCCTCCCGCGCCGCATCCGCGAGCACCAGGACCGGCACCTTCGACGCGTCGGCGGCCGCACGCAACTCGACGAGCGCGTCGCCGAGGTGCGCACCCGCCAACACAATGTCGACGGTCGGGATGAGGTCCAGGGCGGCAGAGGCCGACGACGCGATCGGCGTCACGTCGAGGGCCCGTGCGGCGGCGGCGCGGCGCAGACGCTGCGCCACGAAGGTGCTCGACGCTCCCGCGCCGCACACGATGAGCACCCTCATCTCCACCTCCGCATCCCAGGCCCCCCGGCGCGATCTGCGTCGGCGGCGATGCCGTCCCGGACCGAAGTCCAGGGCCCGCCGGTTCCCTCTCCCGGCGGGCGTGCCCAGTCTGCGTCGGTGCACGACTCCCCCACCACCCCGACTGCTTCCGCACCCCCGGAAGAATCCGCCCAACCGCCGCCACGCGGCCCCCGACGATGCTTGACTGGACTCGCGCGTTCGACGCGGAGCGGGGGTCGGGTGGTCGATCGACACGAGCAACTCACGGAGGCGCTCGCCCACGGTGGCGGATGGGTGACCGCCGCCGACCTGTCGGCGCGCCTCGGTGTCACCGACCGCAGCATCCGTGGCTACGTCGCCGCCCTCAACGCCGCCGGCAGCACCCCCCTCATCGAATCGGGCCCTTCCGGCTATCGCCTGGACCGCGCCGAATGGGCGCGACGCCTCCGCGACGAACGCACCGACGCGGTGGGAACTCCCGCCGCCCGGGTGTCCGCCGTGCTGCGCAGCCTCCTCGACGCACCCCACGACGCCGACGGTGTCGACCTGTACGAACTCGCCGAACGCCTCCACGTCAGCGACTCCACCCTCGAATCCGACCTTGCGCGCGCCCGCTCCCGCGCGGGCGCTGCCGGCCTCACCATCGTGCGCACCCGCGAACGGGTGCAACTCGAAGGCCCCGAAACGGCCCGACGCCGCCTCATCGGCGCGCTCTTCCGCGAAGAGGCGAACCGCGGGATGCGAGAAGTCGACCGCATCGAGAGCTGGTTCGCCGCCGGCGACCTCAGCGAATTCAAGACGGCGCTCATCGCACGGCTCGTCGCCGACGGCTTCGAAATCAACGACTACGGGCTCGGCACGGTGCTGCTGCACCTCGCCATCGCCGTCGACCGCACCCAGGCCAGGCACGCACCCCCCGAACGCACCATCGACGACGAGAACCCCTTCACCGCCATGCTCGACGACCTCGTCGACGAACACTTCGGCATCCGACTCGCCGTCGGCGACCTCGATTACCTCGGCTTCCTGCTGAGCACGCGCGTCGCCACTACCGGCCTCGACGCCGGCCCCCCGCCCATCGATGACGAACAGCGGGACGCGGTGCGCCGCATCGTCGACAAGGCGGCACGCGAATACCTGGTCGACCTCGAAGGCGACGACGACTTCCTGCTCCGGCTCGCCATGCACATCCGGCAGCTCATCCGCCGCGCCCAGGAGGGCTCGTTCTCACGGAACCCGCTCACCCGCTCCATCAAATCCGGCTACCCGATGATCTACGAACTGGCCGTCTACATCGCCCGCGAACTGCAGCAGAGCGAAGGCATCGCCATCCCCGAAGACGAGATCGCGTACCTCGCCATGCACCTCGGCGCCCGCCTCGAAGAGCAGCGCCAAAGCGACCAGGCCGTCACCGCCACCATCGTCGCGCCCGCCTACCACCGGCTCCACCTCGACCTGCTGCACCGCGTCGAAACCGCCATCGGCGCCGACCTCCGCATCGAACAGCTCGACACCCGATCCGACGTCGACTGGGACGAACTGCCCGGCGACCTCGTCATCTCCGTCATCGAACCGCCGACCCCCAGCCCCCGGATCCTCGTCGTGCACCCGTTCCTCGGCGACCCGGACGTGCAGACCATCCAGACAGCGATGGCACGGGTGCGCCGCGGCCGCCGCCGCGCGCGCCTCGCCGAACGGCTCGCCGGCTACTTCGACGAGCGGCTGTTCTTCCGCGAACTGTACGCACCCGACGCGGAGTCCATGATCCGCACCCTCGGGGCACGGATGGTGGACGTCGGCGTCATCGACGACGCGTACGTCACCGGCGCCATCGAACGGGAACGCCTGTCGTCGACCGCATTCACGGAGGGCCTCGCCATGCCCCACGCGATGGCGATGACCGCCGAACGCACCTCCATCGCCCTCGTGCTCAACAGCACATCCATGCCGTGGGGGGAGGCGCGGGTGGAGGTGATCGCGTTCATCGCGTTCAGCGAGTCGGGGCGCGCCAGCTTCCAGGAGGTGTTCGACCAGCTGGTGGAGGTGTTCTCCGACCGGGACAACGTGCGCGGGCTTGTCGCGCGCGCCACCGATGTCGATTCCCTCATCGCGGAGCTGACCCGTCTGATCGACGCCTGACGTTCGCTCACCGGGGCGGGCGGGAGCGCGTCGACGCGCAGCGCCCACACGCGGGGGCATGCGACGCGGACCTGAATCCGTCGCCGCGCGAAGCGGGGCCTAGGAAGCGGTGTCGAGGAGGCCCGCGTCGGTGAACGCCGACCAGATGCGGTCCGACACCTCGTCAACCGTGCCGAGTCCGTCGACCTCGATGAGGAGGCCCTGCTCGCGGAACATCTCGAGCACGGGCGCGGTCTCGCGCTGGTACACCTCTTGGCGGTGCCGGATGGCCTCTTCGGAGTCGTCGGCGCGGCCCTGTTCGAGAGCGCGCTTGCGGAGGCGGCGCACGATCTCGTCCTGGTCGGCCACGAGCCGCAGAACGGCGTCGAGCTTGTGGCCGTGCGACTCGAGGAGGGTGTCGAGGTAGCGCACCTGGTCGGGCGTCCTCGGGTACCCGTCGAGCAGGAATCCGGTGGTGGCGTCGGCTTCGGAGAGACGGTCGGTGACGAGCTCGTTGGTGAGCGAGTCGGGGACGTAGTCGCCGGCGTCCACGATCTGCTTGACGCGCTTGCCGAGTTCTGTTTCGTTTGCGATGTTGGCGCGGAAGATGTCGCCGGTGGAGATCGTCGGGATGCCGAAGCGTTCCGCGATGCGGGCCGCTTGGGTTCCTTTGCCGGCTCCGGGGGGTCCGACGATCAGCAGGCGGACCGTCACCGCAGCAGGCCTTCGTAGTGACGCTGCTGCAGCTGCGAGTCGATCTGCTTCACCGTCTCGAGTCCGACGCCGACCATGATGAGGATCGAGGTGCCACCGAACGGGAAGTTCTGGTTGGCTCCGACCGCCGCGAGGGCGATGAGCGGGATGAGTGCGACGAGGCCGAGGTAGATCGAGCCGGGCAGGGTCACGCGGGTGAGCACGTAGTCGAGGTACTCGGCGGTGGGCCGACCGGCGCGGATGCCGGGGATGAACCCGCCGTACTTCTTCATGTTGTCGGCCACTTCGTCCGGGTTGAACGTGATGGCGACGTAGAAGTAGGTGAAGCCGACGATGAGCAGGAAGTACATCGCCATGTAGAGCGGGTGGTCTCCGCGCGTGAGGTAGGTGGAGATCCACTGCACCCACGGCTGCGGGGTCTCGCCGGCCTGCGGCTGGTTGAACTGGGCGATGAGCGCCGGCAGGTACAGCAGCGAGGAGGCGAAGATGACGGGCACGACGCCGGCCATGTTGACCTTGATGGGGATGTAGGTGTTGTTTCCGCCGTAGGTGCGGCGACCGACCATGCGCTTCGCGTATTGCACGGGGATTCTTCGTTGCGATTGTTCGACGAAGATGACGGCGAACATGATCACGACACCCACGGCGAGCACCAGGAGCAGCGTTTCGATGTTGCGCTGCTGGGCGATGGCGACGAGCGAGTTCGGGAAGGTTGCGACGATGGAGGTGAAGATGAGGAGCGACATGCCGTTGCCGATGCCGCGCTCGGTGATGAGTTCACCCATCCACATGATGACGCCGGTTCCGGCGGTCATGGTGATGACCATGAGCAGGATGCCGTACCAGGTGTCGCCGCCGGGGACGATCAGCTGGGAGCATTCGGCGACGGTGGACGACCCGAACAGCGCGCCCGAGCGGGCGACGGTGATGAGGGTGGTCGACTGGAGGACGCCGAGCGCGATCGTCAGGTAGCGCGTGTACTGCGTGAGCTTGGCCTGACCCGCCTGACCCTCCTTGTAGAGGGTGTCGAAGTGGGGGATGACCACGCGCAGCAACTGCACGATGATCGACGCGGTGATGTACGGCATGATGCCGAGCGCGAAGATCGACAGCTGCAGCAGCGCGCCGCCACTGAAGAGGTTGACGAGGTCGTAGAGACCTGAGGCGCCTGCGTTGCCCGCGAGGCAGAGTTGGACGTTACCGAAGTCGACGAACGGCGCGGGTACGAACGACCCGAGCCGGAAGAGGGCGATGATGCCCAGCGTGAACGCGATCTTGCGGCGGAGGTCCGGCGTGCGGAAGATCCGCGCGACGGCACTGAACACGACGCCTCCCGGGTGAGATTGTGAGCATGCCGCACACGGGTTGGTGCGGCGAGGAGGTGGCCCCGGGTGGGGCCACCTTCCCGATGGCTACTTGACGGAGCCGCCGGCGGCGACGATCTTCTGCTCCGCAGAGCTCGAGACCTT
The DNA here is from genome assembly GCA_023386365.1 of Actinomycetes bacterium. Taxonomy (GTDB): domain Bacteria; phylum Actinomycetota; class Actinomycetes; order Actinomycetales; family Microbacteriaceae; genus Homoserinibacter. The sequence goes on along the minus strand of JAEWJX010000041.1, from coordinate 8,206 downwards.
ATCGACCGCAACGATCAGCTTAACCGCAATCTCGCCGGTGCCGAGCACCTTGACCTTCTCGTTCTTGCGAACGGCACCCTTGGCGACCAGGTCGCTGATGGTGACGTCGCCGCCCGAGGGGTACAGCTCCGCGAGACGGTCCAGGTTCACGACCTGGTACTCGACGCGGAACGGGTTCTTGAAGCCGCGGAGCTTCGGGGCGCGCATGATCGAGTTCAGGTTTCCACCCTCGAGTCCGACGCGCACCTGGTAGCGGGCCTTGGTGCCCTTGGTGCCACGGCCCGCGGTCTTACCCTTGGAGCCTTCACCACGTCCGACGCGTGTCTTGGCCTTCTTGGCACCTTCCGCGGGGCGGAGGTGGTGGGCCTTGAGCACCTGCGGGCGGGTCGCGACGTCCGAGGACTTCTTCGCGGGCGCCTTCTTGGCGGCGGGCTTGGCAGCCGGCTTCTCGGCGACGGTGTCGTCGGCCTTCGCGGCGGCAGCAGCCTTGGGGGCGGCAGCCTTCGCGGGGGCCTTCTTCTCGGCGGCGGGAGCCTTCTCGGCGGCAGCCTTCGGCGCAGCCTTGGTGGCGGGGGCCTTGGCCGGCGCCTTCTCGGCGGCGGACTTCTTCTCGGCAGCAGCCTTCGGCGCAGCCTTGGTGGCGGCGGCCTTGGCGGGAGCCTTCTTCTCGGCGGTCGCCTTCTCGGCGGCAGCCTTCGGAGCAGCGGCCTTCTTCTCGGCCGGCTTCTTCTCGTCAGCCATTAGTCAATCTCCTCGACCTTCACGAGGTGAGCAACCGTACGGACGTACCCACGGTTGGCCGGGGTGTCCTCACGCACGACGACGTCGCCGATGCGCTTGAGGCCCAGGCTGCGCAGGGTGTCGCGCTGGTTCTGCTTCTCGCTGATTACGGACTTGATCTGGGTCACCTTGAGACGCGCGGCCATCAGGCACCAACCTTCGCAGTTGCGGCCTCACGGGCCTCGTTCTCGGCGCGGATGAGGCGCTCGGGAGCGACGTCCTCGAAGTCGAGGCCACGGCGGGCTGCGACCGCGCGGGGCTCCTCGAGCTGCTTGAGGGCGGTGACGGTCGCGTGGACGATGTTGATCGTGTTCGAGGACCCGAGGGACTTCGACAGCACGTCATGGATTCCGGCGCACTCGAGCACGGCGCGGACGGGACCACCGGCGATAACACCGGTACCGGCGGCGGCGGGGCGCAGGAGCACCACACCGGCGGCGGCCTCACCCTGGACGGGGTGCGGGATCGTCTTGCCGACGCGCGGGACGCGGAAGAAGTTCTTCTTCGCCTCCTCGACGCCCTTCGAGATCGCGAGCGGGACCTCGCGGGCCTTGCCGTAGCCGACACCGACCATGCCGTTGCCGTCACCCACGACGACGAGCGCCGTGAAGCTGAAGCGACGGCCGCCCTTGACGACCTTCGACACGCGGTTGATGGTGACGACGCGCTCGAGGAACTGGCTCTCGGCACGGTCGCCACGCTGGCCGCCGCGGTCGTTGCGCGGGTTGCGCTCGCGGCTTCCGCGACGGGCCTCGCGAGGCTCCTGAGCCTGCTGGGTGCCCGCGGCGGTCTCCACGACCTGACCCTCGGTGATCTCTTCGGACGTCACGTCCTGCTCCTTGTTCTCAGTCGCGTCGCTCACAGCTCGAGCCCTCCCTCACGGGCGCCCTCGGCGATCGCCGCGACGCGTCCTGCGTACTTGTTGCCTCCGCGGTCGAAGACGACCGACTCGATGCCGGCCTTCTTGGCGCGCTCGGCCACGAGCTCGCCGACCTTCTTCGCCTTGGCGGTCTTGTCACCGTCGAAGGTACGAAGGTCTGCTTCGAGCGTCGAGGCGGATGCCACGGTGTGGCCCTTGCTGTCGTCGACGACCTGCACGAAGACGTGGCGGGCCGAACGGGTGACGACGAGACGCGGACGCGACTCGGTTCCGACGATGCGCTTGCGCAGACGCGCGTGGCGACGGTTGCGCTGTGCCGACTTGCTGATGCCAGCCATGATCACTTACCACTCTTTCCGGCCTTGCGGCGGACGACCTCGCCCGCGTACCGCACACCCTTGCCCTTGTAGGGTTCGGGCTTGCGGAGCTTGCGGATGTTGGCGGCCACCTCGCCCACGGCCTGCTTGTCGATGCCGCGAACGTGGAGCTTGTTGTTGCCCTCGACCTCGAAGGTGATACCTGCGGGCGGGTCGACGGTGATGGAGTGCGAGTAGCCGAGGGCGAACTCGACCGAGCTGCCCTTCGCCTGCACGCGGTAACCGGTGCCGACGACCTCGAGGCTCTTCGCGTAGCCCTCGGTGACGCCGACGATCTGGTTGGCGATGAGGGTGCGGGTGAGGCCGTGGAGCGAACGCGACTCGCGCTCGTCGTCGGGACGGGTGACGAGCACCTGGCCGTCCTCGAGCTTGACCTCGATGGGCGACTTCACGGTGAGCGCCAGCTCGCCCTTGGGGCCCTTGACGTTGACGGCCTGGCCGTCGATCGTCACAGTGACGCCGGCGGGCACGTCGATGGGGAGTCTTCCGATACGGGACATCTCAGGTCACCACACGTAGGCGAGGACTTCCCCGCCGACGCCCTTCTTGTTGGCCTCGCGGTCCGTGAGGAGCCCCGAGGAGGTGGACAGGATGGCCACGCCGAGGCCGCCCAGGACGTGGGGGATCTCGGTGGACTTCGCGTAGACGCGGAGGCCGGGCTTGGAGACGCGCTTGATGCCGGCGATCGACCGCTCGCGGTTGGGGCCGTACTTGAGGTCGATGGTCAGGGTCTGACCGACGCGGGCGTCTTCGACCTTCCAGCCGGAGATGTAGCCCTCGCGCTGGAGGATCTCGGCGATGTGGGTCTTGAGCTTGCTGCTCGGCAGCGACACCGTGTCGTGGTAGGCACGGTTCGCGTTGCGCAGTCTGGTCAGCATGTCTGCGACCGGATCTGTCATCGTCATTTCGTTGTTTTCCTTATCTCAATCGGTTTCGACATCCGCTAGCTCCTCTAGAGCACCGACCGGATGCCGACCTGGTTGAAAACCCGCGATGCGGGTCTTACTCCGCCTTGAACGGGAAGCCGAGCGCGCGCAGCAGGGCGCGTCCCTCGTCGTCCGTCTTGGCGGTGGTCACGACCGTGATGTCGAATCCGCGGACGCGGTCGATCTGGTCCTGGTTGATCTCGTGGAAGATCGACTGCTCGGTGACACCGAAGGTGTAGTTGCCGTTGCCGTCGAACTGCTTGGGGTTCAGGCCGCGGAAGTCGCGGATGCGCGGGAGCGCGAGCGACAGGAGGCGGTCGAGGAACTCCCAGGCGCGGTCGCCCCGCAGCGTCACGTGGGCGCCGATCGGCATGCCCTCACGCAGCTTGAACTGCGCGATGGACTTGCGGGCCTTGGTGACCTGCGGCTTCTGACCCGTGATGAGGATGAGGTCCTTGATCGCGCCGTCGATCACCTTCGAGTCGCGAGCTGCCTCGCCGACACCGGTGTTCACGACGATCTTCACGAGACCGGGCACCTGCATGGGGTTCGCGTAGCCGAACTCCTCGGTGAGGGTCTTCGTGATCTCGTCACGGTACTTCTGCTTGAGGCGCGGCTGGATCTTGCCAGCCGGCGCGGCAGTCGTGCTTGCCATCAGAACTTCTCTCCGGACTTCTTCGCGTAGCGCACGCGAACGGTCTTCTTCACGCCGTCCTTCTCGACGGTCTCCTCACGGAAACCCACGCGGGTCGGCTTCTTGGTCTTCGGGTCGACGAGGGCCACGTTCGAGATGTGGATGGGCGCCTCGTGCGTCTCGATGCCACCGGTCTTCGTGCCGCGCTGGGTCTGGCCGACGCGCACGTGCTTGGTGACGAAGTTGACGCCCTCGACGATCACACGGTTCTTCTCGACCTGGATCTCGATGACGCGACCCTGCTTGCCCTTGTCGCCACCGCGTGCCTGCGAGGCACCGGTGATGACCTGGACCAGGTCGCCCTTCTTGATGTTTGCCATGACTTAAATGACCTCCGGGGCCAGCGAGATGATCTTCATGAACTTCTTGTCACGAAGCTCGCGGCCGACCGGCCCGAAGATGCGGGTACCGCGGGGGTCCCCGTCGTTCTTCAGGATGACGGCAGCGTTCTCGTCGAACTTGATGTACGAGCCATCGGGGCGGCGCGTCTGCTTCTTGGTGCGGACGACGACCGCCTTGACGACGTCACCCTTCTTGACGTTGCCGCCGGGGATGGCGTCCTTGACGGTGGCGACGATGACGTCACCGAGGCCGGCGTAGCGACGGCCGGAGCCGCCGAGCACGCGAATGGTGAGGAGCTCCTTGGCGCCGGTGTTGTCGGCGACCTTGAGTCGCGATTCCTGCTGCAGCATGGTCTACTTCGCCTTCTCAACGATCTCGACGAGACGCCAGCGCTTCGAAGCCGACAGCGGACGGGTCTCGGTGATGACGACCAGGTCGCCGATGCCGGCGCTGTTCTGCTCGTCGTGCGCCTTCACCTTGGAGGTGCGGCGGATGACCTTGCCGTAGAGCGGGTGCTTCACGCGGTCCTCGACCTCGACGACGATGGTCTTCTCCATCTTGTCGCTGGTCACGTAGCCGCGGCGGACCTTGCGGTATCCGCGGGCGTCGGCGTCCTTGACGTCGTGGGCGGCGGACTCGTGGCCCGCCTTCGCCGGCTTCGCGGCGGCCTTCTTGGTCTCGGCCATTACTTGTTCGCCTCCTCAGCGCTGTCTTCGGCGGGGGCCTCGACGGCCTCCGACTTCTTGGTGGACTTCTTCGCAGTCTTCGCCGGCACCTCGATGGCGGCGGGCGTGGCACGGATGCCGAGCTCGCGCTCACGGATGACGGTGTAGATGCGGGCGATGTCACGCTTCACGGCGCGCAGGCGGCCGTGGCTCTCGAGCTGACCGGTGGCCGACTGGAAGCGCAGGTTGAACAGCTCCTCCTTGGCCTTCTTCAGCTCGTCGACGAGACGATCGTTCTCGAACGTGTCGAGCTCAGCCGGGGCGAGCTCCTTGGATCCGACGGCCATTATGCGTCGCCCTCCTCGCGCTTGATGATGCGTGCCTTGAGCGGCAGCTTGTGGATGGCCCGGGTGAGCGCGCCGCGGGCGAGCTCCTCGCTGACGCCGGAGACCTCGAAGAGGACCCGACCGGGCTTGACGTTGGCGACCCACCACTCGGGCGAACCCTTACCGGAACCCATGCGGGTTTCGGCCGGCTTCTTGGTGAGCGGGCGGTCCGGGTAGATGTTGATCCAGACCTTGCCGCCACGCTTGATGTGACGCGTCATGGCGATACGAGCGGACTCGATCTGACGGTTAGTCACGTAGGCGGGAGTGAGGGCCTGGATGCCGAACTCGCCGAAGGTGACCTTCGTGCCGCCGGTGGCCTGCCCGGAGCGACCCGGGTGGTGCTGCTTGCGGTGCTTGACCTTACGGGGAATAAGCATGATTACGCCTCGACTCCTGCGGCGGCCTCGGCCCGGGGGCCACGACGCGCGCCGTCACGACGCTCGGGGCGCGACGACTTCTGAGCCGCCTGCTCGCGAGCGAGTTCCTTGTTGGTGATGTCGCCCTTGTAGATCCAGACCTTCACGCCGATGCGGCCGAAGGTGGTCTTGGCCTCGTAGAAGCCGTAGTCGATGTTCGCGCGGAGCGTGTGCAGCGGCACACGACCCTCACGGTAGAACTCCGACCGGCTCATCTCCGCGCCGCCGAGGCGGCCCGAGACCTGGATCCGGACGCCCTTGGCGCCGGCGCGCTGGGCACCCTGGAGGCCCTTGCGCATGGCGCGACGGAACGCGACACGGGCGCTGAGCTGCTCCGCGATGCCCTGAGCGACGAGCTGGGCCTCGGCCTCGGGGTTCTTGACCTCGAGGATGTTGAGCTGGATCTGCTTGCCGGTGAGCTTCTCGAGGTCGGCGCGGATGCGCTCGGCCTCGGCGCCGCGGCGGCCGATCACGATGCCGGGACGCGCCGTGTGGATGTCCACGCGGACGCGGTCACGGGTGCGCTCGATCTCGATCTTGGCGACACCTGCACGGTCGAGGTTCGACTTGAGCAGGTTGCGGATCTTGACGTCCTCGGCCACGAAGTCGGCGTAGCGCTGACCGGGCTTCGTCGAGTCGGAGAACCAGCGCGACACGTGGTCGGTGGTGATTCCCAGACGGAAGCCGTACGGGTTGACCTTCTGGCCCATTACTTACCTGCCTTCTTCGCCGGCGCGGACTTGGCCGCAGCCGTGAGCTCGTCCGGCGTGGCCAGCACGACGGTGATGTGGCTCGTGCGCTTGTTGATGCGGAACGCGCGGCCCTGAGCACGCGGCTGGAACCGCTTGAGCGTGGTGCCCTCGTCGACGAAGGCCTTGGCGACCACCAGGTCGGCCTCGTCGAGGTAGCTGTTCTCCTTGTCCGCCTTCACTCGGGCGTTCGCGATTGCGGACGCGACGAGCTTGTAGACGGGCTCGCTGGCACCCTGCGGCGCGAACTTCAGGATGGCGAGCGCCTCCTGAGCCTGCTTGCCGCGGATGAGGTCCACGACGCGACGGGCCTTCTGAGGCGTCACGCGGATGTGTCGCACGCGGGCGATCGACTCCACCATTTCTCTTCCTCCTCAGTCGCCGGGTTAGCGGCGACGACCCTTCTTGTCGTCCTTCTCGTGTCCACGGAAGGTGCGGGTGGGGGCGAACTCGCCGAGCTTGTGACCCACCATGGTCTCGGTCACGAAGACCGGGATGTGCTTGCGTCCGTCGTGGACGGCGATCGTGTGACCCAGCATCGCGGGGACGATCATCGACCGACGGGACCACGTCTTGATGACGTTCTTGGAACCGGCCTCGTTCTGAGTCTGAACCTTGCGGAACAGGTGCTCGTCGACGAAGGGGCCCTTTTTGAGACTGCGCGGCATCTTCTACTACCTCTACTTGCGCTTCTTGCCGACGGTCCGGCGGCGGACGATGAGCTTGTCGGATTCCTTGTTCGGACGGCGCGTACGGCCTTCCTTCTGACCCCACGGGCTGACCGGGTGGCGACCACCGGAGGTCTTGCCCTCACCACCACCGTGCGGGTGGTCGATCGGGTTCATCGCGACACCGCGGACGGTGGGGCGAACACCCTTCCAACGCTTGCGGCCGGCCTTGCCCCAGTTGATGTTCGACTGCTCGGCGTTGCCGACCTCGCCGATCGTCGCGCGGCAGCGCAGGTCGACGTTGCGGATCTCGCCCGAGGGGAGACGCAGCTGGGCGTAGGGGCCGTCCTTGGCGACGAGGCGCACCGAGGCGCCGGCCGAACGGGCCATCTTCGCGCCACCACCGGGCTTGAGCTCGATGGCGTGGATGACGGTACCCACGGGGATGTTCTTCAGCGGCATGTTGTTGCCGGGCTTGATGTCGGCGCCGGGGCCGCTCTCGACGATGTCGCCCTGGTTGAGCTTGTTCGGAGCGATGATGTAGCGCTTGGTGCCGTCGACGAAGTGCAGCAGCGCGATGCGCGCGGTGCGGTTCGGGTCGTACTCGATGTGAGCGACCTTGGCGTTGACGCCGTCCTTGTCGTTGCGCTTGAAGTCGATGACGCGGTACTGGCGCTTGTGCCCTCCACCGATGTGGCGGGTGGTGATGCGGCCAGTGTTGTTGCGTCCACCGGTCTTCGGCAGCGGCTTGAGGAGCGACTTCTCGGGAGTGGAGCGCGTGATCTCCGCGAAGTCGGCGACCGACGAGCCGCGACGACCCGGGGTCGTCGGCTTGTACTTGCGAATTCCCATATCAGTTAAATCCTCTTAGTTCCCGGCGTTACGCCGGGGCTCCGAAAAGCTCGATCGGCTTGCTGCCGGCGGCCAGGGTCACGATGGCGCGCTTGGTGTCCTTGCGCTTACCGAAGCCCGAGCGGGTGCGCTTGCGCTTGCCCTGCCGGTTGGCGGTGTTCACCGAGCTCACCTTGACGTCGAAGATCTTCTCGATAGCGATCTTGATCTGCGTCTTGTTGGAGTCCGGGTGCACGACGAACGTGTACACGTTGTCCTCGATCAGCCCGTACGACTTCTCCGAGATGACCGGGGCCAGGATGATGTCGCGGGGGTCTGTAATTGTTGCCATCAGACCGACGCTCCTTCTTTTTCTTCCTTCGTGTTCGCCGAGATGTACGCATTCAGCGCGTCGACGCTGAACACCAGGTCGTCGGCATTGAGCACGTCGTAGGTGTTGAGCTGATCCGCCGAGATCACGTGCACACC
>JAEWJX010000038.1 GCA_023386365.1 Actinomycetes bacterium | reverse complement strand
CAGGCGGATGCGGCGGCGGCCGCCGCGCCCCCGTCGGCCCCGGATGCGGCTCCTGCCGCCCGCCGGAGCCGCGGTGCGGGTCGCGCGTTCGCGTCGGTGGTGCTGATCGTGGTCGGCGCTCTGCTGGCTCCGGTGGCGTTGGTCGCCAACACGGCCGACAAGCTGCTCACCGACACCGACTTCTTCGTGCAGACGCTGGAGCCGATCATCCAGGATGACGCCGTGCAGCAGGTGATCATCACCGAGGTGTCCGACCTGATCCGCGAGCAGACCGACATCGACCAGGTGGTGGCGGATCTCTTCGCCGGCCTCGACCAGCTCGACCTGCCGCCGCGCGCCGTCGCGGCTCTGCAGCTGCTCGAGGGTCCGGCCGTGAACGGCATCCACTCGCTCATCGACCGGGTGGTGACCCGGGTCGTCACCTCCGACCAGTTCGAGAACGTGCTCGCCGAGTCGCTGCGCATCAGTCACGCGCAGCTGGTGGCGGCGCTCAGCGGCAACAGCGAGGTCATCCAGATCAGCGCGGACGGCGAGGTGGGCATCGCGCTCGGCCCGATCCTCGACCGGGTGCGCACGGCGCTCGGCGACGCCGGGTTCCCGTTCGCGTCGGCGATCCCCGACACCGACAAGGTGATCGTGGTGGCGCAGTCGTCGCAGCTGGCGCAGCTGGTGTGGCTGTACCAGCTGGCGGTCGCGGTGGGTCCGTGGCTGCAGTGGGTGGTGCTGGCGATGTGGGCCGGCGCGGTGCTGGTCGCCCGCCGGTGGGCGACGGCGATCGTGGGCGTCGGGCTGGCGCTGGCGATCGCGGCCGGTGTGCTCGCCGCGGCGATCGCCACCGGTCGGGTGTTCGCCCTCTCGGCGACGGCGGGCACGATCTCGGCGGGGGCGGTGGAGGCGATCTACGACGCCCTCGTCGCATCCATCAACGCGTCGGCTCTGGCGGCGACGATCGTCGGCCTGTCGCTGGCGCTGGTGGCGGCGCTCGCAGGGCCGTACGGGTGGTCGCGGTCGCTGCGGGGTCTGGCGGATGACGGCGCCGACCGGCTGCGCGTGTTCGGTGAGCAGCACGGCCTGTCGACGGGTCGGTTCGGCGAGTTCGTGAGGCGGGCGCGACTGGCGATCCGGGTGGTGGTGGCCCTGGTCGCGGCGGCCATCATCCTGTTCGTGCGGCCGCTCACGCCGGCGATCATCATCTGGACGCTGGTGCTGGCTCTGCTCGTGGTGGCGGTCGCCCGCATCCTGGAACGCCCGGTGACGGTGCCCGAGGAGGTGGAGGCCCAGCCCGTAGGCTGAACGCATGGCCTCGTCTTCCCGTCGTCTCCGGGCGTCAGCCGCCGCGCTGCTCGCCGCCGCCCTCGTGCTCTCCGGGTGCACGGTGCTTCCGCTGCTGGGCGGCGGTTCCGAGGCGGAGCGCCCCGGCCCCACCGGCGAAGACGTCGCAGCCGAGCTGAAGCCGTTCTACGAGCAGGAGCTCGCCTGGAGCGGATGCGGTGCCTCGGGCATCGACTGCACCGAGGTGACGGTGCCGCTGAACTGGAGCGACCCGGGCGGCGAGACGATCGAGATCGCGATCGCCCGCCACAAGGCGGAGGGCACCCCGATCGGGTCGCTGCTGATCAACCCGGGCGGCCCGGGCGGTTCGGGCTACGACTTCGTGCACGACTCGGTCGACTACGTCGTCACGCCGGAGGTGCTGGCGAACTACGACGTGATCGGGTTCGACCCCCGCGGTGTCAACAACTCCACCCCGGTGGTCTGCTACACCGACCCCGCCGAGCAGGACGAGTACCTGTACGGCACCTACGACGACCCGTACGGTTCGCAGGGCTGGCTCGACGAGCTGACGGTGCGCGAGGCCGACTGGGCGGCGGCGTGCGAGCAGAACACCGGCGAGCTGCTGGGTCACCTGGATGCCGCATCCGTCGCCCGCGACATGGATGTGATCCGCGCGGTGCTGGGCGACTCCGAGCTGCACTACCTGGGCTACTCGTACGGCACCTACCTGGGCACGATGTACGCCGAGCTGTTCCCGGCGAAGGTGGGGCGGATGGTGCTCGACGGCGCCGTCGACCCGAACGTGAGCGACCTCGACGGCCTCGCGGTGCAGATGGCGGGCTTCGACTCGGCGCTCCGCGCGTACATGGAGTGGTGCCTCGCCAACGCCGACTGCCCGTTCTCGGGCGGGGTGGATGCGGCGCTGCAGTCGGTGCGGCAGATGCTCGACACGGTGGATGCGCGCGGCTTCGTCGCATCCGACGGGCGCGAACTCGACTCGGCGACCACGGCGACGGGCATCATCTTCACCCTGTACTCGGAGAGCTACTGGCCCGAGCTGAGCACCCTGTTCACGCAGCTGCGCCGGGGCGACGCCGACACCGTGTTCGCGTACGCGGATGCCTACAACGGTCGTGAGGCCGACGGCAGCTACCCCGACAACTCGATGGACATCTACACCTCGGTGATCTGCGACGAGGGTGACCTCGCCACCGACGGCGTCTCGACCTTGGAGGGCATCGACCGTATCGACGACGCCGCCCCGATCCTCGGCCGGTACGCCGCCTACGACGACTTCGCGATCCTCGATGTGGTGTGCTCCGACTGGCCGTTCCCGGTGGCCGACCTGCCGTCGTCGTACGACGCGGAGGGTGCCGCGCCGATCATGGTCATCGGCACCACGAATGACCCGGCCACCCCGTACGCGAACGCGGTGTCGCTGTCGAAGCAGCTCTCGAGCGGCTTCCTGGTCACCTACGAGGGCGAGGGTCACACCATCTACGCGAGCGGTGTCCCGTGCGTCGACGACACGGTCGACGCCTACCTGGTGAAGGGCACGGTGCCGTCGGCCGACCCGAAGTGCTGACGGGCTGCGCGTCCGCCCCGGTGACCGGCCGGGGGTCGCGTAGGGTCGCTTCGTGACCCGCCGCCTCACCCTGCTGTTCTCGGCGTTCGAGGCGCTGCTGGTGGTCGCGATCGGCATCGCCATCCCGTTGCTCCCGGCGACGATCCTGTGGGCGGCGCAGTTCGGGTTCGCGCCCGATTGGGCGGGGTTCTGGCGCGCGGCGGTCGACATCTGGCTGATCGGCCACGGCGTCGATGTGACGTTCGTGCTCGACGAGGCGACGGCCGTGACGATCGGCGCGCCGGCGGGCACTGTCGTGCCGGTGACGATCGCCGCGCTCGGTTTCGCCCTGCTGACGGTGCTGCTCGGCGTCCGTGCCGGCGGCCGGATCGCCGAGACCGGCCACCGCCTGCTCGGTGAGCTGACGAGTCTCGCCGTGTTCGGTGGGCTGTCGCTGCTGGTGACGTTCTCGGCCCTGAACCCGTCGGCGCGCCCGTCCCTCTGGCAAGGCGCCCTGCTGCCGACGCTCGTCTACGGCGCGGGCCTGCTGCTGGGGGTGCTGCGGGCGGGTGCCGAACGGGGACCGGATGCCAACGGCAGTTCGCTGCGCGACTGGATCGCCGACTGGAGCCCCGCCACCCGCGGAGCCGTCGGCGGCGCGCTGAAGGCGGGCGCCGCATCCGTGTCGCTGACCATCCTGGCGAGTTCGGTCACCGCCACGGTGGTGTTGGTGAGCGGCTATGCGCAGATGATCCGCATGTACGAGACCCTGCACACGGAGGTGCTGGGCGGGTTCGTGCTCACGGCCGCACAGTTGGCCTTCGTGCCCAACGTCGTCATCTGGGTGGCGTCATGGTTCGCGGGTCCCGGTTTCGCGCTCGGGGTCGGGTCGCAGGTGTCGCCGCTGGGCACGACGGTCGGCCCGCTGCCGACCATCCCAGTGCTCGGGGCGCTGCCGGCCGGGGATCTCGCGTTCGGATTCGTGGGGCTCGCGGTGCCGATCATCGCCGGCTTCCTGGCGGGCGCCGCCGTGCGCCCCGCGGTGGCCCGTGCGCTCGGCGACCGGCCGCGGGTGGCGGCGTTCGCGATCGTCACGCTGCTCGGCGGCGCGTTCGGCGGGCTGATGCTCGGACTCCTCGCCGCGGCCTCCGCCGGCGCCATCGGGCCGGGCCGGTTCTCCGAGGTCGGACCGGATGCGCTGGCGGTGGGCCTCGCCTCCGCCGCGGAGTTCGCGATCGGCATCGTCCTGGGCCTCGTGACCGGTGCGCTGCCGTCGCTGGCGGCGAGACTGGGCCGGCGCACCGACCGGTAGGCTGGGGCCGTGCTCCGCCTGGTCGTCCTCATCTCCGGAGGCGGGTCCAACCTCCGCGCCTTGCTCGACGCGTCCGAAGACGCCGAGTTCCCGGCCCGTGTCGTCGCCGTCGGCGCCGACCGGCAGGCCGACGGTCTCGCCCACGCCGAGCAGTTCGGCATCCCCGGTTTCGTGGTGCCGTTCACGTCATACGCGTCCCGCGAGGAGTGGGGCGACGCGCTGCTCGCGCAGCTGCGCGAGTGGGAGCCGGATGTGGTGATCCTGTCGGGTCTCATGAAGCTGCTGCCCGCGCAGGTCGTCGAGGCGTACAGCCCCGCCATCATCAACACCCACCCCGCCTACCTGCCGGAGTTCCCGGGAGCCCACGGGGTGCGCGACGCCCTTGCGGCGGGCGTCAGCGAGACGGGCGCCAGCGTCATCGTCGTCGACAACGGGGTCGACTCCGGGCCGATCCTGCACCAGCGGCGTGTGCCCGTGCTGCCCGGTGACACCGAAGCCACCCTCCACGAGCGCATCAAGCCGGTCGAGCGCGAGCTGCTCATCCAGACCGTTCTCGACCTCGCCAACAACACCATCGACCTCAAGGACTTCGCATGAGCGGCCACTCCATCGACCCGTCCCTCTACCGGGAACGCGACCGCGTCGCCATCCGCCGCGCCCTGATCGCCGTGTCCGACAAGACCGGTCTCGTCGAGCTGGCCACCGCCCTCGTCGGCGCCGGTGTCGAGATCGTCTCCACCGGCGGCACCTCGAAGGCCATCGCCGACGCTGGCCTGCCGGTCACCCAGATCGGCGACCTCACCGGCTTCCCGGAGCACCTCGACGGACGCGTGCGCACCCTGCACCCGAAGGTGCATTCGGGGCTGCTCGCCGACCTGCGCCTCGAAAGCCACGAGGCCGAGCTCGCCCACTTCGAGATCGAGCCGTTCGAACTGGTCGTCGTCAACCTGTACCCGTTCGCCGAGACGGTCGCCTCCGGCGCCGAACCGGATGCCGTCGTCGAGCAGATCGACATCGGCGGACCGGCGATGGTGCGCGCCTCCGCGAAGAACCACGCCAACGTCGCCGTCGTCGTGTCGCCTGCCCGCTACGGCGACATCGTCGACGCGCTCGCCGCCGGCGGCACCACCCTCGCCGAACGCCGCGCGCTCGCCGTCGACGCGTTCCGCCACACGGCCACCTACGACGTCGGTGTCGCCAGCTGGATCGGGTCGGTCGTGTCGCCCGACGACGAGGGTTCCGGATTCCCCGGCTGGGCGGGTGCCACCTGGACCCGCGCCGACGTGCTCCGCTACGGCGAGAACTCGCACCAGCGCGCAGCCCTCTACCGCAGCCCCCACGGGCTCGGCATCGCCCAGGCCACCCAGCTGCAGGGCAAGGAGATGTCGTACAACAACTACGTGGATGCGGATGCCGCGCTCCGCGCCGCGTACGACCACCACGGCCCCGCGGTCGCCATCATCAAGCACGCGAACCCGTGCGGCATCGCCACCGCCGACACCGTCGCCGCCGCCCACGCCCTCGCCCACGCCTGCGACCCCGTCTCGGCCTACGGCGGCGTCATCGCGGCCAACCGCCCGCTCACCCGTGAGGCGGCGGAATCGATCGCCCCGATCTTCACCGAGGTGATCGTCGCGCCCGACTTCGAACCGGGTGCCCTCGAGGTGCTCGCCGGCAAGAAGAACCTGCGCCTCCTGCGTCTGCCCGACGGGTACGCCCGCACCGAGACCGAGCTGCGTCAGATCTCCGGAGGGCTCCTCCTGCAGCAGGCCGACGACCACTTCACCCCCGCGCTGCAGTGGACCCTCGCCGCCGGCCCCGCCGCCGACGAGGCCACCCTCGCAGACCTCGACTTCGCGTGGCGTGCGGTCCGTGCCGTCAAGTCGAATGCGATCCTGCTCGCCACCGGCGGCGCCTCGGTCGGCGTCGGCATGGGCCAGGTCAACCGTGTCGACTCCTGCAAGCTCGCCGTCGAACGCGCGGGAGACCGCGCAGCCGGCTCCGTCGCCGCATCCGACGCGTTCTTCCCCTTCGACGACGGCCCCCGCATCCTGCTCGACGCGGGCGTGACGGCGATCGTGCAGCCCGGTGGCAGCATCCGCGACGCCGACGTCATCGCCGCCTGCGAAGAGTACGGCGTCACCCTCTATCTCACGGGCGAACGTCACTTCTTCCACTGATCGCGCTGTCGCCACTCAGGCGACGAGCCCCGACTACTTCACTTCGGGTGCACGGGTACCCAAATGTGGCCGGATCGGTCGAATCAGGCCCTGTGCCGGGTGACGATTCACCCATGAGAGATCACCACCGAACACCTCCGGTCTGGCGGGCATGGGTCGAGACGCTGCTCGACAGGAGCAGCACCGGGCGCATGCTCGTCGAACGTTCCCTCACCCTCGAGACGGTGCGGCGGGTCGCCGCCGCCGAGGCCGGCCTCGCGCGGTACGCCGTCGTGCGCGCCCCGTCGACGGTGCTCGCCGACCTGCTCCAGCTGGAGGTCGAGGTCGTCGTCCGGGCGCGGCTGCTGCTCGTGCATCTGGGCGCCATCGTGATGGTGCGCATCGAGGGCGGCGCGTTGGGCCGCCAGCTGGTGCTGCCGCAGCTGCTCCAGCGCGGCAAGACCTTGCCCGCCGACGTGCGGACGGCCCTCGACCGCATCCGGGGCGAGGTCGTCGCCCCGTGACGGTCAGCCGACGCCGAGGGCTGCCTCCAGCGGGCCCCGCGCGAAGTAGAGCACGAATCCGGCCGACACCACCCACAACAGCGGGCTGATACTGCGCGCCTTGCCGCTGAGCGCCTGCACGATCACCCAGCTGACGAACCCGGCGCCGATGCCGTTGGCGATCGAGTAGGTCAGCGGCATCACGGTCACGGTCAGGAACACCGGCAGGAGCACACGGAAGTCGCCCATCTCGATGTTGCGGATCTGCGCCATCATCATCGCGCCGACGATCACCAGCGCCGCGGCGGCCACCTCGGTCGGCACGATCGACGTGAGCGGCGTGAAGAACATGGCGAGCAGGAACGCGAGACCGGCGACCACGCCGGAGAGGCCGGTGCGGGCGCCTTCGCCGATGCCGGCACCCGATTCGATGAAGACGGTGTTCGACGACGACGAGGTGAGACCACCGGCGACCGCGCCGGCGCCTTCGACGATCAGGGCGGAGCGGATGCCGGGGAAGTCGCCCTTCGCATCCGAGAGTCCCGCCTCCTTGGCGAGGCCCGTCATGGTGCCCATCGCGTCGAAGAAGTTGGTGAAGACGAGCGTGAACACCAGCATCACGAGCGAGACGAGGCTCACCTTGCCGAGGTCGAACCCGAAGTCGACGGCGCCGACGAGGCTGAGGTCGGGCACGCTGAACGGCGAACCGCTGAGGGCGGGAACGGTGAGGCTCCAGCCGCCGGGGTTCACCTCGCCGTCGGTGCCGAACATGGGGCCGATGTGCCAGACGGCTTCGACGATCACGGCGAGCACGGTGCCGGTGACGAGGCCGATGAGCAGGCCGCCCTTCACCCGGCGGGCCACGAGGATGCCGGTGAGCAGCAGGGTGATCACGAACAGCAGGGTGGGAACGGTCGCCACCGACCCGGCGAGTCCGAGCCCGACGGGCGGCGACGCCTCACCGGTGGAGGTGACGAATCCGGCGTTCACGAAACCGATGAACGCGATGAACAGGCCGATACCGACCGTGATCGCGAACTTCAGCTCCATCGGAACGGCATCGAAGATCAGCTTCCGCAGGCCGGTCGCGGCGAGCAGCACGATGACGAGACCGTTGATGGCGACGAGCGCCATCGCCTCCGGCCAGGTGACCTGGCCCACCACCGTGAACGCGACGAACGCGTTGATGCCGAGCCCGGCGGCGAACGCGAACGGCAGCCGGGTGACGAGGCCGAAGATGATCGTCATCACGCCGGCGGTCAGCGCCGTGACGGCGCCCACCGCCGCGAAGTCGAGCATGTTGCCGTCGGCGTCGGGCTTACCGCTCAGGATGATCGGGTTGAGGATCACGATGTAGGCCATCGTCACGAAGGTGACGAGACCGCCTCGGATCTCGGTGCCGACCGTCGAGCCACGTTCTCCGATGCGGAAGAAGCGGTCGATTCCGGATACGGGGCGTTCGTCGGTGGGTGCGCTCACCTGCCCGAGTGTAGGGCGGGAGCGCCCCGATCACGCATCGTGCGCGTTTGTTGCGTTGTCGGCGGCAGCGGGCATAGTCTGTAGGGCTGCTCGGGCATCCACCGGGCGGACGAGCTCGCATAACGAGGAGGCATCATGACGTACACCGGTTCTTCGCGCACCGTTTCGGCCGCGGACCAGGGCGTCGCCTCCCCGCGGCGCCGTTAGCGGCCCAGCCCGCCCGCCTCTTCACGACGGACCCCCAGGTCCGCCACCGCCACATCTCGCTCCATCTCTCGCGTGCGTCGTTTCGCACGCGCCCGTCCGGATAGCTCATGCCTGACCTCATCTCAGACGCCGCGCCCAGCCGCGGCACCGTGCGCACGCTCGCACGCATCCTTCCCTTCGTCCGCCCGTTCCTGGGGCGCACGATCGTCAGCCTCTTCGTGTACGTCGCGCTTGTGCTGGTCGCCCTCGCGGTGCCGGTCGTGCTGCAGTGGATCATCGACGGCCCGCTCGCCTCCGGCGACACCGCGCAGGTATGGCCGGCCGCCGGCATCGTTCTGCTGCTCGGTCTCGCCGAAGGGCTTCTGATCATGCTGCGTCGCTGGTTGGTGCTCACCCCGAGCACCCACATCGAGGCGCACATGCGCAACACGCTCTACGAGAAGCTGCAAGACCTGCCGGTGTCGTTCCACGACCGCTGGCAGAGCGGACAGCTGCTCTCCCGTTCGATGGGCGACCTGGGCCTCATCCGGCGGTGGCTCGCGTTCGGAGTGATCCTGTTGGTCGGCAACGTGGTCATCATCTTCGTCGGATTCGGCATCCTGTTCACCTGGTCGTGGCAGCTGGCGCTGATCTTCCTGATCAGCTCGCTGCCGATGTGGATCGTCGGGTTCCGGTTCGAGCACAAGTACTCGGTGGTCTCGCGGCGCGCCCAAGACCAGCAGGGCGACCTGGCGACCACCGTCGAGGAGTCGGTGCACGGCATCCGCGTGCTGAAGGCGTTCGGCCGGGGCAAGCACAGCCTCGAGCAGTTCCTGAAGCAGGCGGAGGAGCTGCGGGGCACCGAGCTCGAGAAGGCCCGGTCGATCGCCGGGCTGTGGCTGTGGCTGCTGCTCATCCCGGATGTGGCGTTCGCGTTGTCGCTGCTCGGCGGCGTGGTGCTCGCCGCCGGAGGTCAGCTCACCGTCGGCGGTCTGATCGCGTTCTTCGCGGCGGCGGCCGTGCTGCGGTGGCCGATCGAGTCGATCGGCTGGCTGCTGTCGATGACCTTCGAGACGCGCACCGCCGTGGAGCGCATCTTCGAGGTGTTCGACGAGCCCGACCTCATCCGCGACCCCGAGGTCGCCTCGACGATCAGCGACCCGCGCGGCCGTCTGGTGTTCGACAACGTGCACTTCCGCTACCAGGACACCCCCGACGGGGTGCGCGATCTGCTCGACGACATCGTGCTGGAGGTCCAGCCCGGTGAGACCATGGCGCTCGTCGGCCTGACGGGGTCCGGCAAGACGACGCTGACCGCGCTCACGACCCGCCTGTACGACGTCACCGGGGGCGCGGTGCGCCTCGACGGGGTCGACATCCGCGACCTCACCCGGGAGGAACTGCGTCGGCGGGTGGCGATGGCGTTCGAGGAGGCCACGCTGTTCTCGGCCTCGGTGCGCGAGAACGTGCTGCTCGGGCGACCCGAGCTCGACCCGGATTCGGCGGAGGGCGAGGCGGTGCTCGCCGAGGCGCTCGAGATCGCGCAGGCGGACTTCGTGGCCTCGTTGCCGCTCGGCGCCGACACCACGATCGGCGAGGAGGGGTTGAGTCTCTCCGGCGGGCAGCGGCAGCGCATCGCGCTCGCGCGCGCCGTCGCCGCACGGCCCTCGGTGCTTGTGCTCGACGACCCGCTGTCGGCGCTCGACGTCGACACCGAGGCGCGCGTCGAGGCGGGCCTGCGTCGGGTGCTCAGCGACACGACCGCACTGATCGTCGCCCACCGTCCCTCGACGGTGATGCTGGCCGACCGGGTGGCCCTGCTCGAAGACGGCCGCATCACCGATGTCGGCCGGCACTCGGAACTGTTGGAACGCAATGAGCACTACCGCCACGTCATCTCCTCCCTCGAGGAGAACGACGACGAGAACGAGGAGGTGACCGCATGAGCCTGCTGGAAGGTGTCGACGGCGAAGACCGTCAGGACTACACGCGCGAAGAGAGCGCGGCGATCCGCAAGCGGTCGTCACGCCTGCTCGGGTCGCTGCTGCGCCCGCTCCGCGGTCGCGTGGTGGTGGCGATGATCATCGTCGCCGTGAGCACCGGCCTGCAGACGGCCGGCCCGGCACTCATCGCGTGGGGCATCGACACGGGGCTCCCGGCGATCGTGGAGCACCAGGATGCGATGCCGATCGCGATGATCGTGCTGCTGTACCTGACGGCGGCGGTGGTGGGTGCCATCCTCATGTGGCATTACACGATGCTGTCGGCGCGGATCAGCCAGGCGTTCCTGTTCGACCTTCGCGGACGCATCTACCGGCACGCCCAGCTGCTGAGCCTCGAGTTCCACGAGAGCTACACGTCGGGCCGCATCATCGCGCGCCAGACCAACGACCTCGACTCGATCCGCGAACTGCTCGACTCCGGCATCCAGGGACTCATCCGCGGCGTGCTCTACATGGTGTTCATCGGCATCACGCTGGTGATCCTCGACCCCGTCAGCGGGTTGGTGATCGCGGCGTCGCTGCCGATCCTGGCGGTGCTCACGCGGTGGTTCCAGGTCACGTCGCAGCGCGCGTTCCGCGCCACGCGAGTGCACTCGGCCCGCCTCATCGTGAAGTTCGTCGAGACCATGACGGGCATCCGCGCGGTGAAGGCCTTCCGTGCCGAGAAGCGCAACGAGCGCGAGTTCGGCGAGCACGTGGAGAACTACCGCGAGGCGAACGCGAAGGCGATCGGCGTGTTCGGCGTCTTCGACCCGAGCCTCGTCGTGGTGGGAAACGTGGTCGTCGCGGTCGTGCTGTTGGTCGGCGGCCTGCGGGTGGCCGAAGGTGCCCTCTCGGTCGGCGTGCTGCTCGCGGCGCTCATGTACGCGCGGCGCTTCTTCGACCCGATGGAGGAGATGGCGCAGTTCTACAACTCGTACCAGTCGGCCTCCGCAGCGCTGGAGAAGATCTCCGGTGTGCTCGACGAGACCCCGAGCGTTCCCGACCCCGTGAAGCCGATCGACCTGTGGCACGCGAAGGGCGCCGTCGACTTCGACGGCGTGCGTTTCGCCTACCGCGACGACCGCGTCATCCTGCCGGAGTTCGAGCTGCACCTGCCTGCCGGGCAGACCGTGGCGCTCGTCGGATCGACGGGTGCCGGCAAGTCGACGCTCGCGAAGCTCGTGTCGCGCTTCTACGACCCCACAGAGGGTACGGTTCGCCTCGACGGCATCGACCTGCGCGACCTGCATCCGAAGGACCTGCGCCGCGCGATCGTCATGGTCACGCAGGAGGCGTACCTCTTCAGCGGGACCGTGGCCGACAACATCGCGCTCGGAAAGCCGGGGGCGTCGCTCGACGAGATCCAGGCGGCGGCGCGGGCGGTGGGCGCGCACGCGTTCATCGAGGCGCTGCCGAACGGCTACGACACGGATGTGAACAAGCGCGGCGGCCGCGTCTCGGCAGGTCAGCGGCAGCTGCTGTCGTTCGCGCGCGCGTTCCTCGCCGACCCGGCGGTGCTCATCCTCGACGAGGCGACGGCGTCGCTCGACATCCCCAGCGAGCGGCTCGTGCAGGAAGGCCTCACCACCCTGCTCGCGGACCGCACGGCGATCGTCATCGCGCACCGTCTGTCGACGGTCGCGATCGCCGACCGCGTGCTCGTGATGGAGCACGGGCGCATCGTCGAAGACGGCACGCCCGAGCAGCTGATCGGGGGTACCGGCCGGTTCGCCGCGCTGCACAAGGCGTGGCGCGACTCGCTCGTGTAACTACTCACGTCGCCGGGCGTGAGGGCGCCTGACTACTCAAATCTCGTTCGCGCGGTTCTCAGATGTGCCCGGGAGGCGTCCCGGGCCATCGCCGACGCCGCAGCCTGTGTGGAGGCGTCGAACGAGGAGCGGTCATGTTGAGTCGGCATCCGGCCACGGTGAGCGGCAAAGTGTCGCAGGTGTGTGCGGTCGAGCGGTGGTCGCTGCGGCGGACGTTCGCGGCGTTCGTCGCGGTGGTGCTCCCCTCGACCCGACGCGCTCGACGGCCAGCTGTCCGGCGCGCGAGCGGGAAAGGGCCGGGCCCGACTGGGGGAGCCGGGCCCGGCCGGCGGAACTCCCCCCCGGGTGTTCCGCTTGTTCGGCCGAGCGCTACCCGAAGCCCCGGCCACACATCAGCCAAGCGGATGCCGGGCGCTCTCGAGCGCGCACCCCGGCTGTTTGAGTAGTCGGCAGTCGGGGTTTGAGTAGTCGGGGAGTGGTTGCTCAGTTGCCGATGGCGCTGAAGATGATCACGATCGTGATCACGACGGCGACGACACCGCCGAGCGCCACACCCAACATGGTGAAGAGCTTGCGCCGGTCGAGCGACTCGCGGAAGCCGAGACCCTCCGCCTCGCGGCGCACGAGCCGCCGAATGGGTTCCGCGCTGACGCGCAGATCCACCTCGTCGCGCATGCTCTGCTTCGGTCCGCCGCCCGCCGCCGCTACGAAGTGCGGTGCGTCGTCACCGGCCCACTCCACGTGGCGCGGGATCTCCACGATGGTGAATTTCGAGTCGATCTCGTCGGTGAGGATCTTGAAACTGGAGGTCTCGGACAGCCGCGTCTCTTTGAGTACGCCCCACCACTGCTTGTTCGCGAGGTCGACGTCGATGTCGAACCCCTTCGCGGTGCGGGAGAAGACGAAAGCCGTTCCGCGCATGTGGCGCTGCATTGTCGCCATCAGGTCGTCGGTGCGGGTCATGGGATGAGACGTTACCGGCGAGTGGACCCCGCGCGAACGCGCCCATTCGGGGGAGGAACGGTCAGCCCTCAGGATGGTGCCGTGCCGCGCCCAGGTCGACCCGGTAGCTGCTGTGGTCGCGCGACCACAGCAGCGGCGTCCCCTCGGACCGGTAGTACTCGAGGGCACGGTCGGAGTGGTCGACCGCGGGGTGCCCGGAGGCGCGGACCACGCGCCACCAGGGCACGTCGCCGCCGTAGTACGCCATCACCTGACCCACACCGCGGGCGGCGCGGGAGCCGATCGCGGCCGCCACGTCGCCGTAGCTCATGGCCCGGCCCTCGGGGATGGAGGCGACGACGTCGAGCACCGCGCCGACGAAATCCTCGGACGGCTGCGCCATCGTCGGATCAGAGGCTGAGCGCGCCGAGGTTCTCGCCGTACGGCGTCTCGCCGACGAGCTCGAACCCGACCGCCTTGAAGAACTCCTCGGGCCCCGCTTCGCCCGAACCCCACACGACCGTGAGGCGGTCGAATCCGCGACGTCGCGCTTCATCCGCGAGGGCCTGCACGGCGAACCGGCCGACGCCGGCGCCCTGCGCCTCGGCCTCGACGTGGATGCGCCACAGCGCCGCCTTGAGGAACTCCTCGGGGGCGTCGGGGTCGAAGGTGCCCATCACGTAGCCGACGAGGTGCTCGCCGTCCATGACGACACGGGGCCACGACCCCGCCGGGTCGAGGTCCTGCTCGACATGCACGTAGGTCTCGGGGGCGATGAATGCCGCTTGCCCGGGCTTGAGCGCCAGATTGCGGGCCGCGACGATGGTCTGCGCGGTCAGTTCTTCCAGTCTCAGCTCCGCCATCCGCCCAGGCTAACCCGCGGGCGCCATCCGTGCACAGGTATCTCGACATCGAGACATCTCGCGGGCGAGGTAGGCTGTTCGGCGGCGTACGACGCGAAAGGACAACACGTGGTCGAGAAGATCAAGGTCGAAGGAAAGGTCGTCGAACTCGACGGCGACGAGATGACTCGTATCATCTGGCAGTTCATCAAGGACCGCCTCATCCACCCGTATCTCGACGTGGACCTGGAGTACTACGACCTCGGCATCGAGAACCGCGACGCGACCGACGACCAGGTCACCATCGACGCGGCCCACGCGATCCAGAAGCACGGTGTGGGCGTCAAGTGCGCGACCATCACCCCTGACGAGGCGCGCGTCGCCGAGTTCGGCCTGAAGAAGATGTGGAAGAGCCCCAACGGCACCATCCGCAACATCCTCGGCGGCGTGATCTTCCGCGAGCCGATCGTCATCTCGAACATTCCGCGACTGGTGCCCGGCTGGAACAAGCCGATCGTCATCGGCCGTCACGCGTTCGGCGACCAGTACCGGGCCACCGACTTCGTGTTCGAAGGCGCCGGCACGCTCACCATGAGCTTCCAGCCCGCCGACGGCTCCGAGGCGCAGAGCTTCGAGGTGTACCAGGCCCCCGACGGCGGCGTCGCGATGGCGATGTACAACCAGGATGCGTCCATCCGCGACTTCGCCCGCGCGAGCCTCAACTACGGCCTCAACCGCGGCTACCCGGTGTACCTCTCCACCAAGAACACGATCCTGAAGGCCTACGACGGCCGCTTCAAGGACCTGTTCCAGGAAGTGTTCGACGCCGAGTACAAGGACAAGTTCGAGGCCGCGGGCATCACCTACGAGCACCGCCTCATCGACGACATGGTGGCCTCCGCGCTCAAGTGGGAGGGCGGCTACGTCTGGGCTTGCAAGAACTACGACGGCGACGTGCAGTCCGACACCGTGGCGCAGGGCTTCGGCTCGCTCGGCCTGATGACCTCCGTGCTCACCACGCCCGACGGCAAGATCGTCGAGGCCGAGGCGGCGCACGGCACCGTCACCCGTCACTACCGTCAGCACCAGGCGGGCAAGCCCACCTCCACCAACCCGATCGCCTCGATCTACGCGTGGACCCGTGGCCTCATGCACCGCGGCAAGCTGGACGACAACCAGGCGCTCATCACCTTCGCCGAGACCCTCGAAGACGTGGTCGTGAAGACCGTCGAGTCGGGCAAGATGACGAAGGACCTGGCCCTGCTGGTCGGCCCCGAGCAGGAGTGGCAGACCACCGAGGACTTCCTCGCCACCCTCGACGAGAACCTGCAGGCGCGCCTGGCGTGATGCACGCGAAGGGCCGGGTCGAAAGACCCGGCCCTTCGTCATCCCCACCGCGTAGCGTGGATCCATGACCACCCCCACGACTGTCACCGTCACGGGCGCCGCCGGGCAGATCGGCTACGCGCTCCTCTTCCGGATCGCCTCAGGGGCGATGCTCGGCGCCCGGCCGGTGCGGCTGAGGCTGTTGGAGGTGCCGCAGGCGGTGGCCGCCGCGGAGGGCACCGCCATGGAGCTCGCGGATGCCGCGTTCCCGCTGCTCGAGAGCGTCGACGTTTTCGACGACGCGGATGCGGCGTTCGACGGTTCACAGGTCGCGCTGCTGGTGGGTGCCCGCCCGCGCACGGCGGGGATGGAGCGCGGCGACCTGCTTGCCGCCAACGCGGGGATCTTCGGGCCGCAGGGGCGTGCCATCAACGACCGGGCGGCGGACGACATCCGGGTGCTCGCGGTGGGCAACCCGGCGAACACGAATGCGCTCATCGCCGCTGCACATGCTCCGGATGTGCCGGCGGAGCGGTTCACGGCGATGACCCGCCTCGACCACAATCGCGCGCTCGCGCAGGTGGCGACGAAGCTCGGCGTGGGGGTCGGCCGGCTGTCGCGGATGACGATCTGGGGGAACCACTCGTCGACGCAGGTTCCCGACCCGTCGCAGCTGCTCCTCGACGGCGCGCCCGTCGGGTTCGAGCCGGAATGGGTGGCCGACACCTTCGTGCCGACGGTGGCGAACCGGGGCGCGGCCATCATCGCGGCGCGCGGGGCGTCGTCGGCGGCGAGTGCCGCATCCGCCGCGATCGACCACGTGCGCGACTGGGCGCTCGGTACGCCCGACGGCGACTGGGTGTCGGTGGCGCAGCCGAGCCGGGGTGAGTACGGCGTGCCGCAGGGCCTCGTCAGTTCGTTCCCGGCGACCTCGGTCGACGGGCGGTGGCAGGTGGTCGAGGGGCTCGAGCTCTCGGATGCGGTGCGCGACGCCCTCGCCGTCTCGGTGGCGGAACTGGCCGCCGAGCGCGATGCGGTGCGCGCACTCGGCCTACTGCCTCAGTAGAAGCGTTCGCCCCGTTCGAGCATCTCGAAGAGTTGCCGGGCACGCCGTTCGCGCGTCTCGGGGCGCACGCCCTGCTGGATGCGGAAGATGAACGCCCAGCGGTTCTGCGCGTTGAGCGCGTCGAACGTCGCCTGCACCGCGGGGCTCGTGTCGAGGAGCACCTGCAGTTCGGCGGGCACGGGAGCGTCTTTCTGGCGGTACGCCGCGTCCCACCGGCCGTCGGCTTTCGCGCGGTCGATCTCGGCCTGACCGCCGGGGCGCATCCGGCCTTCCGCGATGAGGCGCGTCACATGGTCGCGGTTGATCTGCGACCACGGGCTGCGTGAGCGACGCGGCGTGTAGGCCTGCAGGCTGAAGTCGTCGTCGAAGGAACCTGCCTGGCCGTCGATCCAGCCGAAGCAGAGCGCCACGTCGAGTGCCTCCTGGCGGGTGATGCCGGGCACCTGCGCCTTCGCTTTCACGATCTTCACCCGCACACCGTCGGCGGGCGGGTCGTTCTCGAGGAACGCCTCCCACTCGGCCGGATCGGTGAAGTGCAGGATCGGCTTCTCGGCGAACGACGACATGCCGCAACCCTACGGTTCGGGGGGCGACAGGACGCGGGTCAGTATCCGAGGAACACGTCGGTGCGGATGCGGCGGGTGCCCGCGCGTCGCAGCGCGCGGCGCAGCTCGGACACGTCGGTCGGCGCACCGGAGAGGTACACGGTGCGGTCGCGCGCATCCGGGATCGCCCGGTGCACCGCATCTGCCGACAGCGCATCCGAACCGAGCCAGGTCCACCCCGCAGGCAGGGTGCCGGGGTCGTCGGGGGAGAGCACGCTCACCCGGGCGCCGGTGGCGGCGAGTTCGTCGCGGTAGGCGAGGTCGGATGCGGAACGCACCGCGTACAGCAGTTCCGCGTCGGCGGCGCGCGGGCCGAGCGAGCGCAGTTGCGCGACGAACGGCGTCACCCCGATGCCGGCGGCGACGAACGCGAGCTTCGCATCCGGGTCCCGCGGCAGGGTGAAGTCGCCCCACACGCCGGTCGTACGCACCCGCGCACCCGGCTGCAGGGCTACCAGAGCCCGCTTGAAGCTGGACGCCTCGTCGCGGATGCGCACGCCGACGGTCACCTCGCCGTCGCCGGGTGCGGAGGTGATCGAGAACACCCGGCGGGTGCCGCCGGCGTCCGGGTGGGGGTGGGGGAGGGTGAGCTCCAGGTACTGCCCCGCCTCGAACCGCACGGGGGCGAGGGCGCGGAAACGGAACTCCCACGCGGTGGGGGTGAGCTGCCGCTTCTCGACCAGTTCCAGCTTCACGCCGCGCCGCTGGCACACGAAGAAGGAGAGCACGCCGCCGGCGACGAGCGCGAGCTCGGGGGTGTTGCCGTAGACGCCGAACGAGTAGTGCACGTTGGCGAGCAGGGCCACCACCACGGCGAGCGTGAGGCGCTGCCAGGAGCGCGGAGGGAGGGTGAGCGGCTCGCTCAGCATGAACCCGGCGGTGAAGACGACAGGCGACGACAGCAGCGCGAACGACAGCGCGGTCGCGAAGGGGGTGCCGCCCGCGAGGAACTGTCCCACGATCACCGCGACGCTCGCGACCACGTAGAGCGCGCCCATGCCGAGGTGGCGGGTGCGCCAGAGGATGAGCAGCGCACCCACCGCCACGACCGGCAGAAGGGGCGGGGTGCCCACCCACCATGAGGGGAACGCGAGGCCGGTCACCCCGACGACGAGTGCGCCGACGGCCGCCGGGTTCGCCAGGTGCCGGCCCCGCCAGGCGAGCAGGTACTTGGAGGCCGCGGCCACGAGCGCTGCCACCGCGATCCCCACCAGCCCCAGCGGGTCGAGGGTCGGGGCGAGCACGAACAGCAGCAGCAGGGCCGTGATGATCCCGGATGTCGTGTGCTGCCGCGTCCGGAACAGGCGTGCCAGCAGCTCGTTCGCCGCCCAGGTGAACACCAGCAGCACCGCGGCACTCGCGAGCAGCGCCCACGGGTCGACCGACACGACCCGCAGGAACGCGAGCACCAGCGCGACGAGCGCCAGCAGCGTGAGGATCGCGATCACCAGCATGTACATCGTGACGCGGCCGAGCAGCCGATCCAGTTTCGCGATCACGCGAACACCTCCCCGGGGAAGCCGGGCGAACGCTCGATCGCGCCGCCGTCCAACATCTTGACCCACTGCACACCGCGCCGCTCGAGCCATTCCGACTCGACGTCGAAGAACAGGGCCGTGGCGGCGCCGTCGGCGGTGAGGTCGTCGGCCGCCACCGCCCACGTCGCCACCACGCGGCGGGCGGGCAGGCCGGTCACCGCATCCAGGATGTGGTGCTGGCCGTCGCCCCACGCGCGCCGGTTGCCGGCGCTCGCGGAGAGTGCGCCGGTCGTCAGCTCGGCGACGCCGATCGCCTTCGTGGGGTCGGCGGGATGCTCGAGCGCGATCCTCATCGGCACGTCGCGGATGCGCAGGTCGCCGGAGCCGTCGACGACGTGCCGCGGGATGCCCGCCAAGGTGAGCAGGTCGCTCACGAGGTCGACCAGGTAGCCCTTCCCCGCCGCCCCCAAGTCGAGCACCACCGGCGCGACGGTGTCGAGGTGGGTGCCGTCCCAGGCGATCGCGTCGTCCCACCGCGGCACCGCATCCGCGACGCCTGCGGCGAGACGGGGTCCGTAGCCGAGTCCGCTGAGTGCACCGCCGACGAGCGGGGAGACGCGGCCGTTCGTCGCCGGGTACAGCTCGGCGTACAGGTCGAGGAGACGGCCCGCGTCCTCGGGCATCCGGTGCCGCCCGGGCTCGCGCGCGATCCGGGCGACGAGCGAGTCGTCACGGAAGCGCGACCAGTCGCGGTCGAACCGCTCGATCCGCTCGGCGACCGTGCGGCGCACGTCGTCCGGTACCGGGAGCTCGGTGTCGATGCGCCACGGTGTGCCGAGCGCGTCGAAGCGCCAGGCGGATGGCAGCGGGTCGGCGATCAGGACTCGAGCGCCTCGGACTTGATGCTGTCGATGGCAGCGTTGAAACCGCCGCTCGTGAGCGAGGAGCCGGCGACGCGCGAGACGTTGAGCGAGTCGATGTCCTTGCCCACGACCTCCGCGGCGATGCCGTCGGCGAACTGCTTCTGGAATCCGGCGGCCTGGCGGTCGGTGGCCGTGGGGGTGACGGTGACGGCGGTGATGACGTCGTCGGCGAGGGTCACCTCGACCTCCACCTCTTCTTGGCCGCTGGGTGCCGTGTAGCCGCCGCTCGCCGTGTACGTGCCGTCGGCGTAGCTGGCCGAGGTGTCCGACGATCCGGAGCCGCTGTCGGCGCCCGCCGACGAGTCGGCCGGCGTGGTGCTGCAGCCGGCGAGCACGAGCAGGCCGAACCCGGCGGCGCCGACGGCGGCCGCGCGGGCGAGAGTCAGGGAAGGGGTGGCGCGATTCGTGGGCGTCATGGGTTCAGGATGGCAGCGCACCCTTGGTCGCTGCTGCGAGTTCGCTGACGCGACGAAACATTACGAGTTTGTAAACCGTCCGTTCAAATGTTGCGGGATGTTTGTTCGTACGCTTTACTAACAAACATGTCATCGGACGCCGCGCAAAGAAGCGCCACCATCGCGGGCTTCGCCGGCGGTCGCGCCCTGCGTCCGAGCGCCAAAGTGCTCCCCGAGCACGCACGCGGCCACAACCGCTCCCTCGTGCTGCAGACCCTGTACAGCGGCGGCCTCCAGAGCCGCGCCGACCTCGCCCGCGAGACCGGCCTCACCCGCGTCACCATCTCCGACCTCGTCGCCGAACTCATCGCCGACGGCCTCATCGTCGAGACCGACCAGAAGGGCGCGGCCCGCCCCGGCAAGCCCGCCATCCTGCTCGACATGAACCGGGCCGGCTACCAGATCATCGGCATCGACCTCTCCGACACCGGCGTCTTCCGCGGCGCCGTGCTCGACCTCGACGGCGGCATCGTCACCCGGATGGAGGCCGAGACGGATGGTGCCGCCGGCGGGCAGGTGACGGCGCTCGTCACCACGCTGGCCCGCGACCTCGCCGCCGCCGCCACCGCACCCATCCTCGGCATCGGCATCGGATCGCCCGGCATCGTCGACCTCGCCGGCGTCGTGCTCTCCGCTCCCAACCTGGGTTGGGTCGACGAGCCGCTGCAGGCATCCGTCTCCGCCGCCACCGGCCTGCCCGTGCTCGTCGCCAACGACGCCAACGCCGCCGCCCTCGCCGAGCACAGCTTCGGCGACGCGCTCGGCGACTTCATGCTCATCCGGGTCGGACGCGGTGTCGGCGCCGGCCTCATCCTCGGCGGCAGCCCTCTCTTCGGCAGCCGCTTCGCCGCTGGCGAGCTCGGACACGTGGTCGTCGGAACCGACGGCGGCGAAGCCTGCGTCTGCGGCAAGAACGGATGCCTCGAAACCTGGCTCGCCGTCCCGCGCCTCCGCGCCGGCATGGCCGCCGCACCCGACGCCGACTCCCGCGACGACGTGCTGCGTCGCGCCGGAGAGCGCCTCGGCATCGCCCTCGCGCCGGTCGTCGGCGCCCTCAATCTCGACGAGGTCGTCATCAGCGGCCCCGTCGAACTCCTCGACGGCCCGCTCACCCAGGCGGCCATCGAAACCTTCCGTGCCCGCACGATGGCCGAATTCCACGGCGATCTCACGGTACGGATGTCCGATCTCGGGCAGGACATCGTCATGCGCGGCGCCGCCGCCATGGTCCTCTCGGGGCAACTCGGGGTCTCCTGACCCGACAACGCAACACCCTTGCACCAGCGGTGCCGCCATCCGGCTTCACCGCAATTCAAAGAAGAAGGAATGCACGAATGAAGCGAAAGATCGGAGCAGTCGCCGCTGCCACCGCTGCGCTCGTCGTCCTCGCCGGCTGCTCGACCGCGTCGAACACCCCGGACCCGGACGAGGCCAAGGGCCAGAACATCACGTTCTGGGTCATGGGGGGTGACACCCCGGACGAACTCCGCGACTACCTGAAGAGCGAGTACAAGAAGAACACCGGGGGCACCCTCACCATCGAGGAACAGGGCTGGGGTGACGCTCTCGCGAAGCTCACCACTGCACTGCCTGACGCCGACAATACTCCCGACGTCACCGAGATCGGGAACACCTGGTCGCCGACGTTCACCACCGTGGGCGCCTTCAGCGACATCTCCGACATGTACGACGAGCTCGGCGGCGACAAGCTGCTCCCCTCGTTCGTCGAGGTCGGCGAAGTCGACGGCAAGAACTACGCGCTGCCGTACTACTTCGGTTCGCGCTACGTCTTCTACCGCAAGGACCTGTACGCGGCCGCCGGCCAGGAGGTTCCGACCACCCTGCCGCAGCTGACCGAGGTCGCCTCGGCCCTCCACACCGACGCCCTCTCGGGCTTCTACCTCGGTGGCGAGGACTGGCGCAACGGCATCTCGTGGATCTTCGCCAACGGCGGAGACCTCGCGAAGAAGGACGGCGACAAGTGGGCGTCCAGCCTCTCGGACCCCAACTCGATCAAGGGACTCGAGGCGCTGCAGGAGCTCTACAGCTCGGCGTCGAACGCCCCCGTCACCGAGGCCGACAGCACCCCCTGGGTGAACATCAACACCCAGCCGAACGCTGCCGCGCCCGAGGCCGCCACGATCATCGCACCCGGATGGGCGCACTGGTCGATCGGTGACCTCGCTCCGGACCCCGCGGACGACACCAAGACGATCGCCACCTGGAACGACGAGGTGTTCGGCACCTACGTGCTCCCGGGTGCCGACGGTGGCGTCGCCCCCGTGTTCGCCGGTGGCTCCAACATCGCGGTGTCCGCGGCCTCCAAGAACCAGGCCGGCGCCCGCGAGCTGATGAAGATCATCTTCAGCGAGGAATACCAGACCATGCTCGGCAAGAACGGGCTCGGCCCGGCCAACGAGGACTACGTCAGCGCCCTGGGCGACGACCAGTTCGCGAAGGCGCTCATCGAGTCGGCCCTCGGTTCGAAGCTCACCCCGGCCGCACCCGGCTGGGCGGCTGTCGAGGGCTCCGGTCTGCTCGAGGAGTTCTTCGGCAAGGTCAACGGCGGCGGCGACGTCTCCGCCCTGGCCGCCGAGTACGACGAGAAGATCGACGCACTCATCAACGGCTAATCAGCACCACCCCGCCCGGGGGGGGGGCCGCCCCCCCCCCCCCCCCCCCCCCCCCCCCCCCCCCCCCCCCCCCCC
>JAEWJX010000009.1 GCA_023386365.1 Actinomycetes bacterium | reverse complement strand
CCGCCCGGGGGGGCGCCCCCCCCCCCCACGTTCCCCAAGTGGCTCCGGTTCGGGTGGCCGGCGTTACCCCGCGGTCTCGCGGATGGCCTGGTAGGCCGCCAGGTTCTCCCCGGTGAAGTAGCCGCCGAAGAAGTCCTCCGCCTTCTCGATGAACGCATCCATGTCGATGTCGTCCTGCTCGATCACCGTGAACGCTGCGTCGTCGCGGTAGCCGTCGAGGATCTCCTCGGTGGCCTCCTCGACGCAGGTGCGGTTTTCGGGACGAATCTCGTGGATCGTCTTCTCCAGCAGCTCTGCCTGCTCGTCGCTGAGCTTGTCGTAGGTGGCGTCGCTGACGATGAGCCAGTGGATGCCGACCTGGTGGTTGTTGAGCACGATCGTGTTCAGCACCTCGAAGTAGCTCGACGACTGGGTCGCGACGATCGGGTTCTCCTGACCGACCGCGATGCCCTGCTGCAGCGCCGTGTAGACCTCTTCGACCGCCACCGACACCGGGTTGGTGACACCGAGTGCTTCGGCGTTGGCGAGGAACTGGGGCGAGTTCGGGAACCGCAGCGGTACGCCGCCGAGGTCGTCGGGGCTGTGCACCTCGACGTCCTTCGTGGTGAAGGTGCGGTCGCCGAAGTACCAGCCGTCGACGACCTTCACCCCGGTGGCCTCGTGGAATCCGTCGAACAGGTCTTCCGAGCTCTCGTCGATCCACTTGAAGGCGTGGTCCACGTTGTCGAAGGCGTAGGCGGCGTCGACGACGCCGATCGGCTCGTAGGTGGCGCTGAGTGCGGAGGCGCCCTGCAGGTCGATGTCGATGTCACCGGCCTGCACCTGCGGGAAGCGGTCGGCGTCGGGGCCGAGCTGGCTTGCCGGGAAGAGGTCGACGGTGATGCCGATGTCGGCGCCTTCGAGGCGCTCCTTGAGCAGTTCGACACCGCAGTAGTAGTTCGGCGTCTCCTCGTTCTGGCTGGTCGCGACCGAGAGCGTCACCGGCTTGTTGTCGCTGGTCTCACCCCCGTCGGGGGTGTCGCCGCCGCCGGAGCACCCGGCGAGCAGGACGGTGGATGCGGCAATCGCCGTCGCCGCGATGAGACCGCGGTGCGTCGTTCGGGCTGTGCCCATGGAACTCTCCTCCTGTTGTGCGCACATCCTCGTGCGCCTCTGACATGGAAATGGATTGCGGGCCGGGACATCGGCCTTGGTGGTGCCGAGTTTGACGGACTCGCCGGGACGCTGAAAGCAGCGTCCCGGCGAATGGAACACCGGTCTACATCAGCCCGAGCAACGTCGGCACGGTGGTCACGATCGCGGGGAAGAGCGTGAGCAGCAGCAGCACGATGCCGAGCGGGATGAGGAACGGCAGGATGCCGCGGAACAGTTCGCTCATCGATCTGCGGGTGATCGAACCCACCACGAAGAGCACCGCGCCGACGGGTGGTGTCAACGATCCGATCATCAGGTTGAGGATCATGATGACGCCGAGCTGCACCGGTTCGATGCCGAACTGGGTGACGATCGGCATCAGGATCGGCACCAGCACGAGGATCACCGGTGGCGCCTCGAGGGGGATGCCGAGCAGGATCAGCAGCACGTTGAGCAGCAGGAGGAACAGGATCGGGTTGTCCGTGAACCCGGTGAGCCACTCGCCGAGCCCGCGGGAGACCTGTTCGCGTGTGAGCACCTGGCCCATGAGGTTCGAGGCGCCGAGGATCAGCAGGATGCCGCCCGAGACGATGACGGTCTCCTTCGCCGCCTTCCAGAACACGCGCCAGGTGAGGGTGCGGTAGATCAGCCCGAGCACCAGCATGTACACGGCTGCGATGCCGGCGCTCTCGGTGGGGGTGAACCATCCGCTGAAGATGCCGCCGAGGATGATCACCGGCAGCAGTGCCGGACCGATGACACGGAGCGAGGCCTTCGCGAGCAGGGAGCCGACGAACGGGCGGCTGCTTGCCACCTCCGGGTGGCGACGCACCCAGAAGAACACGTAGATCGCGAGACCGAGAGCCATCAGCAGCGCCGGGATGATGGACGCCGCGAACAGCGCCCCGATCGAGACCGAGGCGGTCGCCGCGAACAGCACCGCCGGGATGCTCGGCGGCATGACGGTGCTCATGAGCGAACCGGATGCGGTGAGGCCGGCGGAGAACCCGTACGGGTATCCGGCTTTCAGCATCTGCGGGATCTGCACCTTGCTGGTGGATGCCGCATCCGCGAGGGCGGAGCCGCTGATCCAGGAGAAGCCGATCGCGGTGCCGAGGTTCACGTAGGCGAGGTTGCCGGGCAGTCGCGGCAGCAGGGCCCGCGCGAAGTCGTAGAGCCGCGTCGCGATGCCGAGGTGGTTGGCGATGCTGCCGACGAAGATGAACAGCGGAACCGCGAGCAGAGGGAAGCTGTTGATGCCGTTCACCACATAGGTGATCGCGTACCCCGCCGAGAGCCCGCTGGCGTAGAAGTAGAGCATGCTCGAGGCGATCATCGCGAAGGCGACGGGCACCCGCAGCAGCAGGAAGACGACGAAGAGCAGGATGTACAGCCAGAGATCCACCGGTCAGCCGTCCATCTCGCTGATGTCGAGCTTGCGCTCAGGGCGGTTCGCGAAGGGGATCTTGATGGCCGACTGGAGCGCCGCGGAGACGAACCCGATCAGGGCGAAGACGTACAGCGTCCCGTAGGGCACATGCATGGCGGCGCTCAGCCGGCCCCACTCGGTCTCGATCTTCACGACGGCTTCGTAGGCGAGGGCCACGCAGGTGAGCGTCATGATCACGGCCGAGACCACCCGCAGCGCCACGAAAAGGCGCGACCCGGCGAGGAGGCCGTCGAAGATCTCGAGCACGATGTGGCCGTTCCGGCCCACCATGTATCCGGCCGTGATGAACGTCATCGCGATCATCGAGAGCAGCGCGACCTCACCCGCCCCGACCCAACTGATCGACGGGAAGTAGCGGCCGATCACCTGATACATCACGCCGAAGATGATGAGCGCGAACAGGGCGACACCGATCGCGATCTCGACCGCCGACAGCATCCGGATGATCCGCGGATCCGCGGGCACGCCACGGTTCAGGTCGGGCCCGGCGAAGACGGACTCGGTGTGGGGGAAGATCGAGTCCCCGAGGATCGACTCCGACGCCTTCTGAGGTGGCTCGGATTCGTCGGGTCGATCGTCGTCGGGTTCGGGGCGCCTTCGGCTCATCCTGAGACTCTGTGGGCTGGGGTGCGAGTTCGCAAGCGGCAGTCTCGCCGAATGGGACACGCCTTTCTACCCAGTGGGACACGCGTTGTCGCCGCCGACGCGGCCTGCCTAGCCTGCGTGAAGTCGGCACGGGGCCGATGGACGGAGTTGTCATGGCCGCTGATGCACCCAAGTCGCTGTCGCCGGAGCAGCAGCAGGAACTCGACGACGTCTTCGCCCGCGCGCGGGCCGCCCTCGCGATCATCGAGACGTACGACCAGGAACGGGTCGACCGGCTGATCCGGGCGATCGCGTGGGCGGTGGCGAATCGCACCTCGTTCGAGCGGCTCGTCACCATGGGCATCGAGGAGTCGGGACTCGGCGACTTCGGCAGCCGCATGAACAAGCGGATGAAGATCCGCGGCGTGCTGCGGGATGCCTTGCGCAGTCCGTCGGTCGGGGTGATCGAGGAGGACCCGGAGAAGGGTCTCGTGAAGTACGCGAAGCCGGTGGGTGTGATCGGGTGCGTGGTGCCGACCACGAACCCCGACCTCACTCCGGCGGGCAACGCGATCTACGCGGTGAAGGCGCGCAACGTGGTCGTGTTCTCGCCGCATCCGCGCTCCAAGCACACGACGCTCGAGACGGTGCGCCTCATGCGCGAGGCGTTGGAGGCCGAGGGGGCACCTGCCGACATCCTGCAGTGCATCACCCTGCCGAGCCTCGCCGCGTCGCAGGAGATCATGCGCCGCGCGGACCTCGTCATCGCGACCGGGGGACAGGGGTTGGTGCGGGCCGCCTACAGCTCGGGCACCCCCGCGTACGGTGTCGGGGCAGGGAACGCGACCGAGTTCGTCGACGAGACCGCCGACCTGCAGGAGACGGCACGCAACTGCATGCTGTCGAAGACGTCCGACTTCGGCTCCGGCTGCTCCGCCGACGGCAACGTGCTGGTGCCCGCTTCGCGCTACCGCGACATGCTCGACGCGCTGCAGGCCGAAGGCGGCCACCTCGCGACCGAGCAGCAGCGGTCCGCGCTGCAGGGGGTGATGTGGGATGCGGAGGGCCACCGCCTCCCCGACACCGTCGCCGTGTCCCCGCAGGAACTCGCCCGCGCCGCAGGGTTCGAGATCGCCGCCGACCGGCGCTTCATCCTCGTCGAGGGCGACGGCATCGCCGAGGATCGCCAGTTCTGCAAGGAGAAGCTGACGACCCTCATGGCGGTGCACGCCTACGACGGCAGTTTCGAAGACGGCGTCGAGTTGGCGAAGCGGCTCTACGAGATCGGCGGCAAAGGCCACTCGTGCGGCATCGCCTCCACCGACGACGACCACATCGACTACTTCGCCCGGCACATGCCCGTCTCGCGGATCATGGTGAGGCAACCCAATTCGAAGGCCAACGCGGGGTCGTTCACCAACGGCATGCCGATGACCTCATCGATGGGGTGCGGCACGTGGGGCGGGAACATCACCTCCGAGAACGTGTCGCTGAAGCACTACCTGAACACGACGTGGGTGTCGCGCACCATCCCCGAGGACCGGCCGTCCGACGAGGACCTGTTCGGCGACTTCTACGACGCAGCGCTCGAGACCGCGAGCGCGACACCGTGAGCGATGCGGAGATACTCGACGAGGCGCGTCACTGGTGGCGGACCGACATCATCGACGTCCGGCCGGGGGAGATCGCGCTGCGGGGCTACCCGATCCAGGAACTCATCGGGGGTGTCGGGTTCGTCGACACGATCTGGCTGATGGTGCGCGCCGAGCTGCCCACCCCTGCGCAGGCCGCACTGTTCGAGGCGGCTCTCGTGGCATCCGTCGATCACGGGCCGCAGGCACCGTCGATCGCCATCGCGAGGATGGCGACCACCTGCGGGGTGCCGGTGAACGGTGCGATGGCTTCGGCGATCAACGTGCTCGACGACATCCACGGTGGCCCCGGCCAGCAGTGCATGGAGCTGTACCTCGAGATCGAACGCGAGCACGGCGGATCGGGCGACCTGGATGCTGCCGTGCGGTCGGTGCTCGCCCGCCATCGGGAGGCCGGCACGAAGTACATCCCCGGGTTCGGGCACCGGTGGCACCCGCTCGACCCCCGCACGCCGCGGCTGCTCTCCCTCGTCGACGATGCGGTCGCGGCAGGCGTGGTCGGCGGGCGCTTCGCCCGCATCGGCCAGGCCGTCGAAGACGAGCTCGCTCGGGGGAGATCCGCGCGGATCCCGATGAACGTCGACGGGGTCACCGCGGTGATCTACAGCGAACTGGGGTTCACCCCGGAACTCGGACGCGGGGTGTTCATCCTCGCGCGTTCGGTCGGGATCCTCGCGCACACCGTCGAGCAGATGAACCAGGGCGGCCGGATCAAGGGGCCGATGCCGAAGTCCATCGCCTACACGTACACCGGGCCCGATCGTCGGTCGGTGCCGCGCGCACGTCAGCAATGAAGGAGCAGTCCATGAAAGACCTGGTGTCGAACCAGATCGTCCGATACCTCGAATCCCGCGACGTCGATCACGTGTTCGGGCTCTGCGGCCACACGAACATCGCCCTGCTCGCCGCGCTCGAGCAGAGCGAGCAGATCGCGTTCGTGAACGTGCGGCACGAGCAGATCGCCGCCCACGCCGCCGACGGCTACGCGCGAGCGGGCCGACGCACCGGCGTGGTGCTCACCCACCTGGGTCCCGGGCTGACCAACGCCGCGACCGGCGTGGCGAACGCCGCACTCGACTCGATCCCCATGGTGGTCATCGCCGGTGACGTGCCGAGCCACTACTTCGGCAAGCATCCGCACCAGGAGATCAACCTCCACGCGGACGCGTCGCAGTACGAGATCTACCGTCCCTTCGTGAAGCGCGCGTGGCGGGTCGATCAGCCGCACCTCGTCGCGGAGGTGCTCGACAAGGCGTTCACGCTGGCCGAGAGCGGGCGGCCGGGGCCGGTGCTGGTCGACGTGCCGATGGATGTGTTCTCGGCCGAGGTCGACGTCGCCTCGTTCGACCGCGTGATCGCCGGCACCCGCACCCTCGCGAAGCCGGGCCTCGACGAACTCGTCGCCGAGCAGATCGTGCGCAACCTGCTCGCCGCAGAGCGGCCCGTGCTCTATGTCGGCGGCGGCATCGTCGGCGCCGGCGCCTCGGCCGAGCTCGCCGAGTTCGCCGAACTGCTGACCCTGCCGGTGGCGCACAGCCTGATGGGCAAGGGGGCGCTCCCCGACGACAGCCCGCTCGTGCTGGGGATGACCGGATTCTGGGGAACCGCCCTCACCAACAAGACGACGCGCACCGCCGACTGGATCCTCGCGCTCGGCACGCGGTTCGCCGAAGCCGATTCCAGCTCCTGGTACCCCGAGTACACCTTCGACATCCCCGCGACGAAGCTCATGCAGATCGACATCGACCCATCTGAGCTCGGACGCAACTACCCGCTCGAGGTGGGTGCGGTCGCCGACCTGAAGGCAGCGCTCACCGCGCTGCTGCGCGTTGCGCGCAGGCTGGCACCGGAGGGCGTCCGCCGGGGCGGACTGCTCGTGCAGATCGCCGACGACCGGGATGCGCGCAAGCGGGCGAACGCCGACGCGCAGGCGTCGGACGCGTGGCCGATGCGGCCCGAGCGCATCCTCGCCGAGACGCGTGAGGTGCTGCCGCCCGACGCCATCATCACCACCGACGTCGGCTGGAACAAGAACGGTGTCGGTCAGCAGTTCGACATCCTGACCCCCGGCACGTTCCTCACCCCGGGCGGCTTCGCCACCATGGGGTTCGGCGGCCCGGCCGCGGTCGGGGCGAAGATGGCGCAGCCGGATCGCGTGGTCGTCTCGCTGGTCGGCGACGGCGGGTTCGGGCAGAACCCGGCCGTGCTCTCGACGGCCCGCGAGGAGGGGATCGCCGCCGTCTGGGTCGTGATGAACAACAACGCGTTCGGCACCATCGCCGGCCTCGAGAAGGCCGCGTTCGACACCACCTACGGAACGGTGTTCGGAAGCGACACCGACCCGATGTATACCGACTTCGCGGCCATCGCGCGCGCGTACGGCGTGGTCGGGATCAAGGTCGAGTCGGCGGCCGAGTTCAAGCCCGCACTCGAGCGGGCGATCGCCCTCGGGAAACCGGTCGTGATCGACGT
This sequence comes from Actinomycetes bacterium, assembly GCA_023386365.1. Taxonomy (GTDB): domain Bacteria; phylum Actinomycetota; class Actinomycetes; order Actinomycetales; family Microbacteriaceae; genus Homoserinibacter. The sequence continues at coordinate 883 of JAEWJX010000009.1, read as the reverse complement.
GTCGATGGTCAACGTGCCCACCCCGACGACCGGCCACTGGAACATCCTCGACATCTACAACCCCGGAGAGACGGTCGAGCACGTCGCCACCGGGTGATCCCAACGTCGAGTCAAGGAGGTCTCGATCATGGTCGCCGCAGCCACCGCATCACGCATGTCCATCTCCACCGTGTGCCTCTCCGGCGCACTGGAGGACAAGCTCCGAGCCGCCGCGGCGGCCGGGTTCACGGGGATCGAGCTGCTCGAATACGACCTGGTGATGTCGTCCTGGTCTCCCGGCCGCGTCGCCCAGGAGGCGGCTGACCTCGGGCTGTCGATCGACGTCTACCAGCCGTTCCACGTCGAGCCGATTCCCGCCGAACGCTTTGACGGTTTCCTGCGGCGAGCGGAGCGCAAGTTCGACCTGCTCGACGAGCTGGGCGTGCACGTGCTGGTGTGCTGCTCGACGGCGAGCGCCGCCGGCATCGACGACGACACGGTCGCGGCCGAGCAGTTGAGGCGGTTGGCCGAACGTGCCGAGTCCCGGGGGGTGCGGCTCGCCTTCGAGGCGGTGCCCTGGGGGCGGATCCGCACGCACGAGGAGGCCTGGCGACTCATCTCGCGGGTGGATCACCCCGCCCTCGGTCTGTGCCTCGACAGCTTCCACCTGCTGTCCGAGATGAACGACGTGAGCGAGGTCGACGGGATCGACATGGCGCGCGTGTTCCACGTGCAGCTCGCGGATGCGCCGCGACTCAATCTCGACGTGGGGGGGGGGGGCGGGCCCCCCCCCCCCCCCCACGTCGAGATTGAGTCGCGGCGCATCCGCGAGCTGCACGTGGAATACGCGCGCCATGTCGATCCCGTCGACCTCGCTCACGTCGTTCATCTCGGACAGCAGGTG
>JAEWJX010000004.1 GCA_023386365.1 Actinomycetes bacterium | reverse complement strand
GCGCAGGCGGGGCTGGCGCTGGCGTGGTCGCCACTCGGCGCGCTCGCCGCGTTCGCGGCCTGCATGGTCCTGACGTGGGCGCTGGTGCGCCTGCTGTCGCTCGGCCTGGAGCCCGGCGTGCACCCCGTGCGCTCCCGGCCGGGCTGGCAGGCGTGGGCGACGGTCCGGCTCATGGACGCCGCCCGCACCCACCTGTTCCCGCTCTACGCGAGCCAGCTCACCGTGCCGTGGCTGCGCGCCCTCGGCGCCCGCATCGGCGACGAGGTCGCCCCGGATGCCGTGGCTGTCGCCGAAGGCGCCCGCGCGGCCCTCGACGGCATCCGCTCGTACGGCAAAGCCGAAGTGGGCGACAAGACGATGGTCGACGCGATCGTGCCGTTCGTCGAGACGCTCACCGCCCGGGTCGCCGACGGCGCCGAACTCGACGACGCCTGGGCTGCCGCCGCCGTCGCCGCCACCGACGCGGCCGCCGCCACCGCCGACCTGCTTCCCCGCATGGGGCGCGCACGTCCCCACGCCGAACGCAGTCTCGGCACGCCCGACGCGGGCGCCCACTCCTTCGCCCTCATCGTCACCGCGGTGAACGCGACCATCTCCCGGAAGGACACCGTCTCATGACCGAACTCCAGCCCCTGCGCCTCGTCATCGGCTCAGACGACGCCGGATACCAGTACAAAGAAGCCCTCAAGGCCGACCTCGAAGCGAACGGACTCGTCGCATCCGTCGTCGACGTGGGTGTGGATTCCGACGGCCACACCGCCTACCCGAAGGTCGCCATCGCCGCCGCCGAACTCGTCGCCGCAGGCTCCGCCGACCGCGCGCTGCTCATCTGCGGCACCGGGCTGGGCGTGGCGATCTCCGCCAACAAGGTGGCCGGCATCCGCGCCGTCACCGCCCACGACTCGTTCTCGGTCGAGCGGGCGGTGCTCTCCAACGACGCCCAGGTGCTCACCATGGGTCAGCGCGTCATCGGCCTCGAACTGGCCCGGCGCCTCGTGCGGGAATGGTTGGGATACCGTTTCGACCCCACGAGCGCCAGCGCCGAGAAGGTCGCCGCGATCTCGCAGTACGAGACCACGGGAGCCTGCTGATGGCGAAGGTGACGGTGGGGGTGAGCCTGAAGATGTACTTCGGGCACCGCGCCGCACGCGAGTGGGCGGCCGATGTCGCCGACCTCGCCGCGTCGACCCCCGCCGTCGCCGACGGCACCGTCGAACTGTTCCTCGCGCCCAGCTTCTTGCAGCTGCTGCCCACTCTCGACGCCGTCTGGGGCACCCGCGTACTCGTCGGTGCGCAGGATGCGTCCGAGTACGACGCGGGCGCGTTCACCGGTGAGGTGAGCCCCGCCGAGCTCGCCGAAGTGGGCGTGGGCCTCGTCGAGATCGGGCACGCCGAACGCCGCCGCCGCCACGGCGAGACGGATGCGGTGGTCGCCCGCAAGACGGCCGCCGCACTCCGCAACGGACTCATCCCGCTGATCTGCGTCGGCGAACCCGACCGGGTTCCCGCCGACGATGCCGTCGCGTTCGTCACCGCGCAGGTGCTGTCGGCCCTCGCCGAGGCGCCCGCCGGGCGCGTCATCGTCGCCTACGAACCGGTGTGGGCCATCGGGGCTCCCGAGCCGGCGCCGACCGCGCACATCCGCCGCGTCACCTCCTGGCTGCGGGAACTGCTCGCCGGTCTCGACGACCGCGCCGGCAGCACCGTCATCTACGGCGGCAGCGCCGGCCCCGGCCTGCTCACCGAACTGGGCGACGACGTCGATGGGCTCTTCCTCGGACGCTTCGCCCACGACCCGGCGGCCCTCGCCGAGGTGTTGCGCGAAGCCGCCGCACTGGCGAACTCCCGTCGCGCGGAGGTGCACGCGTGACCAGCGAACTCGGCCTCGGCACGTACGCCTTCTTCTGGGAGGGCGCGCAGACGCTGCCCGACGGCCCCAACCCCGAACCGCTCCCGCTCACCGGGATGCTGCGGCGCACCGCCGAGCTGGGTCTCTCGCTGTTCCAGATCTGCGACTACGCACCCCTGCTCGGCTTCTCCGCCGCGGAGGTGAGCGACGTGCGATCCGTGGCCGACGACCTCGGCATCCACCTCGAACTCGGGACGAAAGGTGTCGCCCCGGCGCACCTGGCGTCGTTCCTCGACCTGGCGGGCGTGCTCGGCGCCGACTACGTGCGCAGCATGCTGTACGCGCCCGACTCCCGCCCCACCCTCCCCGAGGCTGAGCGGATGCTGCGCGACGCGCTGCCCGCCTACGAGGCGGCCGGTGTGCGGCTCGGCCTCGAAACCTACGAGCAGGTGCCGTCGCGTGACCTCGTCGCACTGGTCGAGACGATCGGATCACCGAGCCTCGGCATCTGCCTCGACCCCGCCAACACGGTCGCCGCCCTCGAGAACCCCCGCGACGTCGTCGATCGCTGCGCCCCCCACGTCAACGGCATCCACGTGAAGGACTTCGCCTTCTCCCGCCGCGACGGCTGGGTGGGCTTCACCCTCGCGGGGGCCCGGATGGGGGAGGGGCTGCTCGACTACGCCCACCTCACCGACACCGTCGACCCCGCAGGCCGCGGCATCACCCGCATCGTCGAGCACTGGTTGCCCTGGCAGGGCGACCTCGAGACCACGGTCGCGCTGGAGCGCGACTGGACCCGCCACAACGTCGAGTATCTGAAGGAGCACTGATCACCATGACCGACACCCTCACCCCCACCAACACCCCCACCGCGACGATCGCCGTGATCGGCGCCGGCGGCAAGATGGGCATGCGCGTCTCGAACAACCTCGTGAAGACGGCGCACACCGTCGCCTACGTGGAGAACTCGCCCGCCGGTCAGGAGCGGGTCACCGCCACCGGCCGCACCCTCACCGACACCGCCGACGCGGTGCGCGACGCCGACGTCGTCATCCTCGCGGTGCCCGACCTGGCGCTCAAGGCCGTCTCGGCCGACGTCGTCCCGCAGCTGAAGTCCGGCGCCGTGCTGCTCACGCTCGACCCGGCCGCCGCGTACGCGGGGCTGCTGACGCGGCGCGACGACGTCATCCAGGCGGTCACGCATCCGTGTCACCCGTCGGTGTTCGTCGAGCGTCACACCCCCGAGGAGTACGCCGACACGTTCGGCGGCATCGCGGCGAAGCAGGATGCGATCGCCGCGGTCGAGTCCGACGACCCGGCCGTGCGTGAACTCGTCGAGGCTGTGGTGCGGGCCATCTTCGCGCCCGTCATCGACGTGCACTGGGTGACGGTGAAGCAGCTGGCGCAGCTGGAGCCGACGCTCGTCGAGACGATCGCGTGCATGATCGGCGCGCTGCTGAAGGAGTCGCTGGAGGAGGCCGTGAAGATCGGGATCCCCGAGCCGGCGGCCCGCTCGATCCTGCTCGGCCACACACAGGTGGCGCTCGCGAACTCGCTCAACGGCGACAACCCGTTCAGCGACGCCTGCCTCATCGCGATGGACTACGGCCGCGAGATGATCATCAAGCCCGACTGGAAGCGCGTCTTCGACGACGAGGAGCTCGACAAGAACCTCGCCCGCATGCTGCACCTCGACCACATCGAGCGCTGAGCCGCGGGTTCAGCCCTTGGGGCGGGCGCGGTAGTCGGTCGGACTGAGGCGGTGGGCGGCGCGGAAGCGGCGTGAGAAGTAGAGCGGGTCGTCGTAGCCGACCGCTCGCGCGATGTCGGCGATGGGCAGGCTCGTGGTGTCGAGCAGTTGACGCGCCCGCGCCAGCTTCAATGCCGAGTGGTACTCGGTGACCCCACCGCCGGTCGCCCGCCGGAACTGCGCGGTCAGGTGCGACGGCGACAACCCCACCATCGCCGCGAGCTCCGGCACCCGCACGGTCGCGTCGATACGCTCCTCCAGGTGACGCATCGCGCGCTCCAACGGGGTGCCGGATGCGGGCAGCACGCGGTCGGCGGTCAGCTGCGCCAGCAGGTGCCAGGCCGCCCCCGAACTGGCCAGCACGTGGGCGGGCGTCTGACCGCGTTCGACGGATGCCAGCAGCTCGCCGAACAGCGCGACGGTGCGATCGAGCGACCGCAGGCGGATCACCTCCGGGGTGGAGCCGTGCGCCACCGCGCGTGTGAAGTCGGCCACATCGCTGCCGCGCACATGGCACCACCAGATCGTCCATGGGTCGTCGGCGGATGCGCCGTAGGCGTGCGGGGTGCGCGGCGGGATGAGCGCGGCGGCACCCGCCGTGAGGCGCGCGCGGGCGCCCCCGTACTCCACCCATCCGGAGCCTTCCGTGCACAGGAGCAAGATCAGTTCTTCCGCCCCCGCCGGTCGGGTCCTGCGATGCCCGGATGCGGCGGGGAACCAGCCGACGTCGGTGGCGACCGCGCGGCGCGTGACGGGGGAGCGCAGCGCCTCGTCGACGACCGGCCCGGGCAGCACACGGAGACGTTCGTGTGCGAACCCCTCGCCGCGGTCAGCCGCAGTGATCTCAAGCGAATCGTCCATATTGCTCCTCCGATCCACCATACGACCGCGCCCTCGCGCGACCTAGCGTCGAGACATGACCGCACCGTCGCGCCCCCGCATCCAGCTGCCCGCCGCCCCCGACGCCGAGCGGCGGCACCTCGACGCCGGCGGTGTGGCCTGCTGGCAGGACCAGGTCGAGATCGTCAGCTACGAGCCGGCCGCACCCGACGAGTACCCGGTGTTCTTCGACCGGCGTGTGTACCAGGGCTCCGACGGGCGCGTGTACCCGCTGCCGTTCGTCGACCGCATCGACCCCGAACCGCGCACGCGCCCCTGGAACGCCATCCACCTTGAGAACCGGTGGGTGCGCCTCATGCTGCTGCCGGAGATCGGCGGCCGCATCCACATCGGCTACGACAAGACCCGCGACTACGACTTCTTCTACCGCAACAACGTCATCAAGCCGGCTCTCGTCGGCCTCGGCGGCCCGTGGATCTCGGGCGGTGTCGAGTTCAACTGGCCGCAGCATCACCGCCCCGCCACCTACCTGCCGGTCGAGACCCGCATCGAACGCGACCCCGACGGCACCGTCACCGTGTGGCACACCGACCTCGACCCCCTGCAGCGGATGCGCGGAACCCACGGCGTGCGGCTGCGCCCCGACAGCGCCACCGTCGAGGTGGTGGCGCGACTCGTGAACCGCACCGAGGTGCCGCAGACGTTCCTCTGGTGGGCGAACGTCGCCGCCGCCGTGCACGAGGACTACCAGTCATTCTTCCCCACCGACGTGCGGTTCGTGGCCGACCACGCGAGGCGCGCGATCTCCGCTTTCCCGCAGGCGGATCGTCCCTACTACGGCGTCGACTATCCGGCCCTCGCCGAGCAGCGCCCGGGAGCTGCCGACCTCGACCGCTACACGAACATCCCGGTGCCGACGTCGTACATGATCACCGACACCGACGACTCGTTCTTCGGCGGGTACGACCACCGCGCGGGTGCCGGCTTCGTGCACTGGGCGGATCGCACGATCGCGCCCGGCAAGAAGCAGTGGACGTGGGGCGACGGGCCGATCGGCCGCGCCTGGGACCGCCAACTGACCGACGACGACGGCCCCTACGTGGAACTGATGGCGGGCGTCTTCACCGACAACCAGCCCGACTTCAGCTACCTGGCCCCCGGGGAGACGCGCGAATTCAGCCAGTTCTGGTACCCGATCCAGGATGTGGGGGTCGTGCACCAGGCGACCCTCGACGCGGCGCTCGCGGTGGATGTCGTGGATGGGGCGGTGACGATCGGCGTCGCCGCGCCGGCCGCCGTCTCGGGGGAGCTGGTGATCGAGCACCCCGCGTCGGGGCTGCGGGTGCGGCGCCCGGTGGACGTCGCCCCGGGGCGCCCCGACGTGGTGGAGCTGACGGTGCCCGGATGCGCGAGCCGCGACGAGCTGCAGGTGCGCCTGGTGTCGGGTGCGCGGGTGCTCGTGGAGTGGGCGGCGCACGAGCCGCTCGACGCGGAGCCGTGGCGCGCGACCGTGCCGCCCGACGCATCCGATGTGACGAGCGTCGACGAGGCGCTGCTCACCGCCCAGCACCTGCGGCAGTACCGCCACCCCACCCGCAGCGCTGCCCCCTACCTGGAGCGGGCCCTCCAGCTCGACCCCGACGACTCCCGTGCGCACCTGGCGCTCGCCGAACTCGCCCACGCGGCGGGGGAGTACCGCACCGCGCTCGACCACCTCGATCGCGCGACCGCGCGCATCACCCGCCGCAACCTGAACCCGCGCACCGGCGAGCTGCCGTACCTGCGGGGGCTGGTGCTCGCACGGCTCGGCCGGGAGCGGGAGGCGGGGGATGCGTTCGCGAAGTCGGCCTGGGACGGCGGGTTCGCGCTCGCCGGGCACCTCGGCGCCGCCCGCGCGCTGCTGCGGCTCGGGGCGCTCGAGGAGGCGGAGGGGCACGCCGCCCACGCGGTACGGACGGATGCGCGCAGCAGCGCCGCCCACGGCATCCGTGTGGTCGCGTTGCGGCGCCTCGGTCGCACCGACGAGGCTGCGGATGCGCTCGCGGCGGCGCGGGCCGCCGACCCGCTCGACCCGCTGCTCGCAGCCCTCGACGATGCGCTCGATGTGCGCGACCCCCGAACCCCGCTCGCGATCGCGTTCGAGCTGGCGGGCCTCGGCGACGACGGGAGGGCGGCGGCGCTCGCGCTGCGTGCCGCGGAGGCCGGGCCGACCGTGTTCGGCAACGCGGCCCCGGTGGCGCACTACCTGCGGGCGGCGATCTTCGACCGCGCGGGTCGCACTGGCGACGCCGACACCGAGCGGGTCGCGGCCCGCGACGCGGGGCGTCGCTACGCGTTCGCGTCGGGGCTCGACGAACTCGACCTGCTGCGCGCCGCGGCCGGCACCGCGGAAGACCGGGGAACCCCGGATGCGGTGGCGCTCGGCCTGTGGGGAGGGCTGCTGCTCGGCGAACGTCGCCCGGCGGAGGCGCGTCGTGTGCTGGATGCGGCGCTCGCGGCCGGCTCCGACGACCCGGTCGTATGGCGCAGCGCCGCGATCGCCACGGTGAACGCCGGCGGCGACCCGGATGCGGCGGATGCGCTGCTCGCGCGGGCGATCGAGCGCGCCGGGTCGGTTCCCCGGCTCGTGTTCGAGCGCGACCAGTTGGCGCGCCTGCGTGGCGTCGAAGCGGCGGAACGCCTGCGGCGCCTGGAGGGATCGGGTGCCGACCTGTACGCCCGCGACGATCTGGCGATCGCGGTGCTCGGGCTGCTGCTCGATGTGGGCCGTGTCGACGAGGCGTACGGGGTGCTCACCTCGCGGGTGTTCCAGCCGTTCGAGGGCGGTGAAGGGCGCGCGATCGCCGCGTTCGACCGCGCCACGTTGGCGGTGGCACGGGAGCTCGGCGAGTCGGATCCGGCTGCTGCGGCGGCGTTGCTCGACGACGCCGTGACGCCCCCCGACACGCTCGGGGAGGGGCGGCATCCGGCGGATCCTCTGGCCGAGTTGCGGGTCGCTGCCGGCGACGCGTGGGCCGCCGCGGGCGACCCGCATGCGGCTGCCGCCCGCTGGCGCGCGGCCCGCGACGGCGCAGGTGCCTTGGATGTGGCACCGCGTCCGGCCCGGGAGGATGACTTCTGGGTGGGCGTCGCGCACCTGCGTCTCGGCGAGCCTGCGGATGCGGTGTGGGCGGCGCTCGATCAGGCCGCCGCCGAGGTCGAGGCGGCCCCCGCTGCCCCCGACTACTTCGCCACGTCGCTGCCGGAGCTGCTGCTGTTCACGGTCGACGACCCGACGGGTCGCGCCCGTCGCGCGGAGGCGCTGCGCGCCCTCGCGACCCGCGGTCGCGCGCTCGACTGACTGCCGCATCCGCCGCCGCATCAAGGAGCTCCCGGCTCACAAATCAAGGACTTGGGATCCCGAATCAAGGACGTGGGATCCCGAATCAAGGAACGGATGTGGCGGGTGTGGCCCCTGCGCCCCACCCGCCTCGCAAGCCCCACCGACTCCTTGATTTGGGATCAAGAGTCCTTGATTTGTGAGCCAGGTTCCTTGATTCGGGAGGGGACGGACGCCCCCCCGGATCACGATTCGAACTCGTCTACTTGCGCTCCAGGCAAAACCATGTAGAGTCTTGAAACGTTTTAGATGAAACGTTCCAAAACAGGAACGCATCCCGTCGACAATGAGGTTGAACAATGGCTGACTCTGCCGCCACCGCCGAGCCCGTACTCCGCGCCCGCAACATCCAGCGCCGCTACGGCGCGGTCACCGCCCTCGCCGACGCATCGCTCACGCTGCAGCGCGGCGAGGTCATGGGCCTCGTCGGCGACAACGGCGCCGGCAAGTCGACGCTCCTCAAGATCCTCTCCGGCGCGGTCGTGCCCGACGGCGGCACCATCGAGGTCGAAGGCCAGCTCGTCGACTTCAAGCGCCCCACGGATGCGCTCGCCGCCGGCATCGAGACGGTCTACCAGGACCTCGCCCTCGTCGACACCATGTCGGCCGTGCAGAACGTGTACCTCGGCCGCGAAGAGCTCTCCAAGAACCCGTTCCTGCGTGCCCTCAACGTCGTCAACGACAAGGGGATGCGCGCCCGCTCCCGCGAGGTGCTCGCCGAGCTCGGCGTCGGCATCCAGTCGGTGAACGTGTCGGTGAAGGGGATGTCGGGCGGCCAGCGCCAGTGCCTCGCCATCGCGCGCGCCCTGCTCTGGGGCCGCCGCATCGTCATCCTCGACGAGCCCACCGCCGCCCTCGGCGTGCGCGAGTCGCAGCAGGTGCTCGACCTGATCGGCCGCCTCCGCGAGCACGGCGTCAGCGTCATCCTCGTCAGCCACAACATGCAGCAGCTGCACCAGGTCGCCGACCGGGTGACGGTCATGCGACTCGGCCGATCGGTCGCCGTGCGCGACATCGCCGACGTCACCCCCCAAGACATCGTCGGACTCATCACCGGCGCCATTCCCGCGGACGTACCCACGCCCGAGGACACGGCAACCGTCGTCGCCTGACGACCGCGCCGTTCACACCACACCACACGCACCACATGCACCACCCGCACTACCCCCTCACCGCATCAAAGGAGACAACTGCAATGACGCAACGTGCATCTCGCGCCCTCCGCTGGGTCGGCGCCGCAGCCGCCCTCGTGGCCGCCGTCGGCCTCGTCGGCTGTGCCGACCAGGGAACCGAAACCCCCGACGACGGCACCTTCACCCTCGGCTTCGCCGTCGGTGGCCAGGCCGACGCCGACTGGCAGGACTACCAGGGCGACGTCGCCGAGGCCCTCGCGAAGGACCGCGGCTGGAACTACGTCGAACTCAGCAACGACGGCGACGAGGCCACCGCGGTCAAGAACGCCGACCTCTTCGTCCAGCAGGGCGTCGACATGGTCATGATGTTCAACGGCCGCCCCGAGGCGAACCCGGTGATCGCGAAGAAGTACGCGGATGCGAACATCCCCGTCGTCACCTTCGACATCGCCCAGGAGGGCTGGTACTTCGTCGGCATCGACAACGCCGCAGCCGGAACCGGCGGCGGAACCGCCCTCGGCGAGCTCGCCAAGGCGGAGTGGGACTGCGACGTCGACCTGGTGATCTCGGCCCAGGGCACCGCCGCCGGCCAGATCGACACCTGGCGCACCGGCAACGCCGCGACCGCCATCGGCGAGGTCTGCCCCGACATCCCCGAGTCCGCCTACGTGGCGTACGAGGCGGACGGCAACCTCACCACTTCGCTGCAGAACGCGCCCGGCGTGTTCGCCGCCCACCCGGATGCCGAGAACATCCTCGTGGTCGGCCTCAACGACCAGGCGGTCGTCGGCGCCCTGCAGGCGGCGACGCAGCTCGGCCGTGACGCGAACATCATGGGCTGGGGCCAGGACGGCGGCCTGATCACGGGCGACAACGTCGACCCGAACCTCGTCGGATCGGTCATGTACTTCCTCGAGGGCTACGCCGCGTACGCGTTCGAGATCGCGGACGCGATCGCCGCCGGCAACCCGCCGGAGATGAAGGACACCGGCGACAACGCCGCGGTCAGCGTCGAGCCGTGCCCGGTGACCGCCGAGCAGGCCGCCACGATCCCGGACATCGCCACGCGCGTCGCCGAGATCTCGGCCGCCCCCGCGGGCACCACCGAGTACGACCTCTACTGCAACAAGTAACGATCCGGTAGCCGGATCGGTCACGAGACGAACGAGACATCCCCATGACGACTCCCACCCTCACGGCCGATCCGGCCACCCCGCGTCCCGGCAGGCGTGCGCCGCGCCCGGACGCGGGGAGCCGAACCGGGCTCCGCGATGCCCTCACCATCGCCGGGGTCTGGTTCCTCCTCGCGGCGGTCACCACAGCGGTGCGCCCCGACTTCATCTCCACCCAGACCCTGCTCGCCATCTCGTTCACGATGGCGATCTCCGGGGTGCTCTCCGTCGCGCAGGGTCTCGTCGTCATCGGCGGCGGCCTGCTCGACCTGAGCCTCCCGGTGGCGCTCGTCGTGAGCGCCTGGGCGACGGTCACCGTGCTGAACGCGGGCCTGCCGGATGTGCTGGCGATCGTCGCCGGTGTGGCGATGGGTGCCGCGTGGGGCCTGCTGAACGGCCTCATCATCACCTACGGCAAGCTGAACCCGATCATCGTCACCCTGGCGACCGGATTCGGTGGCCTCGCGGTGATGCTCATCGCGTTCAAGTCGGCGCAGATCCCCTCCGGTTCGGGCCTGCGCGCCTACGGCCTCGGCCGGTTCCTCGGCCTGCCGAACGTGTTCTGGCCGATGGTGATCATCATCGTGCTCGCCGGTCTGTCGATCGCCTACACCCGGTGGGGCCGTCGCCTCACCGCCGTCGGCGGCAACCCGCAGGCGGCTCGCGCCCGCGGCATCTCGCTGCGCGCCACCCGCCTCGCCACCTTCTCGGGTGCGGGCGCCGTGGCCGGCATCGCGGGCGTGCTGTTCGCCTCCGTGACCCCCAGCTTCACCCCGAACGCGGGAGCCGGATACCAGCTCATCGTGATCGCGGCCGTCATCCTCGCGGGCATCAGCCTCTCCGGCGGCAAGGGCAACTTCTTCGTGCTGCTGCTGAGCGTCGGGTTCCTGTCGACGATCCCCGTGTCGATCGCCTTCTTCGGCCTCCCGCCCGCCTGGGCCCTGATCTTCCAGGGTGCCCTCCTCATCATCGCCGTCGGCATCGACGGCTACCGCATCAAGAGAGGTGCCCGATGACCTCCACCGTCGCCCCCGCGCGCCCGGCTCCCGCCGAGATCCTGCGCACCCGTGTGCTGCCCGCCCTGAAGGGGCCGGTCGGCAGCATCGGCCTCATGCTTGCCGTCGTGCTCATCGTGGGCGCCGTCTGGGTGGGCCCGGCCTTCTTCTCCGCATCCAACATCCGCATCGTGGGTGTGTCGGTGGCGATCCCACTGATCGTGGGCGTGCTGGCGTCGTTCGCGCTGCTCGCCGGCGTGGTCGACCTGTCGATCGGTTCGATGGTCGGCTTCGGTGCCGTCGCGTTCAACCAGCTCGTGGCGGCCGGCCTCGACCCGTGGCTGGTGGCCGGCATCGTCGTGGTGCTGGGCGTGGTGGTCGGTTCGGTGAACGCCTTCGTGATCGTCGGGCTCGGCGCCGAACCGCTCGCCGTCACCCTCGGCATGCTGACGCTGCTGCGCGGCGTCTGCCAGGCGATCGTCGTGCAGGCCCCGCCGACCACCCTCATCGACCCCCTCTACGACCTCACCCAGGGCACCACGTTCGGCTTCCCGACTCTGCTGCTCATCGGCGTCGGTCTCACGTTCATCGCGGCGGGCCTCGTGCTGAAGACGCGTGCGGGTCGCAAGATCCAGGCCGTCGGCGGCGACCCGCGGGCCGCGCAGCGTGCCGGCATCTCGGTGGCGCGGGTGCGGGTCATCGCGCTCATCGTGAGCGCCGTGGGCGCCGGCATCGGCGGCATCCTGTACGTCGGTCAGCTGGGTTCGGCCTCCAACATCCTCGGCACCGGCCTCGAGTTCCAGATCTACGCGGCGCTCATGATCGGCGGCTACTCCATCACCCGCGGTGGCGTCGGCAACCCGATCGGTGCCCTCCTGGGGTTGCTCGTGGTCGCCGGGATCACCAACATTCTGAACGTGCGCTTCATCGACCCCGACTACCTCGACCTGATCGTCGCGCTGATCCTGCTGGGCGCGGTGTTGGTCGACCGGTTCCGCGGAGGGGACGCGTTCGAATGAGCGACGTCGACACCACCTCCCTCGGTCGCGCGGTGCTCGGCCGCACCGGGCTCTCCGTCTCGCGGATCTGTGTGGGCACGGCCGCCTGGGGCGTCGCGTCGCCCGTGCACGGGCTCGTCGTCCCCGAGCAGGACGCCGTCGACACGACGTTGCGCGCCTTCGCCGGCCCGCTGAACTTCCTCGACACGTCGAACAACTACGGGGACGGGGAGAGCGAACGCCGCATCGGCGAGGCCGTGCGGCGGGCGGGGGGTGTGCCGGAGGGGTTCGTCATCCAGACGAAGCTCGACCGCGACCCCGAGACCGACTCGTTCGACCGCGACCGGATGCGCCGCTCCCTCGACGAGAGCCTGCAGCGTCTCGCGATCGACCGCATCCCGGTGCTGTACCTGCACGACCCGGAGCACATCGGTTTCGACGCGGCGATGGCCGACGGCGGACCGGTGGAGGTGCTGCTGTCGCTGCGCGACGAAGGCTACGCCGACTTCGTGGGCATCTCGGGTGGGCCGGCTTCGATGCTCACCCGCTTCGTCGAGACGAAGCTGTTCGACGCGCTCATCACCCACAACCGGTTCACGCTGGTCGACCGCACCGCCGACGCGCTGCTCGACGCGGCGGCCGCCCAGGATGTGGGGGTCGTGAACGCGGCCGTGTACGGCGGCGGCATCCTCGCCTCCTGGCCGCGTCGATCCGACAAGTACCACTACGCGCCGGCGTCGGCCGAGCTGCTTGCCGCCATCGACGCCATGGGGGAGGCGTGCGCGCGGCACGGCGTGCCGCTCATCGCGGCCGCCCTGCAGTCCTCGCTGCGCGACCCGCGCATCCACTCGACCATCTGCGGCGTGGTGACCCCCGCCCAGCTCGAGGAGACCCTCGGCTTCGCCGCCGTCGAGATCCCCGACGAGCTGTGGACCGAACTGGCCGCACTGCGCCCGCCCCGGGAGACGTGGATCGGTGACTGACACCACGCCTCGCGTCGCCGTCGTCGTCACCGGCGTCGGCGTGCACAGCGACCCCTGGCACGGGCTGGAGGCCACGAGCGCAGCGGCGTCGGCGCTGCTCGCGCCCGACTTCGCGGTGCGCGACATCACCACCGACGACCTCGATCAGCTCGAGGGCGCCGACCTGGTGGTGCTGAACGTCAGCGGAGACCTCGCGACACCGCTCGCCGACTCGCGCGCGTTCGTGGATGCGCTTCTCGCCGTGCACGCATCCGGCACGCCGATCCTGGCGCTGCATTCGAGCTCGCTCGCGTTCCGCGACGACGACCGCTTCGCCGAACTGCTCGGCGGGCGCTGGGTGCCGGGAGTCACCATGCACCCGCAGATCGGCGTCGCCCTCGTGCAGCCGGCCGAGGGCGCGTTCGGCGCATCCGCGTTCGAGGTCTACGACGAGCGCTACACCGCGCTCGAGCGCCGCGACGACACGGAACTGCTGGCCCTCCACACCGAAGACGGCCTCACCCATCCGCTCGTCTGGGTGCGCGACGCCCAGGATGGCAGGGGGGCTGTCGCGTACGACGCACTCGGCCACGGGGTCGAGTCGTACCTCGCCGAGGGGCACGCGCGCCTGTTCCGGGCGCTGGTCGCGCGGCTGGTGGGCGACGCGGTGGTCGCGGACGAGCCCGTCGCATCCCTCGACCGCGGCGTCGCCGCGCACTGGGACGACGTGACGGTGGAGGCTGTCGGCTACGAGCTCATCGCCGTGTCGGCAGGTGAGGCAGTCGCCGCCGGAACCTTCGACGACGCCTACCTCGCGCCCGACCGGCGCCTCCTCGTCGCCGGCTACCTCGCGGTCGAAGCCGACGACACCGGGTTGCTCTGGGTGGTCGGCCACGGTCGCGTCTCCGCCGAACTCGCGGTCGCATCCGACGGACTGCACGTGCGCGCGCTGCCGTCGGCCCGCGTCGACGACGACGTGCTGCGCGCACCCGACGCGGGGCTCGCGATCGTCGCCGAAGCGGGAACGTGGACCACCACGACCGACGGCGTCGCCCTCACCGGCGACCGCTGGCGTGCCGTGATCGTGCACGGCCCCGCATCCGCCAAGGTGGAGAACCGCATCCGGCTGCGGGACGACGTCCGTCGGCTCGCGCAGCCCGAGAGGAGCGCGACATGACCGACGTGGGACTCCGCGACGTCGCCGAGCACGCCGGCGTCTCCATCGGCACCGTCTCCAACGCCATCAACCGCCCCGAGCTGGTGTCGAACACCACCGCCGCACGGGTCGCCGCCGCGATCGCCGAACTCGGCTACGTGCCCAACGTCGCCGCCCGACAGCTGCGCGCCGGCCGCTCCGACGCGATCGGCATGTCGGTCATCAACATCACCAACCCGTTCTTCGCCGAACTCGCGTTCGGTGCCGAAGAGGAGGCGCTCGCCTCCGGCTACTCGGTGATCGTCGGCAACAGCTTCGACTCCACCGCCCGCGAGGCCCGCTACCTGGAGCTCTTCGAGCGCCAACGCCTCGACGGGGTGCTCATCGCGCCCGTCGGCGACAGCGAGGAGCACCTGCGCCGCTTCGCGCGCCGCGGCGTGCCCGTCGTGCTCGTCGACTACCGCCACCCGAACGGCGAGTTCTCGTCGGTGTCGCTCGACGACGAACTCGGGGGCCGCCTCGCCACGCGCGAACTCGTCGACAGTGGATGCCGGCACCTCGCGTTCATCGGGGGTCCCGAATCCCGCGCCCAGATGCGTGAACGTATGACCGGCTTCCGTGAGGTGGCCGCCGCCGCGGGCACCCGCGTCACCGTCATCGAGACCGAGACCCTCAACACGGGCCTCGGTCGCGAACTCGGCGAACGCCTCGCCCGCATGGACCCCGCCGACCGCCCCGACGGCGTCTTCGCCGGAAACGACCACCTTGCCCTCGGCCTCCTGCAGGGGCTCGTCGGCAACGGCATCCGGGTGCCCGACGACATCGCCCTCGTCGGCTACGACGACATCGAGTTCGCGGCCGCCGCCGTCGTGCCGCTCACGTCGGTGCGCCAACCGGCCTCGCAGATGGGTGCCCGCGCCACCCAACTGCTGCTCGACCACCTCGGCGGGCAGAAAGACCCCGTCGAGGCACGGTTCGTGCCCGAACTCGCCGTGCGGGCCTCGACTCGCACCCGCTGACGCACCGCGTCACACCACATCTGTCCGAACGTCCCGCCGACCCCGCACACCCTGGAGAACCATGCACTACGGAGCCGACTACAACCCCGAGCAGTGGCCGCGGGAGGTGTGGCGCGAGGATGTGCGCCTCATGCAGGAGGCGGGGGTCACCATGGTGAGCCTCGGCATCTTCGCCTGGTCGCGCATCCAGCCCGCCGAGGGTGTCTTCGACTGGGAGTGGCTCGACGAGGTCATCGACCTGCTGCACGGCGCCGGCATCCAGGTGGACCTGGCCACCGCCACCGCGTCGCCGCCGCCGTGGGCCACCGAGGCCTACCCCGAGATGCTGCCGCAGGACGCCGACGGCTCCACCTTCTGGCCCGGCAGCCGCCAGGCCTTCGCGCCGGCGTCGCCCGTCTACCGCCGCCTCGCCTCCGAGCTGGTGTCCGCGCTCGCCGCGCGCTACGCGCAGCATCCGGCGATCGCGATGTGGCACGTCAACAACGAGTACGGATGCCACCTGCACTACGACTACTCGGATGCGGCCCGCGACGCGTTCCGGGTGTGGCTGCAGCAGAAGTACGGCAGCATCGACGCCCTCAACCACGCCTGGGGCACCGACTTCTGGTCGCAGAAGTACACCGCGTTCAGCCAGATCGTGCCGCCGCGGAAGGCCCCGTACTCCATCAACCCGACGAGCGTGCTCGACTTCAAGCGCTTCACCTCCGACACCCTGCTCGGGCTGTACACGATGGAGCGCGACATCATCCGCGCCGCAGGCGCCACCCAGCCGGTGACCACCAACTTCATGGGGGCGTTCCCGCCGGCCGACTACTGGCGCTGGGCCGAAGAGGTGGATGTCGTCTGTGACGACAACTACCCCGACCCGAACGACCCGTTCTCGTTCCGTCGTGCGGCGTTCGCGCGCGACCTGATGCGGGGGCTGAAGCCCGGCGTGCCGTGGATCCTCACCGAGCAGTCCACCAACGCGCTCAACTGGCGACCCACCAACGCCCCCAAGGCGCCCGGCCAGATGGCGGCGCTCTCCGCCCAGGCCATCGGACGCGGCGCCGACGGCATCATGTTCTTCCAGTGGCGGCAGTCCCGTCGCGGAAGCGAGAAGTTCCACTCCTCGATGGTTCCGCAGGCGGGCCTCGAGACCCGCACCTGGCGCGAGGCCGTCGCCCTCGGCGGCCAACTCGCCCAGCTGCCGGACCTGCAGGCGGGCCCCAGCGGCGCACGCATCGCGCTCGTCTTCGACTGGCAGAACTGGTGGGCGATCTCGAACAGCGACCACCCGATCGTGCTCGACTACTCCGATTTGGTGCACCGCTGGTATGCGGCACTGCACCGGCAGAACCTGCAGGTCGACATCGTGCTCCCCACGAGCGACCTCGCCGACTACGCGCTCGTCGTGGTGCCGCAGCAGTACATGCTCGGCGACGCGGGCGCCGCGAACCTGTCGGACTTCGTGCGCGGCGGCGGGCGTCTGCTCGTCTCGGCGTTCAGTGATGTGGTCGACGAGGACGACGCCTTCCGCGAGGGCGGGTACCTCGTGGGCCTGCGCGACGTGCTCGGCGTCGCCATCGAGGACTTCGGTGCGCTGGTGCCCCCGGCCACCGCCACAGCCGCCGAGTCCGCCGGAGATGTCGCCGTGGTGTCGGCATCCGGCGGGCCCGGTCAGTCGTCGGCTGCGTTCGCCAGCCCCGTCGGCGAACTCACCGGCCAGTTCCTCGCCGAGGAGCTGATCGTGATCGACGCGGAGGTGCTCGGCGCCTACACCTCGGGTCGCACCGAGGGTCGCGCCGCGTTCACCCGCCGCGCATCCGGTGACGGGTTCGGCTACTACCTCGCCACCATCCCCGACGACGCCGGCATGACCGCGCTGCTCGGCTGGCTCGCCGAGGAGGCGGGCGTTGCACCCGAGATCGCCGGACTGCCGGAGTGGGTCGAGGTGGCCCGCCGCGGCGACCTGGTCACCGTGATCAACCACGGCACCGAGCCGGTGACGGTGAACGTGCCCGGCACCGACCTGCTCACCGGGTCGACGGATGCGGCGCGCGAGCTCGGCGCCTACGGCTGGGCGTTCGTGCGCGACGGCGGGGCGGCCTGATGCAGTACATCCGGCTCGGGCGCGGCGGCGCGCGCGTCGGCCGCATCGCGCTCGGCACCATGAACTTCGGCCCCGTCATCGACGAGGACGCCTCGTTCGCCATCATGGACCGGGCCGTCGAGGCCGGCGTGAACCTCATCGACACGGCCGACGTCTACGGCGGCGCCCCCTGGGGTGACCTCCCCGGGCAGTCGGAGGAGATCCTGGGTCGCTGGATGGCGGCCCGCGGCAACCGCGACGACCTCGTCATCGGCACGAAGGTGCACGGCGACATGGGGCCCGGCCCCAACGACCGCGGCCTCTCGGCGCTGCACATCCGCGCCGCCGTCGACGCGTCGCTGCGCCGCCTCGGCACCGACCGCATCGACCTGTACCAGATGCACCACATCGATCGGGAGGTGCCCGTCGACGAGGTGATGAGCGCCTTCGCGACGCTGCGCGAGCAGGGCAAGATCCTCTACCTCGGAACCTCGAACTTTGCCGGCTGGCACCTCGCCCGCTACCAGGAGATCGCCGCTGAGGCCGGCTACCCGAGGCCCGTCACCGAGCAGTCGGTGTACAACCTGGCGCAGCGCGTCGTAGAACTCGAGGTGGTCCCCGCGGCCGAGCACTACGGGATGGGCCTGCTGCCGTGGTCGCCGCTCGCGAGCGGGCAGCTCGGCGGGGTGCTCGCCAAGACCGACCGCTCGCGGTCGAGCCTCGAGGCGCTCGGCGCCCGCCGCCCGGCGATCGAACGCTACGAGGCGTTCTGCGCCGAACTCGGCATCGCGCCGGGCGTGGTGGCGATCGCGTGGCTGCTGCACCAGCCCGTGGTCACCGCACCGGTGGTCGGGCCGCGCACCATCGAGCAGCTCGACTCGGCGCTCGCCGCCCTCGACGTGACCCTCGACGCCGGCGTGCTCGCCGAACTCGACGCCATCTGGCCGGGCCCCGGCGCGCCGGCACCCGAGGCGTATGCCTGGTAGCCCCCGCCCCGCGGGGCACCCGCTCACCCTGCCCATGCTGGTCACGCTGGGCGCCATCATGGCCACCTGGCCGCTCACGATGGACCTGTACCTGCCGGCGTTCCCCGACATCCGCAGTGAGCTCGCCACCACGCCCGGGTTCGTGCAGTTGACGCTCACCGGCGCCTTCCTCGGCATGGCGGCGGGTCAGTTGGCGGCGGGTCCGCTCTCCGACCGGGTGGGGCGGATGCGACCGCTCGTGACCGTGCTGGTGCTGTACGCGGTCGCGACCGTGGCGTGCATGTTCGCGCCCGGGATCGAGGCCCTCATCGCCGCCCGGGTGGTGCAGGGGGCGGGTGCCGCGGCGAGCTCCGTGATCGTGCTCGCCATCGTGCGGGATGCCGCATCCGGTTCGGCGATGGTGCGGCTGCTTGCCCGCCTGCAGCTGGTGAACGGCTTCTTCGTGGTGACCTCACCTGCGCTCGGCGCGCTGCTGCTGGAGGTGGTCGATTGGCGCGGCATCTTCGGGGTGCTCGTCGTCTACGCGCTCGCGCTGCTGGTGGCGGCGGTCGGGGTGCTCGCCCGCCGCGAGACGCATCCGCCCGAGCGGCGGGCCCTGCGCGCCGGCACGCGACTCGTCGACGACTACCGGCTGCTCGCGCGCGACCGCGTGTTCGTGGCGGTACTGCTCGCCGGTGGACTCCAGTGGGCGGCGATGATGGCCTACATGGCGTCGTCGGCGTTCCTGTTCCAGGAGGTCTACGGCATCACCCCCGTCGGCTACGCCATCCTGTTCGGCGGCCACGGGCTGCTCATGATCGTCGGTGCCCAGCTCAGCGCCCGCTGGTCGCCGCGGCGCGGGATGCGTCGGGTGCTGCGCGCGGGAAGCGTCGTGCTGGCGGCGACGGCCGCGTCGATCGTGGTGATCGCGCTCGTCGTGCCCGATGTGGGCGTCGTCGGCTTCGTGCTGCCGCTGTTCGTCTTCACGACCGCGTTCGGGGTGGTGTCGCCCACCCTCCAGGCCACCGCGCTCGAAGAGCACGGACTCCGCGCGGGAACCGCTGGCTCGCTGCTGGGCGCGGCGAATATGGTGTTCGGGGCGCTGTCGGCGCCGCTCGTGGCCGTGATCGGGCCAGCCGGTGCTGTGTCGATCGGGGCCGTGATGGCCGGATGCGCGGCGCTGGGCGCCGCGGTCGTGCTGGGGATGGTCCGCGGTGAGTCCGCGGCCGAGAGGAGTGCGTGATGGGTGGGTACGAGGCGGCGTTCGCGTGGGCCGAGCGGCAGGTCGACAGCGGACGGGTCCCGACCGCGGTGCTCGGCATCGCCACCGGCGACGGCGTGGTCGACATCCGGGCGTTCGGTTCCGACGGGGGCCGGGCCACGAAGGTCGACGACGTGTTCCCGCTGTTCTCGGTGACGAAGCCGCTGGTGGCGCTCACCGCCGTGCGGGCCGTCGAGCGCGGGCTGATCACCCCCGGTGCGCGGCTCGACTCGTTCGTTCCGGAGCGCGCCGGGTTCGACCCGGCGCCGGTCACGCTCACCCACCTGCTCAGCCACACCAGCGGCCTCGCCGAGCCGGCGATGGATGCGGTGGAGGGGCCGGCGGCGCACCTGCGCACCGCGGAGAGCGACTTCGCGGCCGGCAGTATGAGCCGCTACTCGACCCTCAACTTCCAGGGGGTGCGCGAGCTCGTCGAAGCGGCGACCGGGCGCACACTCGAGGATGAGCTCGCCACGATGGTCGCCGGCGTCGGTGTCTCCGACGTGACGTTCGAGCCGGTCGCGGAACCCCACCGGGTGCACAACGCGGGCGACTTCGACATGGAGCGGTTCGTGGGCTTCCACCACGCGGGCGCGGGCCTCTTCGGGCGTGCCGAGGATCTGCTCGCGATCGGGTCGTCGCTGCTCGCTGACGACGGCCGGCTGGTGACCCCGCTGGGGCTCGCCGCGTCGCTCACCTCGCGCACCGACGACATCCCGCGCCTCGCGCCGTACACCGCCGACCGCGGCCAGGACTGGGGGCTCGGCTGGAACCTGCTGCGCCGTCAGCCGGGCATGCTGGGCCGCGACGCGTACGGCCACGGCGGCTGGGCGGGCGCCGAGTTCTGGATGCAGCCGAGCGCCGCCGACGGCGCGGGCGCCTGTGCCATCTTCCTCACGAACCGCGTCGACCCGGGCCTGATCCTGCCCCAGCTGTTGAACGCGGTGGCGTCTGCCGCCTGAGGGGTCGCAAACCGCTCGAAAGGCGGCGTGTCTCGAGCACTTTGTGACCCCTCCCCGTGTTGCGGGCGTGGTGTGGGGGCGGGGCTAGGGGACGCTCGTGAAGCGCACGTCGTCCCAGGACGTCGTGATCGGAGCCGTCGCGCTTCCCGACTCGTAGCTGTTGAGTCGCGCATAGCCAGCGGTCTGCAGGGCGGCCGTCGCATCCGCAGCCGTGAGCTGGGCTGTCGGCTCGGCCGCGCCCCGTATCCAGAGTTTCGCCGTGAGTGTCGTCGTGCCGCCCGATCGCACCGCCCGCACCGACACCGAGTACCAGGTGTTCGCGGCGACGGTCACATTGCTGAGCGTCGTGGAGCCGAGCGTCGTCTCGACGCCTCCCACCGTGCGCACCAGGATCAGCACCGGCCGGTTGTTCGACGCGATCGCCACTCGCAGCCGGTAATCGGTGTTCGCGGTGACCGCGCGCGGGATCAGTGACGCGTAGAGCGTGCCCGCCGCGGCGGTGCGGCTGAACGACACGGAGGCGCGCAACTCGGTCGAGGTGCCGGTGGTCGCCGTCACCATCGTGTCGGCGTTCTGGCCGGGCGCGGTGAGCCGGTGCTGGCCGACCCCGTCGGCGACGGCGTACCGCGACGCCGTCGACCCGAAGGTCCAGGCGCCCCCGGCATCCGCGGTGCCCCAGCCGTTCGCGACCGTGCGGCCGAAGTCGTCGGCCACGAGCACGCCCGCCGGCGGCGGTGCGGTGACCGTCACGCTGCGGGTGGTGCTGGCGGTGGCGCCGTCGTCGTCGGTCACGGTCAGCGTGATCGTGTACGTGCCGTCGGCGGCATAGGTGCGGCTGGCGGTGGCTCCGGATGCGGTGGTGCCGTCGCCGAAGTTCCAGGCGTAGGAGGCGATGGTGCCGTCCGAGTCGTTGGAACCGGCGCCCGACACGTTCACGGTGCGGTCGGTGATGGTGGGCGTGCCGATCGCGGCGACGGGTGGGGCGTTCGGGGGCGGAGCGCCGGTGACCGTCACGCTACGGGTGGTGGTGGCGGTGGCGCCGTCGTCGTCGGTCACCGTCAGGGTGATCGTGTAGGTGCCGTCGGCGGCATAGGTGCGGCTGGCGGTGGCTCCGGATGCGGTGGTGCCGTCGCCGAAGTTCCAGGCATACGCGGCGATCGTGCCGTCGGAGTCGGTCGAACCGGCTCCCGACACGCTCACCGTGCGGTCGGTGATCCCCGGGGCGCCGATCACTGCCGTCGGCGGCGCGTTCACCGGCGGAGGCGTGCCGCCGCCCGGCACCGCCGTGAAGTGGTCGAAGTTCAGCGTCGCGACGCCCGTCGCGCTGCCCGACTGGTACACGTCGACACCTACGGCACCCGGACCCTGCAGCCCGGCCGTCGCATCCGTCGCCGTCACCAGCCACGCCGTCGGCTCGCTCCCGGCCGCCGCCCACGCTTTCGCCCGCACCGTCGTCGGCGACGACCCGGTGGTCTCGAACTTCACCCGCATCGGGGTGCCGGCGGCGAACGTGCCGGGCACCCGCTGCCAGGTGAACGTCGTCTCGGTGCCGGAGAACCGGGTGAGGAACAGGTTCACCACCCCGCCCGCCGCGAAGTGCAGCTTCGCCCGGTAGCTGGTCGAACCGCTGAGGCGCGACATGAGCGAGACGTAGGTGCCGGACCCGGTGGCTGCCGGCGTCATCGCGACCTCTGTGGTGATCGCGACGTCGGCGAACGAGACGGTCGCGAGACGGGCTGCGCGTCCGGATCCGGCGGACACCGTCATCCTGCCCCTCGTCCCGTCGACGGAGTACGAGGTCGCGGAGCTCGAGAGCGTCCAGTCGTGTCCGCTGTCGGTACGGCCCCAGCCGCTTGCGAGGGTGCGTGTGAAGGTGTCGTCTGCGGGGGTGACGGCGAGCGGGGTGCGCACCGTCCAGGTGGGTGAGGTGGTCGTGTCGACGCCGTCGTCG